>JBEGVB010000098.1:0-3675 GCA_041178545.1 Planctomycetota bacterium
TGATCGGCGGCGGCAGCCTCGCCGGTGGCGAGGGCACGGTGCTCGGTTCGCTCCTCGGTGCGCTGCTCATGGCGATCCTCGCCAACGGCTGCGACCTCATCGACGTGAGCAACTACGTGCAAGAGATGATCGTTGGCGCGGTCATCGTCGTGGCCGTCGCGCTCGACCGCTACCGCAGCCGCTGAGGCGGTGCGCTCGCGTCTGCAATCGGGGGGGACGAACCGCCGCAGACTGGGTCCACGGTGAGGGGAGCCGGGAGGCCATGGGCGGGGAACTCACCCTTGGCGAGCGCGGGAGCTGTCCGTGGTTCGGCTCTCGGCAAACGAAACGGCCCCCTTGCGGTGCGTACCGCAAGGGGGCCGTTGGCGCGGTCCGAACGGTCAGAAGGCGTTCAGCACCGAGAACACCCCGTTCGAGGACACCACGCCCAGCAGGTTCTGGGTGGCGTCCAGCGAGAACGACTGGGCTGCAACCGGCAAGCCGGCGAGGCCTGGGTTGTTGGGAAGGGTCAGCACCTGGGTGGCCGTGCCAGCCGAAGGCAGCAGCAGGTAGTTGGCCGTTGCCGAGAGGTCGATCAACTGCTGGCAGGTCGGGGCACCAGGGATTGCGAGGCCCGGGTTGACGCGCTGGAAGCTCAGCAGCATCAGCGAGATGCTCGCAGTGGAGGGGATGTTGTTGGTGGTGTAGGTCACCGAGGTGCCGAGGACGGGAGCCGGGGCAGCAGCGAGGGCCAGGCCCGACTGCTCGGGGCTGGAGACCGTGAAGCCCGCGGGCACGTCCACCAACAGGTCCTTGCCCCCCGCGTTGACCGTCGACAAGGTCGAGCCGGGGGTCCAGCCGACGATGGACACGTTGCCGCAGGAGATCGATCCGTAGCGGAACTCGATGGCACCCGAGGTGAGGTCGAACTCGGTCTGCACGTTCATGGTGCCGCCGACCCCGCCGAAGATCGGCACGTTGACCCACGTCACGTAGGCCTTGTTGGTGGCTGCATTCACTTCCGCGAACACGTTGTTCACGTTGGTCGCGCCGTCGGGCACGCCGTCACACCACATGGGCATCACGCGTGCTGCGTTGCTGAAGATCTCAGCCGTGGTCGGCGAGAAGTCCGTGGACACGTTGGGCTGCATCCAGATGAACCCATTGGAGCAGATGGTCAGGGCCCCGGTGGAGCCACCGGGATAGTTGAACAGGACCGGCAGGGGGAAGTTGCTATTCTGGTCGTCACCGAGGCCGAGGCCGGGCACGGTGTGGGTGTAGTTGGTGCCGATACCCGGGGTGATGATGTAGCCATTGCCGCTGCCGTCCGGGGTCATGCGGATGCTGGTGTTGGAGAGGTCGATCGTGTTCGCGGGGAAGTTCTCGTAGAACGTGGCGGAGCGGAACACGCAGCCCGAGCCGTAGGTGACATGCTGGGCCGCCACACAGTCGCTGGAGGTCTCGGTGTAGCCGCCCGATCCGTTGGGCACGAACGACAGGGACTTGTTCTGGAAGGTGTTGAAGGTGTTCAGCGTTCCAAACGTCTGGTACATGATCAGCGACGTGCTGGAAGCACCCGTCAGCAGGTTGCTTGCGAGCGGATCCGCGATCGCATTGCCGGCGGAGACGCCCACGATCGGGCAGGTTGCGGTGTTGTTGCAGCGCTGGTCGTAGTACATGCGGACTTCGCCGGTCGAGAGCAACTGGGCCTGCACCGTGAACACCGGTGACGTCTGGCCGAAGTGCACCGCGTTCTTCCAGGTGAGCACGATCTTGCCGGGGGTCGTGTTGTTGAGGAACACGCCGCCGTTGTTGGCAACGGTCAGGTTGAGGTCGCGCCAGTACACGGCGATGCGGGGCGAGGCGCCTGCTGCGCCGCGGAGGTTCGTGACCATGGTCGCTGCCGAGCTCGAGTAGCCGGTGGCGGAGGTGCCCGTGGCCAACGTCGTTCCGTTGGTGAGATAGGCCACTCCGTTCGTGTTGAACTGGATCGCGTCGTAGGTCGCTGCGCCCATGGGGAACGTCATGTTCATGGGCTGGACGCTGGAAAGGGTGTCATCGCCGGTGAGGATCTGGGTGCCAAAGTTTGATTCAAAACACTGGGCACTGACCGTGGTGACGAAGAGCGACGCGGCACTGAGGCAGGCAAAGACCTTCTTCATGGATTCCTCGAGGTGTTGGATCGGGCGTTGGTTCCCGGCCCGCGCAACACGGGCCGCTTTGATGAGGGAATCCTATTGCATCAAGGTGAGATGAGTACTGGCACCATGGCACCTTCCCGGTGTCGCGTTCGCTTGCTTGCGTCCAACCGGAAGGACCCGCTCCACGCGCGCGCACCCTGCCCGAAAACGCACACGGCCTGCGCGGGAGCCGCGCAGGCCGTGACGGAGTCCGCTCGGGGAGCTGGACTGCGTGCCGGTCAGAACGTGCCGATGACCGACGAGACGCCGTTGCTGGTGATGGCGCCCAGCAGGTTGGCGGCAGGGTCCAGCGCGATCGCCTGGCAAGCGATCGGGAGACCGGACAGGCCAGTGTTGTTGGGGATCGACAGTGACGTCGTCGCGGACGGGTTGCCGATCTGCAGGTAGCTGACCGCCGTGGTCAGGTCGACCAGCTGGAAGCAGCCATTGGTGCCGGGGACCGGCAGGCCCGGGTTGACCTGGGCGAGGCTGACCATGAGCAGCGACAGGCTGGCGCTTGCCGGGATGTTGCTCGTGGTCCAGGTCAGGGTGTTGCCGATGACCGGGTTCGGGGCGCAGGCGAGGGCGAGCGCGGGCACGTCTGCCGTGGGGAGGACGAGCGGCAGGGCCGTGGCGAGGCTGCGGCTGCCCGGGTCGAGGGTGGCCGAGCCCGGGGCATAGCCCACGAGCCACTGGTCACCGAAGGAGCTGCCGCCGACCGCGTCCACGGTGCCGAAGGCGATGTTCACCACGCCGGTGCTGAGGTTGAACTGGAACTGCACCGTGCTGGTGTTGACGACCGTTGGGGGGTAGCTCTCGACGTTGTCCCACGTGATGTAGGCGACGCCGCCCGCTTCCTCGAACTTGATCTGGCCACTCGTGCCGTTCGGGTCGTTGGGGTAGAAGTCGTGGAAGGCTGCCCAGCAGTTCTGGGCGAAGCCCAGGAACGCGGCACCCGTGGGCTGGTACGGAACGCCGTTGCCGGGCGGGATCGATACGAACCCGTTGGAGCAGACCTGCAGCTGGGTGGTGGTGCCACCGGGATACGCAAAGGCCGTCGACAGGGTCACTGCCACCTGCGTGTCGTCGCTGAGGGCCAGCACCGAGGCCGCGGCCGTGGGGGCGACGACGGTGTTGCCTGCGGCATACGTCATCAGGTAGCTGGTGCCCGTGGGCAGCAGCGTGACCGTGCTGTTGGACAGCTGGGCGGAGGCCGCCGGGCTGGTCTGGAACAACTCGTAGAAGGCCGAGAACTGGGAGCCGCAGCCGGTGCCGTAGTTGATGTTGGACGCACCGCAGTTGGCAGCCGTCTGGACGTAGCCGCCGCCGGCGGTCGTGAAGGTCAGGGCCTTGCCACCGAGGTCCAGGTTGTTGGCCGTGAACTGCTCGTAGATGAGGCGCGTGGACGCGGTGTTCGGGCCGGGGTTGAGGTTGCTGCCTGGCACCGAGGCCACGGCGTTGCCCTCGGACACGCCCACGATCGTCGCGGCCGTGCTCTGCGTGGTGGGGCTGTAGT
>JBEGVB010000099.1:0-3582 GCA_041178545.1 Planctomycetota bacterium
GCCCAGCGAGAGCAGCAGCAGCACGACGTTGAGGCCGGCCGACACCAGCAGCAACAGGCCCAAGAAGATGGCCACGAAGAACGACACCGAGCGGTTCTCGCGCGGCGGCGGCGCGTACTGCGGCAGCGCGGGCGCGCCACCCCAGGCCGGGGTGCCGCCCGTGGGAGGGACGGTGGAGCTCATGCCGGTGCCATCAGGTTGCGGGCGATCACAGGCGCTGGATGTCCGTCACGCCCTCGTAGATCTCCGTGATGCGCGCATCGCGCAGCATGCGCTCCGCAGCGCTCGCGCCGCTGGCGCCAGCCTGCCCGAGGATGCTCACGGCCGCACGCGCCGCCTTGTTGGACAACCGCGACGCCAGGAGCTTGGCCATCGCCGCTTCGGCACTGCAACGAATGCTGCGGTCGCGCAGCGTGGCCGCGCGCCAGGTCATGAAGCGCGCTGCGTCCAGCTCCGCCACCAGGTCGGCAACCGTCCACTGGTCGGGCTGCGAAGCGTTGGGCTTGCCCTTCGCGTCCACCTGCGCGTTGAGGCCGTCGCGGATCATCTCGATGCAGCTGCGCGCGATGCCGAGCGCCTGCGAGGCGATGCCGAGGCGGCCGCCGTCCAGCGTGTCGAGCGCGATCGTGAAGCCCTCGCCTTCCTTGCCGATCATGTTGGCAGCGGGCACCCGCACGTTCTCGAGCACGATCTCCGTCGTCGGCGAGCCGCGCAGGCCGAGCTTGCGCTCCTTCTTGCCCACGCCAACGCCCGGCCACGACTTCTCGACCAAGAAGGCGCTGATGCCCTTCACGCGGTCGGGACCCGTGCGCGCGAACACGATGAAGAGGTTTGCTTCCGAGCCCGTGGTGATCCACAGCTTGGCGCCGTTCATCACGTAGTGGTCGCCGTCCTTCTTCGCCTCGCAGCGCAGGGCCGCGGCGTCCGAGCCGCTGTATGCCTCGCTCAGGCAGTACGCGCCGAGCCACTCGGCGGTCACCAGCTTGGGGAAGTACTTCGCCTTCTGCTCGTGGCTCGCCCACTTGTTGGTGAGCGAGTTCACCAGCGAGTTGTGCACGCTGATCGTCACCCCGGTCGAGGGGCACACCGCGTTGACCTCCTCCAGCATCACGCAGCTCGCGAGGTTGCCCATGTCGCTGCCGCCGTACTGGCGCGCAACGGTCATGTTCATCAGCCCCAGCCGCGCGGCCGCCATGGCGGCCTCCCGCGGGAACTTGACCTCCGCGTCGAACGCGGCGGCCTTGCCCACGAGGTGCTCCTTCACGTAGCCGCGCACCTTGTCGCGGAACGCGAGGAGCTCGGGCGAGAGTTCGAAGTCGACGACCTGGGAGGCCATCGCAGCCTTGTCGGTGATCGCGGTCATGACGCTCGTCTCACTTGCCTGCCGAGTAGTCGTAGAAGCCCTTGCCCGTCTTGCGGCCCAGGTGGCCGGCGTGCACCAACCGCCGCATCAGCGGACAGGCACGGTACTTGTCGTCACCCAGCCCCTGGTGCAGCACGTCGAGGATGCTCACGCACACGTCGAGGCCGATGAAGTCGGCGAGCGTCAAGGGGCCCATGGGATGGTTCATCCCGAGCTTCATGATCTCGTCGATCGCCTCGCGCGTGGCGACACCCTCCATGAGGGAGAAGGCGGCTTCGTTGATCATCGGCATCAGGATGCGGTTGGCCACGAAGCCGGGGTAGTCGTTGGCCTCCACCGGGACCTTGCCGAGGCCCTTGGACCACTCCACCACCGCGCGCGTCACCTCGTCCGAGGTGTCGTTGCCACGGATCACCTCGACCAGCTTCATCAGTGGCACGGGGTTCATGAAGTGCATGCCGATCACCTGCCGGCTGCGCTTCGTCTTCGCACCCAGGACCGTGATCGAGATCGACGACGTGTTGGAAGCGAGGATCGCGCCCGCGGGCGCGATGCGGTCGGCGGTCTGGAAGATCTCGGTCTTCACCGCGAGGTTCTCGGTCACCGCCTCCACCACGAGGTCCACGCCCGCCATGCAGTCGGTGTTGGTCGTGGCCGTGAGCCGCGCCTTCGCCGCGGCGACCTGCTCGGCCGAGAGCGAACCCTTCTGCGCGAACTTGTCGAGGCTCTTGTGGACCGTCGCCAGGCCGCGGTCGAGGAACTCCTGCTTCACGTCCACCATGAAGGTGGGGACGCCGCAGGTGGCAAAGGTCTGGGCAATGCCATTGCCCATGGTGCCGGCGCCGACGACGGCGACGGCCTTGGGGAGGTAGGGGTTGGAACTCATGGGATCAGATCGCTTCCACGGCCATCACGACCGCATTGCCGCCGCCGAGGCAGAGGCCCGCGGCACCGCGGACCACCTTGCGCTGCTGCATCGCGTGCAGCAGCGTCGTCAGCACGCGCGCACCCGAGCAGCCGATCGGGTGCCCCAGGGCGACGGCGCCGCCGTTCACGTTCCAGCGCTGCGGGTCCGCCTTCAGCTCGCGCTGCAGGGCCACCATCTGCACGCTGAACGCCTCGTTCATCTCCAGCAGGTCGAAGTCCTGCACGCCGAGCTTGAGCATCGCGCACAGCTTCTCGGTCGCCACCTGCGGGGCCATCATCACCCACTCGGGCGCGAGGCCGCCCGTGGTGTAGCCGAGGATGCGGGCGAGCGGCTTCAGGCCCTGGGCGCGCGCCCAGTCCTCGTCCGCGACCACCAGCGCGCTGGCGCCGTCGTTGATCGAGCTGGCGTTGCCGGCGGTCACCGAGCCACCGTCGGACTGGAAGGCGGGCTTGAGCTTGGCAAGGGACTCCACCGTGCTGTCCGCGCGCGGGCTCTCGTCGGTGCGCACCCAGGTGGAGTCGCCCTTCTTGGCCTTCACCTCCACCGCCACGATCTCCGCGTCGAAGCGGCCGGCCTTCTGCGCCTCCACCGCACGGCGGTGGCTCTCCGCCGCGTAGGCGTCCTGGTCCGCGCGGGAGACCGAGTACTTCTTGGCCACCAGCTCCGCGGTGTTGCCCATGTGGAAGTCGTTGTAGTGATCCCACAGGCCGTCCCACACGATGCCGTCGAGCGCCTTCGCGTGCCCGAGGCGCATGCCCGTGCGCGCCGTCGGCAGGTAGTAGGGCGCGTTGCTCATCGACTCCATGCCGCCTGCCACCACGCACTTCGCGTCGCCGGCCTTGATGGCCTGCGCGGCAAGCATCACCGACTTGAGGCCGGAGCCACACACCTTGTTGACCGTCATCGCCGGCACTGCGTCCGGGATGCCCGCGAGGCGCAGGCTCTGGCGTGCCGGGTTCTGGCCGAGGCCGGCTTGGAGGACGCAGCCCATGAGGACCTCGTCGACCTGCTGGCCGGTCACCCCGGCCCGTTGCAGCGCCTCACGGACGACGATCCCGCCCAGCTGCGGGGCGGTGAATGTGGCGAGACCGCCTTGGAACTTGGCGATCGGCGTACGGCAGGCGGAGAGGAGGACAGGGCGACCCATGGGAACCGATAGGTGGGGAGAGAAAAGTTTGGGAGAGCATACGAGGAGGGTGGGCGGGATCCGACAGGGTCGGCCCGCGGATGTCCCCAACCGCCCGGGTGAACGAAAGTTGCACCTTTCTCGGCGGTGGCATCGGCGCTGCAG
>JBEGVB010000100.1:0-10582 GCA_041178545.1 Planctomycetota bacterium
CCTTCGCAGTGGTTCCGCTTCCGTTGGGCCGCGGACGGCAGGATCAGCGGCATGGAACGCGCCAGCGCAGGCCCGCAGTTCCGGACCCGGCTCGTCATCGAACGGGCCGACTGCGCGGCGGGCACCGCGGCCCGCACCAAGCAGGCGATCCGCATCACCATCGAGGGCGAGGCCGCGGGCCGCGTGCTGGTGTGGGAGGACGCGACCGAGGGTCCTGGCGGCCTCGTGGCCTGTCCGCTGGTGCGCTGAGCAGCAGCGCTACAGGCTGCGCAGGAACGCGACCAGGTTGGCCTTGTCCTCGGCGCTCAGCTCGAGCGGCTTCATGCGCGGGTCGAGCGCATGGTTCGTCCCGCCGCCGCGCGCATAGAAATCCACCACGTCCTCGAGCGTGGTCATGCTGCCATCGTGCATGTACGGCGCCGTGTGGCGCAGCATGCGCAGCGTGGGGGTGCGGAACGCACCCGTGTCCGCAGGCCTGCCGGTCACGACCTCGCGGCCCGGCCGCGGCACGCCGTCCGTTGCGCCCACGCCCGTGTTGTGGAACTGCTCGTCCGTGAATCGCCCCGGGCTGTGGCACTGCCAGCACTGCGCCTTGCTCTCGAACAGCCACAGGCCCGCGCGCTCCATCGGGTCGAGTTCGGTGATGCCGCCCTTGAGGAATCGGTCGTAGGCGGACTCGGTGCTGGCGATGCCGCGCACGAAGGTGGCGAGTGCGTGCGCGAGGTTGGCCGCGGTCACGCCGTCACGGTAGGCGGCATCGAAGGCCTTGCGGTGCGGAGCCTCCGCGCGCAGGCGCGCCAGGGCCTCGTCGAGCGGCAGGCCCATCTCGTCCGGGTCGGCGATCGGCAGCAGGACGAACTCCTCGAGCGAGGCAGCCCTGCCGTCCCAGCCCTGGCTCGTGCCGTGGATGCGGTCGACGAGCGCAGGCGCATGCCGTTTCGCACGGCGACCCTCGATGCCCGCTGGGCGCGGGTCCGGGTGGGCAAAGGCGTGCTCGGGCAGGTGGCAGCTGCGGCACGACACTGTGCGGTCGCGGCTCAGGACGGGGTCCTGGAACAACCGCTCGCCCAGGGCGAAGGCAGCAGGGAGCGCTCCCTCGCGCAGTGCCGCGTGCGGCGGCAGCGTGTGACCCTCGAGGTTCTGCGCCGAGGGCCGCAGCAGCGGCTCCTGCGGTTGCTGCTGGGTGGCGATCCGCGGGACGATCAGGCAGAGCGCGAGCACCGGCAGCAGGCCCGCGCGCGCCATGGTCAGCGCTCCGTGCCGAACACGTAGACCGTGGTGGACGCGTAAGGCTTGCCCGGGTCCACGATGGTCGAGGGGAAGTTCGGCTGGTTCACGCTGTCGGGGAAGTGTTGGGTCTCGAGGCACAAGCCGCTGCGGTGCGCGTAGGTCTTGCCACCCTTGCCCTGCTGCCCGAACAGGAAGTTGCCGCTGTAGAACTGGAGGCCGGGCTCGGTGGTCCAGACCTGCAGCCACCGCAGGTTGCCGGGGTGGCGCAGGGTCGCGGCGCGGCGCAGGCCCAGTGGGCTACGCAGCACGAAGTTGTGGTCGTAGCCCAGGTCGCCCAGCTGCGCGATGCGCTCGCCGATGACCGCCGGGGTGCGAAAGTCGAGTGGCGTGTCGGCCACCGTGGCGATCGCGCCCGTCGGGATCAGGGTCTCGCCCGCAGGCGTGTACGCGTCGGCCTCGACCTGCAGCTCGTGGTCGAGGATCGTGGCTGCGCCAGCGCCACCGAGGTTGAAGTAGGCGTGGTTGGTCAGGTTGACCGGCGTGCGGCGGTCGGTGGTCGCACGGTAGTCCATGCGCAGCTCGCCGCTCGGCTGCAGCTTGTACGTGACGCTCACGTCGAGGTTGCCGGGGTAGCCTTCCTCGCCGTCCGGGCTCTGGTGGCGCAGGGTGATGGCCACGGCGCCGTCCGCCGAGCCGGCCGAGACGAACTCCCACATCACCTTGTCCAGGCTGCGGGTGGCGCCGCCGTGCAGGTGGTGCGCACCGTTGTTCTTGGCCAGCCGGTAGGTGTAGCCGTCCAGGTCAAACGTGCCGTTGGCGATGCGGTTGCACACGCGTCCGGTCGTGCAGCCGAAGTACTGGTTGGCGCTCGACTCGTAGCCCGACACGTCGTCGAACCCGAGGATCACGTCCTCGACCGCGCCGGCGCGGTCGGGCATGCGTACGGCCACGAGCGTGGCGCCGTGGTTGGTCACGTCGACCTCGATGCTGCCGGCGCGCAGCGTCCACAGCGTGGCCGGCTTGCCTTCCTTGGTGATGCCGAAGGGGCGAGCGGAGAACGCAGGGGAGGGTGCCTCAGGGGACTTGCCGGAGTGCATGGAGGAACAGGCGGCGAGCGCGAGGGCCACCGGGAGCAGCGCGGGATTCAGGCGGGACATGGCACCGAAGGCTAGCGCGGGTCCCGTCGCGGCCCAAGCGGGCACTCAGGACGCCGTCGGGTCCGAGGGCTCGCCGGGGTCGGCATCGCTCGCGTCCGCGGGTGCGTCGCGGTGCTCAACCGGCTCCGCGGGATCGAGCAACTCGGGGCGCATCGGCTCGGGCACGGGGGGGGCTGCCGGAGCCGATGCTGCCGGCGCGCTCACGACCTTGGGCTTCGCCTGGTCGCGGCCCGGCTCCAGCAGGGCGACTGCCTCGACGTGGTAGGTCTGGGGGAACATGTCCAGCGGCAGCACCACGTTGGTGCGCATGCCGCACTCCGCGAGCTCGGCGAGGTCGCGTGCGAGCGTGTCGGGCTCGCACGAGACGTAGGCCATGCGACGCGGCGCCATCTCGGCCAGGTACTGCGCCGCGCGCGGCGGCAGGCCGTAGCGGGGCGGGTCGAGGGCGATGAGCTGGGGGCGCGGCATGCCCTTGCGTCGCCACCCGGCCAGTGCGCGTCCCACGTCCACGCGGTGGAACTCGACGTTGCGCACCTGCTGGATGTTCGCGCTCGCCTCGGCATCGCGCACCGCAGCCATCGACTGCTCGATGCCGATCACGTGCTTCGCGTGCCGTGCCAGCTGCAGGCTGAACAAGCCGCCGCCGCAGTAGAAGTCGGCCACCACGTCGCGCTGCGTGGGCGCGAGCCACTCCAGCACCTGCTGCACTGCGTGCTCGGCGCCGGCATGGGAGGTCTGGAAGAACGCGTCCGGGGACAGCATGTACTCGACGCCGTTCACGACCTCGCGGATGCGACGCGGCCCGCGCAGCACCTTCGTCTCCTTGCCCATCAGCAGCGAGAGCGGGCCGTCGTTCTCGTTCCAGCTCACGGTCGTGGCGCCCAGCTTCTGCAGGTCGGCTGCGACCAGCGGCAACTTGGTCACGGTGCCGGGCGTGGTCACCACGACGAGGTGGGACTCGCCGGTGGCGCGGGAGCGGCGCACGACCACGGAGCGCAGCACGCCACGGGGGTTGTCGTCGTCCCATGCCGGCAGCCCGGTCTCCCCGAGCAGTGCAACGGCATCGAGGGCAAGCTCCACGGCCTTGGGGTCGCTGGCGACGCAGTCCCCGATCGGCACCAGGCCGATGGCGCGCATGGGCCGGAGGCCGCCCACGAGGTGGCGGCCGGCACCCTGCAGGTGGAGTGCGATCTTGGAGCGCTGGCCCCACGGCGTGTCGGGGGCGAGCGTGGGCAGCACCTTGGGTGCGCGCTCGCCCATGGTGTGTGCAACCGCCTTTTCCAGGCGCTCGCGCTTGCGCACCAGCTGCTGCGGGTAGTCCACGTGCTGCAGGTGGCAGCCGCCGCACTGGAGGAAGTGACGGCACCCGGGCTTCACCCGGTGGGGAGAGGCCTGCAGCACCGTCACCAGCTCGGCGCGGCCGAACTTGGCGGAGGCGGAGGTCACCTTGGCGGACACGCGCTCGCCGGGCAGCACGCCGGCCACCAGCACCACGTAGCCGCCCAGGCGCCCGAAGGCATCTGCGCCGTCGGCAAATGCCTCGATCTCCAGCTCGATGTAGTCGCCAACCAGGATCGGGACGTTGTCTGGGCGCTCGGGCATGGGATCGGGGCAAGGACTGTAGCGACGGGGCACAGCGCGCGCGAACGCATTGCGCGGGCTCTTGCTAGGATCCGCTGCGCATGACCGAGACCGCCGCGATCCTCACGCACGGCTTCCTTGCCACCATCAACGCCAAGACGGCACACGGCTTGGTGCGCGGGCCCAGCAGGTTCCGCATCCTCGCCGTGTTGGACCACGCGCATGCGGGCCGCGACGCGGGCGAGGTGCTCGACGGTCGTCACCGCGGCATCCCCGTCGCGGCGAGCCTCGACGCGCTGCTTGCAGGCGGCACCGCGCCGCAGTGGCTCGTGGTGGGGGTCGCCACCAGCGGCGGCGTGCTGCCACCCGAGATGCGGCCCGTGCTGCTGCAGGCGCTGGAGCGCGGCATCAGCGTGGCCAACGGCTTGCACGAGTTCGTGGGCGACGACCCTGCCATGGCGGCGGCGGCCGCGCGCAGCGGTGCCCGCATCGTCGACATCCGCCGGCCAAGGCCCCGCAACCAGCTCCACTTCTGGTCCGGTGCGGTCCGCGAGGTCAAGGCACCGCGCATCGCCGTGCTGGGCACCGACTGTGCACTCGGCAAGCGCACCACCTGCCAGGTGATCGCCACCGCCTGCCGGATGCGCGGACTGACCGCGGAGATGGTGTACACCGGTCAGACCGGCTGGCTGCAGGGATCGCGGTACGGCTTCGTGCTCGACTCCACCGCAAACGACTTCGTCTCCGGCGAGCTGGAGCACGCGATCGTGAGCTGCGACCGCGAGCTGCGCCCCGACCTCATCCTGCTGGAGGGCCAGTCTGCGCTGCGCAACCCCTCCGGGCCGTGCGGCGCCGAGTTGCTGTTGTCCGGCGGCGCGCGCGGCGTGGTGCTGCAGCACGCACCTGCACGCCGGTGGTTCGAGGACCAAGAGCACCTCGGCCATGAGATCCCCTCGCTGGCCTCCGAGGTCGAGCTCATCCGCATGTACGGGTCGCGCGTGCTGGCCGTCTCCCTCAACCACGAGCACCTCGAGGCCTCGCAGCTCGGTGCCGTGCGCGAGCGCGTCGAGCGCGAGACCGGCGTGCCCGCGTTCTACCCGCTGCTGGACGGGCCCGAGCGCGCCATGCCAGCACTGCTCGCCCACGTGCAGGCGGAGAAGGCGCGGTGAGGGTCGCGGCCGTCGACGTCTGGGCCGAGGACGTGCCGTTGTCGCGTCCCTACACGATCGCTCGTGGCAGCACGGATGCCGTGGAGATGGCCTTTGTCGCAATGCGCACCGACACGGGCACGACGGGCCACGGCATGGCCTCGCCAGCCACCGAGGTCACGGGCGAGACGCGCGACGAGTCGCTCGCCGAACTGCGTGCGGCTGCTGGCTCCTGGCTGGTGGGACTCGACGCCACAGGTCCTGCAGCGCTCGAGCTCGCGCAGCAACGATGCCGCGGGCCCGCCGCCCGCGCCGCCCTCGACATGGCCCTGCTCGACCTGCGCGCGCGGTCTGCCGGCATGGCACTCAGCGACTGGTTCGGGCGCGTGCACGGGCCCATGCCCACCTCGGTGACCATCGGCTGCAAGCCGGTTGCCGAGACGCTTGCCGAGGCATCCGAGTACCTCGGTCGCGGGTTCCGCGTGCTCAAGGTGAAGGTCGGCATCGACCCCGACCTCGACCTCGAACGCCTCGCCCGGCTGCGCGAGGTCCACGGTGCGGGCATTGTGCTGCGCGCCGACGCCAACCAGGGCTACGACGAGCGTGCCATGCGGCGCCTCGCCGACGCGGTGCCGCGCCTCGGGCTCGAGATGGTCGAGCAGCCCATGGCCCCGGGCAACGAACCGTTCCTCCGCTCGTTGCCGCAGGCTGTCCAGCGCATCCTCTGTGCCGACGAGTCGGTGCACGATGCGCACGACCTCGACCGGCTCGCTGCCCTTGGCTGCCCCTACGGCATCGTCAACATCAAGCTGCAGAAGTGCGGCGGCCCGACCCCCGGGATCGAGCTCGCACGCGCGTGCGAGCGCCACGGCCTCGCCGTGATGTGGGGGTGCAACGACGAGAGCGTCGTCGGCATCGCCGCTGCCCTGCACACGGCGCTCGCGTGCCGCGCCACCCGGTACCTCGACCTCGACGGCAGCCTCGACCTCGCGCGCGACCCGTTCGCAGGCGGCTTCGCACTCCACGATGGCATCCTGTCCACGCTGCCACGCCCGGGCCTGGGCGTGGTCCCAACACCTCCATGAAGCACCTCGACCGGCGTTCGTTCCTCGTGCTCGCATCCGGTGTCGCTGCCTCCTGCGCCACGGGCGGTGGCAGCGGCCTGCATCGCGGCACGCGCTGCAACCTGCTGCTGCAGGGCGGCACGGTGGTCGACGGCTCCGGTGCGCCAGGGTTCGTTGCCGACGTGGCGGTGCGCGGCGACCGCATCGTCGGCATCGGCAGCCTCGATGCGCGCGATGCGGACCTGGTCCTCGACGTGCGCGGGCTGCACGTGTGCCCTGGGTTCGTCGACATCCACACGCACTCGGACAGTTCCATCTTCCGCTGGCCCGGTGCCGAGAGCCGCGTGCGGCAGGGCGTCACCACCGAGGTGACCGGCAACTGCGGCGGCAGTGCGGCACCGCGCCCCGTTGCCGCGCCTGCCGAGGAGACGGATGCCAGCGAGCCGGTGGCGCGGCAGCGCTGGTCCGACGTGCGTTCGTACGGCGAGGCGTGGCAGCAGGCCGACCCTGCCGTCAACCACGCCATGCTCGTCGGGCACGGCACCCTGCGCCGTGCGGTGATGGGGGACGTGGACCGCCGGGCGACGGCTGCCGAGCTCGCGTCCATGACCACCATGCTCGAGCAGGCGCTCGACCAGGGCGCCATCGGCCTGAGCGCCGGACTCGAGTACGTGCCGGGCATGTTCGCGCCCCCCGAGGAGGTCCAGCACCTGTGCCGCAGCGTGGCTGCGCGCGGCGGTCTCTACGCATCGCACATGCGCAGCGAGGAGGACCAGCTGCTGCAGGCCGTCGACGAGGCGCTGGCGGTGGGGCGCGTCACTGGCGTGCGCGTGCAGGTGTCCCACCTCAAGGCCTGTGGCCGCGCCAACTGGCCGTTGCTCGAGGAGGCCATCCGGCGCATCGAGGCTGCGCGCGCCGCAGGCGTCGACGTCATGGCCGATGCCTACCCGTACACCGCCTACTCGACCACGCTCACCATCCTGCTGGAGCCGTGGGCGCGCGATGGCGGTTCGGCGGAGGTCGTCAAGCGGCTGCGCGACCCGGTCCTGCGCGAGCGCATGCGCAACGAGTTGCCGGGCCACGTGGCCCGCGACCCGGGCGGATTCGAACTCGTCGTCATCTCCTCCGTCGACGCCAAGGAGCACGAGAACTGCATCGGCCGCAACCTCGTCGAGGTCGGGGCTGCGTGGAAGTGTGACCCTGCCGAGGCCGTGCTGCGGCTGCTGGAGGCGAGCGAGTGCGGCGTGTCCTTCATCGGCCACGGCATCGCCAGCGAGGGCGTCGAGCGCGTCCTCGCGCACCCGCTCGTGATGGTGGGGTCCGACGGTCGCACCATGGCGCCCACGGGCCGCATCGTCGACCGCCCGCACCCGCGCTCCTACGGCACCTTCCCGCGCGTGCTCGGCCGCTACACCCGCGAGCACCAGCTGTTCGACCTGCCCACCGCCGTGCGCAAGATGACCGCCCTGCCGGCCCAGCGCGCAGGGCTGACGGGCCGCGGACTCGTGGCCCTCGACCACTTTGCCGACCTCGTCGTCTTCGATGCCGCGAACGTGCGCGACGAGGCCACGTGGGCCGAGCCGCAGCGCTACCCCACGGGCATCGTGCACGTGGCCGTGAACGGTGAGCTGGTGGTGCGCGACGGCAAGGGGACCACCGCGCGCCCGGGGCGCTGGCTCACGGCGTGAGGGTGGTTGCCCCCGTGCTGCCGCCCTAGACTCGGTAGCCATGCCCGCGCAGCTCCCGCCCAGCATCTTCAACGACGTGATCGGACCGGTCATGCGCGGTCCGTCCAGCTCCCATTCCGCGGCCTCCGTGCGCATCGGCCGCATGGTGCGCGACCTGGGTGGCGGGCTGCCGGAGCGCGTGCTGTTCGAGTTCGACACGCAGGGCTCGCTGGCGACGACGCACGAGAGCCAGGGCTCGGACATGGGGCTCTTCGGTGGCCTGCTCGGCTGGGAGGCGGATGACCCGCGGCTCGCCGACTCGGCTGCTGCCCTCGCTGCAGCAGGGACCTCGGTCGAGATCCGCTGCCTCGAGCTGCGCGATCCCCACCCCAACACCTACCGCGTGACGATCTGGCGCGGCACCAGGATGCACCGGCTCACGGCGTTGTCCGTGGGCGGGGGGATGGTCGAGGTCGTCGCCGTCGACGGGGCGCCGGTGCAGCTCCACGGCGACTACGATGCAACGGTGCTCGACGTGCAGCCCGGCACCGAGGCCGCGGTCGCGCGGTTGCTGCAGGACAAGGCGAGTGTCGTCCAGGCCCCGCCAGGCACGGGCATCGTGGTGGCTTGCGCGTCCGAACCGCTCCCGCAGGCGACGCTTGCGCAGGTCCCCGGCCTGCGCGGTGTCCGTACGATCAGTGCCGTGCTGCCCGTGCGCTCGCGTCCCGGACTCACCGTGCCCTTCCTGCACGCGGGCCAACTGGCCGCGCACGGCGACCTCGATCGCCAGCCCCTGTCAGACTTTGCGCTGCAGTACGAGTGTGCGCGCGGCGGCATCGACGAAGCGGCCGTCCTCGACCGCATGCGGTCGATCCGGGCCATCGTCGCGCAGGGAGTTGCTGCGGGACTTGCCGGCACCGAGTACCGCGACCGCATCCTGCCGCGCCAGTCGCACCGCTTCGCGGAACAGCTCGCGGCCGGCAAGCTGCTCGACTGCGGCCTCCTCAACCGCGCGATCCTCTGCGTGACGGCGCTGATGGAGGTGAAGAGTTCCATGGGCGTGTTCGTTGCCGCGCCGACTGCGGGTTCCTGTGGCACGTTCCCGGGAACCGTGCATGCCGCGGCCGAGCTGCTGCAGGCTGGCGAGGAGCAGGTCCTGCGCGCCATGCTTGCGGCCGGGCTGGTGGGTGTGTTCGTGGCGACCCGCTCCAGCTTTGCTGCCGAGGTCGGTGGCTGCCAGGCCGAGACCGGCGCGGGCGCGGCCATGGCCGCTGCAGCCCTGGTGGAACTCATGGGCGGGAGTGCTGCCGCCTCGCTCTCCGCAGCGAGCCACGCGATCCAGAACGTGCTCGGGCTCATCTGCGACCCGGTGGCGAACCGGGTCGAGGCACCCTGCCTCGGCCGCAACATCGCCGGCGCCGCCAACGCCATCGCCTGCGCCAACATGGCCCTCTCCGGCTACGACCACCTGATACCTCTCGACGAGGTGCTCGATGCGCACCGCGAGGTCAGCGAGCGCATGGCGCGCGAGCTCCGCTGCACGGCCCTGGGCGGACTGTCCGTCACGCCCACCAGCAAGGCGATCGAGCAGCGCCTGTGCGGCAGCGGCGGCTGCGGAAGCTGCGGGTAGGGGCACTAGACTGCACAGGGCAAGGTCTTGGTGCGCGGTGCAGTGCAAGTTGGTCGGGCCGGCCGGATTTGAACCGGCGACCTACTGGTCCCAAAAGACCCGGAAGGCCGAAAGTCCAAAGTGCCGAGTTTGACCTCGAATGCCCCGAAAGGGCACGATTCCAAGAGGTTAGCGAGTTTCGGCCAAAGGTGCAAGAGGCCTCGCTAGACCTCGCAAAGTCTCGGGAAACGCTGACAGTTGGGCCCTTTTTTGACAGTGTTTGACATGGTTTGACATCGAGGAAGGAGCCACCAGCGTCCGTGCCCGCTGGTGTTCCAGTTGCTTGGGTCGCTGGTGATGAGCTGCACGGCCAGGGCCCACCCTTCCAGTCGCACGACGGGGGGCAACTCTCGAAAAAAAACCGGCTCCCCCTGCGGACACCGATTGCGAGGGGAGCCGGTTAGCCGGCGGAGGAATACGCCGGCCGCTAGTCGAGGAGTTCGTCGAAGGCCTGCGGTGGCAGGTTCATGGTCGCGCGCGCGGCGCGTACGTCGCGCAGCAGCAGCAGCGCCAAGTCGCGGAGGGGGCCGGCAGGTGGCAGTTCACCAGTCGCCCGGAACCGTCGCATGGCTCGGGTGACATCGGGGCCGCTGGGTGCGGCCTGCTCTGCCTCACGGATGCCTTCTTCCAGGCGTCGGATGCGGTCGCGTTCGTTCATCGCTTGGTGGCCTCCAAGGCCTTCAGGCGCGCTTCCAGCTGCGGCAGGTGCCAGAGGCCTCCGATGCGGTCCAAGAGTCCCAGCGCCCGTTCCGCGGCCTCCAGGGTGGTCTGGCCGGTTGCGAGCTGCGCAAGCACGCGCTGCGCGGCCTCCGGCAAGGTGGTGGGGTTCCCATCGACGGGACCAAGGTCGGGTTCGTCACCGTCCCGAGGTTTGCCCAGCGTGCGTTCCAGGAGTAGGCGCGCAGCCTGGACATCGCCGGCCTTGGCGAAGGTGATGAGCACGGCCACGACCTGCCGGAGGTCATCCTCGGTGACGGCTTGCATCGCAGCCGTGCGCAGGGCTTGCGCTCGCTTGGCGAGCGGATTGCCCTGGCCGAACTGGTTGAACTTGGAGAACCGGCCGCGT
>JBEGVB010000101.1:0-6943 GCA_041178545.1 Planctomycetota bacterium
CGATGGACTTCAGGCCATCAATCGCATTGACACTGTCGCTGCACCTGCAGCCGCACAGAGTCCCTCCGCGTCCGTCACGCTGACTTCGACCGGCGTAATGCCACCGGCAACCACATCGCAAGCGAATCGCCCTGTATGAACCTACGACCTAAAATCCTGCTCCGCACGATCGCGATTGTTGCCGGCGTCATCTTCACGATTCAGCAACTCGAAAGCCCCAAGCGCGCGCGGGAGAGCTTCCTCGGCCACCTCTACCACCAGCGCTACTCAGAAGCCGCCGCGATGCTGGTAGAACCCTGCACGGTCGAGCAACTGCCGGACGGTGGCTTGAAGGTGATCGCCCAAGACGGCACGTCGAAGGTCGTGCCCGCGGCGAAGCTGCCCTTCAAGGCCGGCGGCGGGCACTCCCTCGCAGCCGACCAGTTCAGCGCGACGGCCCTCGGCCCGAGCACGAACGGGGTGCTTGACACCCCCGCAGTGGTTCTGCGCCTCTGCCTCGACAGTGACCGCGTCCGCATCGTGAGCGTCGACTCCTGACAAGTCGCACCCGGCGTTGGGTGCGCCTAGGATATTGTGGCGAACTCCTGGCTGCATCTGAATGGGCTTCGAGCTGCGGCACGACGCGCGAGAAGTGCTGGGTGTGATGACTCGGAGTAGGATGCTGCCCAACAAGACCTTGGATCCGGCGAGCGCCGCAGCGGCGCTCGCGGCTCAGCAGCCGATCCGTCGTGCTTCCTCCCGTTGCCTTGCGGCGGCCGTGTTCCTCGCTGCTGCGTGTACCAGCACCGGTCCGGCTGCGCTGCCGGGCAGCGGCTCGCCGCTCCCGGCCGCGGTGCACGCCGTCTCGGGCCAGACCGTGGGCTCCATCGAGGTGCGCGACCCACGGCTGCAGGCGCTGCTGGACCAGAGCGCCACCATCGAGGTGCTGGCCTCGGGGTTTGACTGGGCGGAAGGGCCGGTGTGGGACCGGGCGCAGGGAGCGCTTCTGTTCACGGACGTGCCCGCCAACACCGTCTACCGCCACAAGGACGGCGAGGGCGTGCGCGTCCACCTGCAGCCGAGCGGTTACACCGGCGCGGAGCCGCGTGCAGGCGGCCTCGGTGCCAACGGCCTCGCCTTCGATGCCCGCGGTGCGCTGCTGCTGTGCGAACACGGCAACCGCCGCCTCGGCTGCTTTGCCACGGACGGAGCGTACACCGTGCTCGCGGACCGGTTCGACGGCCGTCGCTTCCACAGCCCCAACGACCTTGTCGTGCACTCCTCCGGCGACGTGTACTTCACCGACCCGCCCTACGGCTTGCCGGGCGGCGAGCGCGACCCGTCGCGCGAACTCGGTTTCCACGGCGTGTTCCGCCTGCGCACCGACGGCAGCGTGCACCTGGTGAGCGACCGCATGTCGCGGCCCAACGGCATCGCACTCGCTCCCGACGAGCGCACGCTCTACGTGGCGAACTCGGACCGCAACGAACCCGTGCTGCTCGCCTTCCCGCTGCAATCGGACGGCACGGCAGGCGAGGCCCGCGTCTTCTTCGACGCGCGCCCGCTGTTGCAGCAGGGGGACCGCGGTTCCCTCGACGGGCTCAAGGTCGACGTGCACGGCAACGTGTGGGCCACCGGCCCCGGCGGCGTGCTGGTGCTCTCGCCGGCGGGCGAGCACCTCGGCACCGTGCGTACGGGGGTCGCGACCGCCAACTGTGCGTGGGGCGACAACGGCTCGGTGCTCTACCTAACGGCCGACATGCACCTGCTGCGCGTGCGCACCCGCACGCGCGGCACCGGCTGGTGAGGAGTCCTCAGCGCGCCTGCGACTGCAGCGCCTCGGCAAACGCCACGCCCATCCGCGCGAAGGTCTTGGCGCAGCCGAGGTAGTGGTAGCCGCCATTCGAGGCGCCGCGGGCGAACAGCGCTTCTTCCGCCGCCGAGATCAGCTCCTTGCGGCGGCGCTCGACGAGGGCCTTCTGCTCGGCCTCCGTCAGGTCACCCTTCGCGTTCTCGTGCTTCGGGTTCTTGCTGCGCAGAAGGTGGGCGTACTGGCGCACCTGTTCCTGCTTGTCGGCGATGGCACCGAGGGCGAGGTCCCAGAAGGGTGCGGTCTCGACGACCCGCACCGTGTCGCGGAACTCATGCAGCGCGGCAGGCGCGCGCATCGCCGCGCGGAAGTTGGCCTGCGCCTTGTTGGCGCGGTCGCCGGGTTCGATCGGGCCGCCGACGCCCATCACGCCGATGACGAACGGCAGTGCCGGGGCATCGAGGTCCTTGCGCACGTCGCGGATCAGGTGGGCAAGGCACTCGCTGTACTGCGCGTAGCCGCCTTCCTTGTCGCGGTCGGGGTACACCGAGGAGTCGACCATGTCGTTCCAGCCCTGGAACCACACGAAGCCCGCGAGTTCCCATCCCTTCGCCGGGTCATACGCAGGGCACACGCGCTTCGGGTCGGCCAGCACGGCCTTCACGTGCTCGATGGTGGCGCGGTAGCAGCGGCCGGAGGCCGCGACCTTCTCGGCGCGCTGTGCTTCGACGTCCTTGCCCTCCTTCTCCCAGCGCTCGAGCACGCGCGGGTCGAACGTGAAGGGGCCCGCCGAGGGCGGCCGCCAGTCGGTGTGAAGCGAGGTGCCGCCCCATGCGCACTTCACCAGCAGCACCGGTTCCTTGTGGGCGTCTCCCATGGCGATGCCGAACGTGAACTCGGGCCCGATCTTGCCGCCGGCCTTCGCCGGGTCGTTGCGGGCGCCAAAGCCTGCGGTGAGTGGGCCATGGCCCTCGCCCGGCTGTTCGCGGTCGCCGGTCAGGTAGCTGACCCACACGTCGTCGCGCACCACCGGCTTGCCGCCCTTCCCGCGCATGCGCGCGAGCAGCGGCACCGTTGCTGGATCGTCGGACAGGTAGTCGAAGGTCTCGACCTTCGCGTGCCCTTCCATGTTCGACTGGCCGGCGAGTACGTAGACCTTGAGCTTCTGGGCGCAGAGGTCCGGGGCGGCGAGAACGGTGAGGAGACCGACCAGCGACAGGTGACCGTGCATTCCCGCACCTTACCCAGCCAGGGACACGGCCCGTAGGATCCCTCTGCCATGCGCCATTCCCTGCCGGTCCTGTTGTTGACGGCTGCACTGCTGGTGCTCGGCTTCGCGGTGCTCGGAGTGCTTGCGGTGCCGTCGGCCGACGCCCCGGTGCGGAGGGTGCTGGGGGAGGTGCCTTCGCCCACGGGCAGCCATGTTGCCCTGGTGGTGGAGGTGTCGGGCGGCGGGGCCGCTGGGTACGTCCACGAGGAGGTGCAGCTGCAGCGGCTGGGTGCACCCATCCCCGAGGAGGTGGCAACCCGGCTGCGCGGCGTGCAGTTGCAGTGGGACGGCCCAGCTGCGCTTCGCGTCGGGTGCGAGCACGGCCTGCCGGGGCGGGCCCAGGTCGACGGGGTGGCCGTGACGTACGCCAAGACCCGCTGAGGCCGGTCCGCGGTTCCCCTTGAAGGCCTTCGGGGCCTGTCCCAACTCCGCGGCGTTGTGGTTCCGGGCCCCTCTGACGGAAGGCGCGTGCGCCGTCCGCCATGTCGGAACGCAGAGTCCTTCCTGACCTGAGGTCCCGACCCATGCTCGACGCACTGTTGTTCTCCGACTTCCTCGGCAAGCCTGCCTGGCTTTGGTTCAGCTTCCTCGGCGTGGTGGCCGCCCTACTGGCGTTCGACCTCGGCGTGCTGCACCGCAAGGACCGCGAGATCGGGGCCAAGGAGAGCCTGCTGCTCTCGCTCGTCTACATCCTGCTCGGCGTCGCCTTCGGCGGCTGGGTGTGGTGGTACCTCGGTCCGACGAGCGGCATGCACTACCTGACCGGCTTCCTCGTCGAGAAGACGCTCGCGATGGACAACGTGTTCGTCATCGCGATGGTGTTCTCCTTCTTCGCCGTGCCGCGCCAGTACCAGCACCGCGTGCTGTTCTGGGGCATCCTCGGCGTGATCGTGCTGCGCGCGATCATGATCGCCCTCGGCAGCGCGCTCATCACCGAGTTCTCCTGGCTGCTCTACCTCTTCGGTGCCTTCCTGGTGTTCACCGGCGTGAAGATGCTGTGGATGATCGACCACGAGTTCGACGTGGCGAACAACCCGGTGGTGAAGTGGCTGCAGCGCACGATGCGCGTGACGCCGCAGCCCCACGGCAACCAGTTCTTCGTGAAGCTGCCTGCGCCCGAGGTGACGGGCGGGCCACCCTCGACCAGGACGGGCGCCAAGGTGGTGTGGTGGGCGACCCCGCTGTTCCTCGCGCTCGTGCTCATCGAGGTGATCGACATCATCTTCGCGGTCGACTCGGTGCCGGCAGTGTTCGCAATCACGACCGACCCGTTCATCGTCTACACCTCCAACATCTTCGCGATCCTCGGCCTGCGTGCCCTGTACTTCGCGCTGGCGGCGATGATCCACCGCTTCCGCTACCTCAAGTACGCGTTGGCGATCGTGCTGGTGTTCATCGGCGCCAAGATCTTCGCCGTCAACCTGACCGGCAAGATCCCGGCCTGGATCTCGCTCTCGGTGACCTTCGGGCTGCTGCTCGGCGGCGTGGTCTACTCGCTGTGGCGCACCAAGCGCGACGGCGCCACGGCTGCGGGCGGGACCGCAGCGCACTGAGTCAGCGGCCCAGCAGCAGCCGCAGGCCGTTGCTGGTGGCGGCGACGAGGGCTGCCGGGTCACCCGTGGTGGTCCACCCCTGCGCGAACAGCTGTACGCCGAGCAGTGCCGCCTGGTTGGGCACGGCGAGGGCGAGCTGCCAGGTGGTGCCGAGCGGGAGCATCTGTGTTGTCCACGCGAGCGACACGTCGTGGTGCAGCAGGCAGCCGGGGGTGCCGAGTGGCGTCAGGTCGAGTGGCAGCGCAAGTGAACCTGCCTGCACCGCCGAGGTGCCGAATGCCGCAAGGGCGAACCCGCGCGCCACGTTGCGCACCTCGAGCTGCAGCGTGGCCCCGAGGCGCGGTGGCTGGGTTGCGACGAGGCGCAGCTCGGGCGTGCCGCAACCGCGGCCGTAGGGCGTGGCGAGGGCGCCTGCCGTGGGGGAGCCGAGGAGCCAGGTCTCGGCGAGCGGTGCATTGGCGGCAAAGCCGCCGAACAGCACGAGCTGCTGCCGGCGGTCGTCCCACGCGAGGGCGCTGTTCTCGCGCGCGGTGGGGGAGCTCGCCGTCTGCAGCGGTGCCCACTGGGTGCCGTCCCACGTCCACTGGTCGCCGTAGGTGACGCCCAGCTGCGCGTAGCCGCCGAACAGCACGAGTCGGCCGCGGACCGGGTCCTCGGCGAGCACCGAGTTCCTGCGCGCCACCGGGCGCTGTGCGCTCGTGCGCAGGGTCCAGTTGGTGCCGTCCCACGTCCACGTGTCGTCGAGGTTGCTCGCCGCCACCCCGCCGAACACCACGGACACGCCCCGCTGGCGGTCGTGCGCCATGGCATGCGAGGTGCGCGGCGATGGCGAGGCTGCTGGGCTGCGCTGCACCCACGTGGCACCGTCCAGCTCCCAGGTGTCAGCGAGGCGCTGTTGCACGCCTGCGCCGCCGAACAGCACGTTCACGCCGCGCTGCAGGTCGTGGCAGAGGCCGAAGTTGCTGCGCGGCGCAGGCGCCCCCGCGGTGGCGAGCGGGTGCCAGGTTGCGCCGTCCCACGTCCACGTGTCCGCCAGCAGCGTGCCACCGCTGGCTGCGCTGCCGGTGCCCCCGAACAGCACGACGCGGCCGCGGCGTTCGTCGAAGCACATCCCGTGCCCGTGCCGCGCGGGCGGCGACACCGGTGGCGTCGCGAGGTGCCACAGGGTCCCGTCCCAGGACCACGTGTCACCGAACTGGGCGCCCTGCAGGTCCTGGCCGCCGAACACCACGACGCGCTCGCGCAGGCTGTCGTGGGCGGCGCGGTGGAGGAAGCGCGCGGGGGGCGAGACTGCCGGAGAAGATCGTGTCCAGTCGACCGGCTGCTGCGCCCCGAGCAGCGAGCCCAAGGTGGCGAGCAGCGGGCCCAGTGCACCGAGGGCGAGCGTGGTGCGCAGCGCGGGGACCGCGCGGTGGTTCCGGTCGGCAGGGGGTGCGGGAAGGCTGGCCACGTCAGGCGGTCCAGCCTAACCCGACCCGCGCTTCGTCAGGGCACCTTGGGGGCGACGAAGGGTTCGGTGCTGTCCAGCGAGCGCAGGAAGGCCGCGATCTTGCCGATCTCCTCCTTCGTGAGCTTGCGGTCGACCAGCAGCACGTCCTTGGTGTTGCCGGGCACGTCGAGCCCGCCGCCTGCCATCAGCGCGATCGCCTCCTCCAGCGTCGCGACGCTGCCGTCGTGGAAGTAGGGCGCGGTCTTGCTGACGCCGCGCAGGCCCGGCGTCTTGAACGCGCCGCGCTTGGACGGGTCGTTGGTGGGCTTGCCGGCGCCGATGTCCGGGTTCTCCTTCGCCATGCCGATGCCCGCGTTGTGGAAGCCGCGGTTGGTGAACAGGGGCAGGATGTGGCAGTTGTTGCAGCCGGCCTTGCCGGTGAACAGTTCGTGGCCCTCGATGATGTCGTTGTTCACGGCGGAACGGTCGCCGGCCTGCCAGCGGTCGTAGGCCGAGTTGCCGCTCTGCAGCGTGCGCAGGAAGCTCGCGAGGGCCTTGGCCACCGTGTCCTTGCTCGCCTTGGCCTGGAACGCGTCCTGGAACATCTTGGCGTAGGCGGGCACCGCGTTCAGGCCGTCGGCGATCTCGGTGATCTTGGCGTCCTGTTC
The DNA here is from genome assembly GCA_041178545.1 of Planctomycetota bacterium. Taxonomy (GTDB): domain Bacteria; phylum Planctomycetota; class UBA1135; order UBA1135; family UBA2386; genus JBEATZ01. Next base: position 6,710 of record JBEGVB010000101.1, read on the forward strand.
CTCGGGCGTGCCCGTGACGACCATCTGGGCCTTCCATGCGGCCTCGACGTTCTTCTCCAACACGTTGGCGCGGCCGTCCCAGTACAGCTTCTCGAGGTAGCCCACGTTGTACATGCTGGGCGTGTTGCGGAAGTTGAGGCTGCCGTCGTCCTTGGGCGACAGCTGCTTGCCGTCCGTCCAGCCGAGTTCGTGCAGGTGGCACGTGTTGCACGACATCTGGCCCGTGCGCGACAG
>JBEGVB010000102.1:0-16968 GCA_041178545.1 Planctomycetota bacterium
GACTTCCCGCGCCACCTCGGCCACGAAGGTTCGGGCCTACGCCCGATCCGCGAGCTGTTCGAGCGGCTGCCCGGACTCGGTGACCAGCGCTCGCGCAGCCTCGCGCTTGCCGTGTGCGAGCTGCACCTGGTGGTGCGCGACTTCGGCTCGCTGCGCAGCGGCACACTTGCCGAGCTGTACGACCGGCACTTCCGTGCCAAGGACTTCCCGGTGGCGCTCTTCGCGCTCGCCATCGGTGCCGACGTGGGCGGCCGGCTGGGGCGGGAGGCCGAGGGCGAGACCGTTGCGGCTGCGGTGCAAGCCAACCTGGAGCTGCTGCGCAGTGCCGGGGGCTCGGTCGATGCTGCCGCGTTGCGCTCACAGCATGCGGAGGTCGAGGACTTCCGCAGGGCGCTGCACGAGGCGCGCTCGCGGGCCATCGCGCCGCTGCGCTGGCGCTGAGGCTCAGCGCGGCGGCAATCGCAACTCGACGGGCGCAGGCTCGATGCCGGGCGCGAGCTCGACCTTCACCTCAGGCCCTGCTGCACCCTGACCGCCTTCGCCGATGGCACGCGCACGCAGCGTGTAGGTGCCGGGTGCGAGGCTGCGGAAGGCAAAGCGGCCGTTGGAACTGGGCTGGGGCTGCATGTCGTTGCACTCGACGAGGACGAGACCGGGTGCGCTGCCGTCGGCTGCCACCACCGTGCCCTTGATCTGCAACGCCGAGTCCATGCGGACGGTGCCGAGGTCGCGCGTGGCACCCTCGGTCACGACCACCGCGGGCACCTTGGTCTCGGTGAAGTCACCGTGCGTGACCACCACCTCGTAGGTACCCGGCGGCACGTCGTCGATCACAGCCCGTCCCTCGGCATCGGTCTTCTTCGTGTCGCCGCCCAGCGACGTCGTGAACGTCGTGCCCTCCTCGCCATCGCCGATGCTGAGGCCCATCACCACCACGTTGCTGCGCACCATGTTGGAGCCGTTGCCACCGGCCTGGGGCTTGCGCACCTCGACGCGCGCGCCGGCCACCGGCTGCGTCGGGTCGGCGGCACGGACAGCCTGCAGCACGATGCGGCCGAGCTGCAGCACCAGGTCGACGCGGTGCTCCTTCACGCCCTCGGGGATCACCGCCTCGGCCTCGGCCTTCACCAGCTGACCGGACTTGCCGAAGAACACCGTGTAGGTGCCGGGAGCCACGTCCACGATCTCGAAGGTGCCTGCTGCATCCGTGCGGGCCGAGGGGCCGCCAGCGCCGAGGAACCCGAGGCTGGGGAACGACATCTCGATGGCACCACCGCTGCCCAGCTGGATGCCTCCTTGTGGCTGTTCCCGCCTCGCGCTGAGCTCGACCTCGGCGCCTGCAACCGGGCCCTCGGCACCGCGCACGGTGCCGTGCAACCGCACCATCTGCGGCTTGCGCAGCTCGATCACGGCCTGCTGGTCGGCAACCACCACGATGCGCTTGCTCGTTTCGGACAACTCGTCGGCGCTGCGCACCGCGATCTCGGGCCCACCGGCCACGCGGATCGTGGGCTGCCTGCCCTGCAGCCGAACCTCGTAATCACCGGGCAGCAGTTTGCGGAACGTGGCCTTCCCCTTGTCGTCGGTGGCCTCCATGTCCTCGCGAGGCTCCGCCGGGCCCAAGGGGCCCTGCAGCACCACGGCGGTCTCGAGGCTTGGCTTGCCCTCGGCATCCACCACGGTCACCTCGATGGAGCCGCTCGCCAGCATCCTGAGCTCGAGCTCGACGGTGCCGCTCGCAGGCATGCCCTGCACCAACGGCTGCGGGCCCGGGTGGCGCGAATGGTCGGCACGGAACTGGAGCGTGCCCGCTGGCAGTCCCTGCAGCGTTGCAATGCCCTGCGCATCGGTCTTCGCGCTGCCCACCCTGCGTTCCTCGCCGTAGTAGGGCTCGACCTCGCCGGAGGCGCTGCGCGAGCGCACGGTGCGGGTCGCCACGACGCGTGATCCACGCACCCGGTTGCCGCCGATCTCGACGACCTGGTCGGGCTGCTGCTCCGGTGCGGGCAGGCTCGCGACCACCTCGGCACCTGCGAGCGGCTCGCCCTTCGGGTCGAGCACCCGCACGCGCGCGATGGCGCCGCGGCTCGCGGTGACCAACACGTTCTCCAGCACGCCACCCGCATCGAGCACGAGGCCCCGGAGTTCCGCAGGGACGTGGTCCTTGCCGTTGGCGAGGATGCGCACGGTGCCAGGCGGCACGTCGCGCAGCTCGAAGCGGCCCTCGGCATCGGTCTCGACATTGCGGAAGCTGCGGCGCGAGGAGTCGAACATGGCGCGCTCGGGGTCCTCGCCCTCGACCTGGCTCTCGGCCCGGATCGTGCTGCCGACAACGGGAGCGCCGCCGAGGTCCACGAGCCTGCCGCGCACGGTGCCGAGCCGGACCATGCGCAGCTCTGCGCTCGTGGAGCCGACCGGAACGCCCTGGGCAAACGCGGTGGTGAACCCGTCCTGCGAGGCACGGATCGTCGCCTTGTCACCGTCGAGGTTGCGCAGCAGGAACCAGCCGCGTTCGTCCGTGGTGGTCGACTCCCCGGCGACGAACCGCTGCACGATGGTGCTGCCCCGCTCCTCCCTGCGCTGGGCGACGACCTTGGCGCCCGCGACCACCGCGCCGCGATCGTCGACCACGAAGCCGGCGATGCCCTTGCCTTCCTTCACCACGAGCACGAGGTCGGTCTTCTGCTGCTTCTCGGCGAGCGCGACCTGCGTCTGGGTGGGGAGGAAGCGCGGGGACGCCGTGCGCACCATCAGCTCCCCGGCTGCGACGCCCGGGAGCTCGAACCGGCCCGAGGCATCGGTGCGCACCTGGCGGTACCGCTGCGGCGCGCCACCACCGAGGCCGAAGAACCCCGCCTCCGCCGGGCGCCAGCTCACCTCCACGTCGGCTGCCGGGGTGCCGGCCTCGTCCTGGACGATGCCCGCCAACAAGCCGCTGCCGGTGGGACGGTCCGCCTCGCCAGGAGAGGTCTGGGCGACCTCGACGCGATCGGCACCCTCCGGTTGCGCGGGGTCGCCCTGCCGGAGCGCTCCCACGGCACCCTCGCCGGACTGCTGGGTTGCAGTCGTCTCGGCAACCGGGACCGCCGTCATGTCTCCCTCCTCACTCCCTGCGGGCCAGAAGACGAAGGCAAGGGCCGCCGCGAGTGCGGTGCCGAGGACGAGGACCAGGGGACGTTGGGCCATGGAGGAACGGCGGTCGACGTAGGATGCGGGCAATCCCTCCCACTCCACCGGACGGGTGGGGAGACGCCACGGGTGCACACCATACGGACTCGAGCCCGTCCCTCCTCGGTCCGCGTCCAGCGGCTGGACGTCGCACAGGAGCCCGCAGCGCGCGTGGGCGTCCTTCCGTAGGATCCGCCCCCATGCCCAGCACCCAGCACCACAAGAGCCGCCGTCAGGAGTTCCTCGGCAGCATCGACACGCCAGTCCTGCTCATGGCCGGCGGGTGGATCTCCCGCAACTACCCTGCCAACTGGATGCCCTACCGGGCGGACAGCACCATGCTGTTCTTCTTCCCGGTGGTCGAGCCCGGTTCGGCCGCGCTCTTCGACCCGAAGGACAAGTCGGTCACGGTGTTCCTCGACGAGCGCACGCCTGAGGACGCCCTGTGGCACGGCACCGTGCCCGGCTTCGCCGACATGAAGAAGATCCTCGGCGTGGATGCCGTGGTGAAGCGCTCCGAGCTCGCCGCCCACGTGAAGAAGCAATGTGGCAAGCGCAAGGTCATGAGCCTCGCGGTGGCCGACCCGCGCGCGACGGCAGAAGCAGCATCCATCACCGGCGAGGAACTCGACTTCTTCCGTGCCGAGAGGGTCGGACACGCAGTCCTCGTCGCGGCGATCGCCAAGCTGCGCAACCACAAGGCCCCCGACGAACTGGCGGAGATGCGTCGTGCAGCCGCCATCACGCGCGACGCCCACGTGGCCGCCATGGCCCGCACGCGCGCAGGCCTCTACGAGCAGGATCTCGTGGGCGTGGTGGAGGGCATCTTCGCCAGACAGGGTGCCGTGCCCGCCTACAACACGATCCTGAGCGTGCGCGGCGAGGTGCTGCACAACCATGCGCACGGCAACCTGCTCATGGAACCGGACCTGGTCCTGCTGGACGCGGGTGCCGAGCTTGCCTCCGGCTACTGCGCCGACGTGACGCGCACCTGGCCGGTCTCGGGCCACTTCTCGGCCGAGGCCCGCGACGTCTACGACATCGTCCTCGCAGCCGAGAAGGCCGCGATCGGGATGGTGAAGCCGGGCGTGCGCTACCGCGACGTGCACCTGTGCGCCGCGCGCGTGCTCACCGACGGTCTCGTGCAGATGGGGTTGCTGAAGGGTGCGTCGGACGGCCTGGTCGAAGCAGGCGCGCACGCACTGTTCTTCCCCCACGGCGTCGGCCACCTGCTCGGCCTCGACGTGCACGACATGGAGGGCTTTGGCGACCAGATCGCCTATGCGAAGGGCCGCACGCGCAGCGACCAGTTCGGCACCGCGTACCTGCGGCTCGACATCGACCTGGAACCGGGCATGTGCGTGACCATCGAGCCCGGCATCTACTTCGTCCCCGCCATCCTGCAGGACAAGGAGATGCGCGCGCGCTTCAAGGGCATGGTGGACTTCAAGAAGGCAGAGACCTTCCTCACCATGAACAACCTGCGCGGGTTCGGCGGCATCCGCATCGAGGACGACGTGCTTTGCACCAAGTCCGGGCACGAGGTGCTCACGGCTGCCGTGCCGAAGGAGCGCATTGCCGTCGAGGCGCTCGTGGGCTCGGCCGTCGGCTGAGCCGGTGGGACGTCAGTCGGCGGGCGGTGCGATGCCGGACTCGGCGCGCAACTGGTCCACCACTGCGGCAAGCCCTTGCACACAGGGGTCACAGTTGGAACTGCAGCACCAGCGCCAGCCGTCGGTGAAGTCGCGCAGGTGCTGGGCCACGAAGGCGGCATAGGAACGGTCGATGCCGCGCTCCACGAGGAGTGCGCAGGCGCGTTCGAGCTGCAGCGGGGTCGGTTCCATGGGGCGCGTGGCGCCCCACACTAACCCTTGGCGGGGGCGGGCGGGAACACGATGACGGGCGTGTGCGCGTGGCGCAGCACGGCTTCGGCCACCGAACCCAGCAACAGGCGACGCAGGCCGCTGCGCCCGTGCGAGGCCATGGCGATGTAGTCGGCCTTCTCGACAATGGCACAGTCGGCAATGGCGCGCGGCACGTCAAAGCCCTCGACCACCTTGGCGGTGACCTTGATGCCTTCCTGCTTGCCGAGATCGAGCGCCATGTCGTTGAGGCGCACCTCCCAGTCCGCGCGCACCTGCTCGCGCACCGGGTAGGTGGCAGCCATGCCGCCGCCCGCGACCACCTCGAAGGGGACGTCTTCGACGACCGCCAGGAGGAGGACGGGGAGTTTCAACTGCTTCGCGAGGTTCACGGCCGGCTGGAACGCGCGGCGCGACTCGGGACTGAGATCCGTGGTGATGAGGACTCCGGGCATCGCTGTTCTCTCCTGGCGGCGAACTCTCGCCGACACTTGGGATTGTCGGAGGTTACCCGTCCCGGGAGAAAGTGGCCTCCTCCCCGGACCAACTACGAACACGAGCCCACACACGTGGCGCGGCGTCGGCTCGATAGTCAGGACAACCCGAGAGAGGTGAGACCATGAGTGCGAAGACGATCGTCCGGCCGAAGCCGAGGAGCATGCCCAAGACCGCCAAGAAGACTGCTCCCCGCAGTTCTGCCAAGGACTGGAGGGAGATGAAGGCATCCGACATCATGCAGACGAACGTCATCACCGTGACCGAGGACGCGTCGCTCTCGGAGGTGGAGACGCTGCTGAGCGAGAACCGCATCACCGGCATGCCAGTCACCGACGAGGCAGGCGACCTGGTCGGGGTGATCTCGGTCACCGACCTGATCGAGCGCTACACCGAGGACGCGGACGCGCGCCCCCGCCGCGGACGCGGCTTCTACGACGTGGCCACCTACGGGCTCGAGGACGAGGACCTCGAGACCTTTGACGTGCCCAAGGAGTCGGAGGAGACCGCAGGGTCGCTCATGACCGCCGAGGTGCTCACGGTGAAGTCGGACCTGACGCTGCGGCTCGTGGCGCGGGAGATGGTGCGGCACAAGGTGCACCGCCTCCTCGTCAACGAGGGCCGCAAGACCGTCGGCATCATCACCACGATGGACCTGCTGCGCGCCGCCAGCAAGTGAACGCGTCAGCGTGACCGAACGTGCGGTGCGGTGCTGCCGCGCAGCACGAGGCGCGTGAAGCGCCCCGTGTCGTCGAACGAGCCGAGGCCGATGCGTCCGGGCCATGCCGGCAGGTCACCCTCCAGCACCGGATCGGGCGCACGGTCGAACCAGACCCGCACACGCGCGCCCCTGCGCTCGATGCGCACGTGGCGGTAACCGCTGCCCCATGCGACACCCTGGGTGCGCTGCACGGTGCGCGGCGCACGGTCGGCGCCGTCCACGACTTGTAGGTGGTGCGCGCTGCCGTCCGCTGCGCTCGCAAGGTGGGCGTAGCAGAAGTGCGCCGGGTCGCGGTGGCCGAACACGAACACGAGGTCGCGGTGCGGGTACTCACGCCCCGTCTGCCATGCGTCCACCTCCAGCTCGAAGTCCCCCACCGTCACGTCGCGCAGCAGCGCGAGGTTGAGCGGCGAGCGGTGCGGTGGCGTGTAAGCACTCTGCTGGTGCAGGTCGAGCGCGCCGGTGCCGTCGACCTCGAGCCAGCGCCAGGCCTCCGGGTCCGTGCACTCGAACCGCTGCAGCGAGGCTTCCGTGGCGAAGTCCTCGGTGGCCACCACGGGCAGGCCGCTGCATGCCGCCGCGAGCACGAGCGCGACGAGCCCACAGCCGCGCGTCAGGTGAACGAGGACCACTTCTCCACCATGAAGCCTGCACTGCGATGGGCAAGGGCAGCGAGGGTGAACGTGGGGTTCACGGCGCCCGACGTCGGGAACAGGCTCGATCCGGCCACGAACAGGTTGGGCACGTCGTGCGCCTGCCCATGGCTGTTCGTCACCGAGTCCTTCGCGGACGTCCCCATGATCGCGCCGCCCATCGTGTGCATCTGCGCACGCCCGCCGTGCCACGGGTTCTCGGCACCCGCCGCACGGAACACCGCGAGACCCTGCTTCATGCCCGCTTCCCAGCACGCAACAGCATCCTTGCCGAACGCGTGGGTGACCTTCGCGAGGGGGAACCCGTGCCGGTCCTTGCGGTCCGAGAGGACCACGCGGTTGTCGGGGTCGGGGAGGCCCTCGCCCACGAAGGTCATCGTGGCGAGGTGCTTGGCCGCGCGCTTCATGAACTCTTGCAACGGGGCGCCGTACAGGTCGACTCGGCTGCCGGCGATGCCGAGCAGGTCGTTGGGCTTGAGCGCGTTGCCGATGAGCCACTGGTACCCACCGAGGTAGCCGCGCTTCGGGTCCTTGAGGTAGTCGTCCTGGCAGAGCAGCTGGCCGCCCGTGGCGCCCATGTGGTTCTCGGTCTCGCCCTCGAAGAAGCCGAACACGTTGGCCGTGCTGTGCGCCATCATGAACCTGCCCAGCATGCCGCTGGAGTTCGCGAGGCCACCCGCGCGCGAGTTGAAGAGGATGCGAGGGACCTCGAACACGTAGGCAGCGAGCACCACGACGGCTGCCTCCAGCTCGTGGCGCGTGCCCTCGCGGTCGAACCACTCGACACCGGTGGCGCGCCGTCCGTCTGCCGTGGTGAGCACGCGCGTGACCGTGCACTCGTGGCGCAGTTCGGCACCGGCAGCGAGCGCCAATGGCAGGTAGGTGACGAGCGGATTCGCCAGCGCGCCGGTCGGGCACCCTGCATCACACCAGCCGTCGAAGAGGCAGTTCTTGCGCTCGCCGGCTGGCGCCGTGCGGATGGCGAGCGGGAGCGCCGACGTGCGCATGCCGAGCTTCTCGAAGCCCTTGGCGATCTTCCGTCCCTGCGCCCACACCGGCACGGGCGGCATCGGGTAGGCCTCGCCTGCAGGACGCCACACCTCGCTCTCTGCGTCGCCGCTGATGCCCACCTCCGCCTGCACCGCGTCATAGTGCGGGCGCAGGTCGTCGTAGCGGAGCGGCCAGTCGTTGCCGCGGCCGAACCGTGACTTCATCTCGAAGTCCTCGGCATGGAGCCGGAACCAGCATGCGTAGTGGTGCAGCGCGCTGCCGCCGGTGCCCCATCCCGAGCCGAAGCCCACGGACAGCGGGCTCGCACCACCGGTCTCCACCGCAGGCCCCGCCCACTTGAGGCGGCGCGACCACAGCTGCGAACTGGTCAGGTCGCCGAGCTTGCGCTCCGGGCCACCTTCCAGCACGACGGTGCGCTTGCCTGCCTTGGCGAGCGCTGCGGCAATGAGGCTCCCGGCCATGCCGGAGCCGACGACAACGGCATCGACGCGTTCGCGCGCCACGGGGGAAGTGTTCACCACGACTCCTTGGGCGCGATGTGCGCCATGTATGGGATGCCGAGCGCCTCGAAGCCCTGCATCGTCCCGTAGACGGTGTCGACGGCATCGGCGCGCAATGCGAAGTAGAAGAGCGGCGCGGGCGGCCCCTTCCAGTCCGCCGGGTTGGTCTTGGCGAGCGCGAACACGAGGCCGTCGCGCTGCGTGTTCGAGAGCTCGCTGAAGGTCTTCTGGTGGCGACTCGTCGCAAGCGCATCGAGTGCAGCGAGTCCCTGACGGTAGAAGTCCGCGAGCTGCATCGGGAAATCGAGGTAGCGCAGCATCAGCAGCGGCTCACGGCTCGCGAGCTGCTTGTCGACGTAGTGGGCGATGCCTGCCTTCGCTGCGCCCGGCAACAGCGTGTCTCCCAACGCCTCCAGCGCCTTCACCTCGGCCTCGGTGAGGACCGCGTGGCGGATCGATGCCGCGCGCGCCTGCGCCGGAAGCAGGCCGTCCTGGATGGCGAGCGCTGCGATGGCGCCCGTGCCCAGTTGCTGGAGGAACGCGCGCCGCGACCAACGGGCGGCCTCGAATAGGGACGCAATCGACTCAGGAGTCATCTGTACCTCGGGCCCGGGTACCGGACGGATGGCCGGGAAACGGGAAGCGGATCCTAGCTGCCTCCGCCACGCTGCCGATGTCGGCACTTGTCATTTGCCAGTGGCGAGCGGCACGACAGCGCCCACGGCATCGAGGCGGTAATCGCTGTAGCTCTTCATCCTGCCGCGCAACCACAGGACGGTTGCGCCGGCCGGATCTGCCGTACCGCGGGGCACGATCGGACGGATCTGGTCCTCGGTCGAGTCCGCGGTCACCGGCTCCCAGTCCCAGCTGCGGCCGCCGTCGGGCGTGAACCCGCGCCACAGTTCCCAGTGCCGCCTGCCGTCGCGCGCACTCACGAGCGGCGTACCGCGCACCGGGTGCGCATTGGTGGAGACGACCACGAAGCGAGGGTCGTGCGGCACGACGGCCGCGAGACCCGTGTAGTCGTCCTCGCCGGCATAGAGCTTGGTGCCCGCAAACGCCATCTCATGCGTGGTCCACACCGTGCCGTCGAAGCGCGCGTACCAGTAGCGGTGGTCCCAGCCGCCCTGGCCGCGCGGCTTGCCCTTGCCGTCCACCTGCACGGAGAACACGCAGACCGGCATGCCCTGCGCGTCCAGCTCGAGGTCACAGGGCCATGCCACTGCGTCGGCCGAACCGGCGAACACGCGCATGAGTGCCTGTGGCTCGACGTCTCCCGCCACGGCCACGGGCTTGCCGTCGCCGCGCAGGGTGCGGAGCGAACTGCCGATGCAGCCGTGCCACAGGCTGTTGTCGAAGTCGCGCGGGTGCTGCTCGGTCACGACGAAGTGCGCCGACTTGCCGTCACTCGCGTACTTGGCGTACGGACGACCGGGGCCGCCGAGGACCTTGGGGCCCTGCGCCCAGCTCGCACCGTCGTCGGTGCTCACCAGCAGCTGCGGGTCCCAGCCGGCGCCGCGGAACGCGCACAACAGGAGTTCCTTGCCCGCGGCATCCTGCACGCGCAGCAGGTTGGCATAGGTGACGCCGCGCCCCTCCCCGCCCAGCTGCACCTCGAGCCGCTGCTCGGGTTCCCACGCGGCAACGGAGTGCGGCTGGGAGGCCACGCGCCAACGCATCAGGTTGTCCTTGCCGTGGCCTGCGTAGACGGCCACCAGCCTGCCATCGGTGCGCAGGTGCAGCGCCGGCACGTCGTGGTCGTCACGCTCGAAGCGGTCGGCCAACTCGACGGTCTGGATCGCGCCCGTCGCGGAGTGCCACGAGGTCACCTGCACGTCGCCCGTCCGGTCCCGCTCGCCGCGCCCGTCCGCCACCGAGCCGAACACCACCGTGCCGTCCGCGAGCTGGAGCACGCGTTCGTCCTGGAACCAGCACCAGCCTGCATCCTCGCACAGCAGCACGGGGACCGTGCGATCCCGTTGCGCAGGGAGCCCACTGCATGCCCCGGCCAGCAGCACAGGAGCAATCGCGAGGGCGAGCGCGCGCAGCATGTCAGGCCTTCGGCGCGAGCCAACGGAAGTCGGTGTTGCCGCCGCTGGGGATGATGCCGATGCGCTTGCCGCGCAGTTCCGGCGCGATCGCCCGCAGCGCCGCGAGCACCACGGCGCCCGACGGCTCCACCACCGTCTTCATGCGCTCGAGGAAGAACCGCGCCGCGTCGAGCATGGCCTCCTCGGTCACGGTCACGATGCGCACGCGCGCGAGCTTCAACAATGCGAAGTTGGGCTCACCGAGCGCGGTCATCAGGCCGTCGGCCCACGTGCAGGTGCCGGTCACGCGCGGCTGGCGCACCCCCGTGGCCATCGACCGCGCGGCATCGTCGACCATGAGCGGTTCCGCGCCGACCACCTCGGCGCGCGGCAGCAACGCACGCACGACGACCGCCGTGCCCGACAGCAGCCCGCCGCCGCCCACCGGTGCGACCACCATGTCGAGGCCATGGACGTCCTCGAGCAGTTCCAGCGCCGCCGTGCCCTGCCCCGCCATGACCAACGGGTCCTCGAACGGGTGCACCAGCGTGGCACCCGTCTCCGCCTGGACGCGCGCACACACCTGTTCGCGTTCCGACTGGTCGCAGAACACGACCGTGGCACCGTAGCCCTTCACGGCAGCGACCTTCACTGCCGGTGCCGTGTGCGGCATCACGACGTGGCACGGGATGCCACGCATCGATGCGGCCCAGGCGAGCGCCCCGGCATGGTTGCCGGAGCTGTGGGTCACCACCCCGCGCCGTGCCGCGTCCTCGTCGAGCGCGAGCACGGCGTTGAGCGCGCCGCGGGCCTTGAATGCACCGCACTTCTGCAGGTTCTCGCACTTCACGAAGACCTGCGCGCCCAGCTCGCGGTCGAGGGTCGCAGACGTGAGCACCGGGGTCCGGTGGACCCGGCCGCGGATGCGTTCCGCGGCCGCGCGCACGTCTACGAGACCGATCATCGCGTCACTGCTGGTTCACGCGCAGCTTGCCGTTGCGGCGCTCCACGTCGTAGAGCTTGTTGCCGAGCGGCATGCCGAGGAGCTTGAAGTCCGGCTGGTCGGCGAGGATCGGGTCGTCCTGGATCTCGCCGAAGCGGATCGCGAAGCCGCCTGCAATGCGGAAGATGTTGTCGAGCAGGAAGCCGTTGCAGTAGGGCTGCATGCCGCGGTAGCGCGAGCCGAGGCCCGTCTCCGGGTTGTAGTGCTCGAACGAGGCCGCCTCGTTCGTGCCCTCGACCTGGCCAGAGATCATCGACACGGTCTTCTTGAGCAGCTCACCGGCGAGCTTCTGCGCGCGCTTGTTGCCGCGCTCCGCCCACCAGGTGAGGCCCTCGAGGATGTGGCTGTTGAGCACCGGCCAGGAGCGGCCGTTCCACGGGCAGTTCTTGCGCGTGCCCTTCCAGCGACCCGTTGCGTCGTAGTAAGGGTCGCTCATCGACAGGCTCGGCACCGGGTACTTGGCCCAGAACTCCTTGCGGTCGCTCAGCGTGTCGAGCATCCGCTCGACCATCTTCGCGTTCGGGATGTCCGTGCCGAGCGGGTAGAAGCCCACGGCCGCCTTCACGTTGGTCTTGCGGCGGGACTCCGGGTCGAGGTCCATGAAGATCCCCGCCTTCTCGTCCCACATGCGCTTGCGGATCACGTCGACGATGACCTCGGCCTCCGCCTGGAAGCGGTTGGCCATGGCCTTCTCCTGGATCTCGTCCGCGACCTTGTGCAGCCACTTCACCATGCGGTAGCGGAACACGGAGGCATCGATGCCCTTGAGGCGGAACTGCTCGATGAACTCCTGGTTGCGGTCGGCCTTGTCGTCGATCACCGTGTAGCGGCGCGAGAACTCCTGACCGGCCTCGAAGTGGTTGACGATGTCCGTCAGGCCGCTGCCCTCGGGGTCGCGGTTGTTGGCGAGCCACTTCACGTACCGCTGCATCTGCATCAGCACGGCCTTCTTGGTCGCGCGGTCGTTGTGGATCGCGTCGAGCGACTCGAAGCCGCCACCCCAGTCGGCGTGGTAGAAGTCCGCGCCGCTCAGTCCGGTGATGTAGACGCGGCCAGGAACCTGGCCGCTGTGGTGGATGTTGTCGAAGAACAGCTTCAGGCAGCCGCGCGCGAGCGTCGGGTCCTGCAGCCAACGCGCCTCGCGCATGATCGAGGGCGTGCTGAAGCTGATGGGCGTGTGGAACGAACCGTTGCCCTCGCACACCGCAGGCGAGCCGAACAGGCCTGCACCGTGCGGCACGCGCAGCTGGTAGAGCAGGTCGAAGCGGTGGCGCACGACGCGCTCCATCTCCTTCCAGTCACAGCTGAACTTCGGGACCTTGTCCCAGAACGCGTGGTAGCCGTTCTCGTCCTTGGGATCCGGGCGACGCGGGCGGAAGTTGAGGCCCTTGCCGCGGAAGATGACGTTTGCCTCGAAGCGGTGCGAGGCCTTGCCGCCTGCCTTGAGGGCGACCGGGCGGAACAGGCCGCAGTACACGCGGGAGCCGGCGATGATCGGGCTCGGCTTGTCCATCACGCGCTTGGCGCGCGGCGTGGGCAGCTCGGCCATGTCGAACCACGGCGTCTCCTCGTAGTCGGGACGGTCGCTGCCGCCCTCGCAGAAGTAGGCCTGCAGGCAGCGGGCACCCTTGCTGTCGGGGCTGCTGTAGTGCAGCTCGCACGGAACGTCCGGCGTCTCGCCGCCTGCCTTGAGGCTGCGGCGGATGCGGAAGCTGTCGCCCTCCAGCGACACGGGCTCGCCCTCGGGGTCCGTCGTGGTCCACATCACCACCGTGATCTCACGGTCGCTCTTGGCGGGGTTGTGGATCTCCAACTCGCTGATGAAGCGGTCGTCACTGCTGATGCTGCGGCGCTCGGTGACCTTCAGCCCCGCGGCGTCCTCGAAGTGCAACACGGCCTTGCCGTGCTCGTGCACGACGGACTTGCACTGGAGGGAGAGGGGCAGGCCCTTCTCGAGGAACGACAGCACGTAGGCGTTGGCCAGCGGCGCGTTGAAGATCAGGACCTCGTCGGCAAATCCCGGCACCTCCTGGTAGCGGGGGAAGCGAGGTGCGTGCAGGCAGTAGCCGCCGCCCGTGAGGGCGAACTTTTTCTTCTGGTTCATGCTGCGAAGCCGCGAGAAATGCGCGGGCGCAAGAGGGAGGGGGGTGTTCCGACGGCAGCTCCCGTCGCGGTGGTGGACGCGACTCGAATCAACCCAAGTGTGCTTCGAAAAAGCATTTAGGAGGGGAGTGCCGAGCTTTCGGCAAGGCCCGTGAGTACGGCAATGCCGTATTTTTCCCGGGTCTCGAAGGCCATATTGAGGAAGCAACCCCAGCAGTCAAGGTCTTTCCTCGCCTCGGCGGGCACGGCCGACGGTTCTGGCCCCTGTTCTGCACCGGTTCTCCCGGCCAGTGCGCCCCGCAACCCGCAGGGACCCGGCCCTCGGCAGCCCCGGGGCGCGAGGCCCGCAACCCTGTGCACTGGCACGCATGCCGCACCGGCCTACCATCCCTCCCAGGGAGGAGAGTCGGACGGCAACTCGGGCCGTCGCTCCGCCCAAGAAAGCGATCCGGCCATGCGACGAGCGACGATCCTTGCAGTGCTGTGCAGCGCGGCCCTTGCCGCACAGCAGACCCCCACCAACAGCAACTCCGCTGGAACGGAGGGAACCGTCCGCACCGTGCCGCGCGCCTACGCAACCATCCAGGCAGCGATCCAGGCAGCGTCGGAAGGCGACCGCATCGTGCTCAGCCCAGGCACCTACTTCGAGAACCTCGACCTGCTCGGCAAGCGGGTCGTCATCGAGGGAGTCACCGCGCCCGAGCTGACGCGCATCGACGGCAACAGCAAGCTGATGCCGACCCTGCGGGCCACTTCGAAACAGAGTTCGGGCAGCGTCGTGCGCAACCTGACGATCACGGGTGGAACCGGCCTGCCGAGCGCGGCACTCAAGGCCACCGACTACTACGGAGCCGGCGTCTGCGCCATGGGAGGAGCCACCCTGCGCCTCGAGAACTGCCACATCGTCGCGAACGGGACCAAGGGCGAAGGGGCGACGTTCGGGGGTGGTGCCTATGCAGGCGGAAAGGACACGCGCATCGAACTGGTCCAGTGCCTGGTCCGTGGCAACCATGCATGGGCCACCGGCGGTGCGACCCTTGCCGACATGGAGGCGACGGTCGTGCACGACCGCTGCACCATCGTCGGCAACACCGCACGCGCATGGACCTTCGGCCACCAGGGCGGCGTGAGCGTGGCCAACTCCGGCAAGGCCGTCGTCACCCACTCCATCGTGTGGGACAACGCAGGGTTCCAGGTGCGAGCCTTCGGCCCGCCCTACGACGAGGGCACGAAGATCGACGTGACGTGGTCTGCCGTGCAGTACGGCATCGAGGGCACGGGCAACCTCCTCAAGGACCCGCGCTTCGTCGACCGGGAGAAGGGTGACTTCCGGCTGCTCCCCGACTCACCGTGCATCGACGCGGGTGACCCCAAGGCACTGCGAGACCCGGATGGCACGCCCAGCGACCTCGGTGCACTCCCGGTCGCGCGGGACCTGGGCCCCAAGGACAAAGTCGAGCCCAAGAGCGAGCCGAGACCGACGGGGCCCGGCGGGACCAAGGGCACGCCGCCGCCAGGGAAGTGAGTGCGCGCGGCCACCGCGGCAGATTTTCACAACTTCCTGTCACACACCCCCGCGACCAGACCTCCTGACCGGTGCAGCGGGGTGTCCCCCGATTCCCCGTTGCCCGGACCTGTGTGGAGAGTCTCCACGGGACACAGCGTCCGGCTCCCTTACCTGCAAGCGCGCGCAGCTCCCCCCACGGGGGAAGTTTCCAAGTCGCGCGCTTTGCGTCACGCGACGCGACCCTGCACCTCCTGATGAGGCAGCGCCGGCACCACGGCACCCAAGGAGAACCCCATGCGCGCATCCGCCTGCTGCTTTCTGGCCCTCGCCCTCGCCCCCTCCGTTGCCGCCCAGACCGTCCTCACGGTCCCGGGCAACCACGCCACCATCCAGGCGGCCATCGCCGCTGCCACCAACGGCACCACGATCCTGGTGCTTCCCGGCACTTACTTCGAGAACCTCGACCTGCTCGGCAAGCAACTCGTGATCGAGAGCGTCGCGGGCCCAACCCAGACCACTGTCGACGGCAGCGCTGGCAACAACACCGTGGTCTTCGCTGGCTCGGGTGAGCCCGTGGGCACGCGCATCAAGGGCTTCCGGCTGCGTGGCGGCAACGGCAGGCCGGTGCCGAGCAGCTACGGGTTCGACTACTACGGCGGCGGTGCCCATGTGGGCAACGGCAGCTTCCTGCGGCTCGAGAACTGCCACATCGTCGACAACGCGCTCAACACCGGCACCTTTGCGGGAGGTGTGTACGTGGGAGCCCAAGGCTCACGCGCCGAGGTGTACGGCTGCCTCATCCACAACAACCGTGCATGGGCCTCGGGCGGCGCGACCCTCAGTGACTACTACGGCACCATGCTCGTCGAGCGCTGCACCGTGACCGGCAACAGCTCCAACTCGTGGGCCTTCGGCCACCAGGGCGGCATCAGTGCCGCGAACCACGGCTCCGTGGTGGTGAAGGACTCCATCGTCTGGGGCAACGCCGGCTACCAGATCGCTGCCTTCGGTGCGCCCTACAACGTCGGCACCTCGCTCACCGCTACATGGTCCACCGTGCAGGGTGGCTACAGCGGCACCGGCAACCTCTCTGGCGACCCGCGCTTCGTCGCACCGGCCACCGGCGACATGCGCCTCACAGCCGCCTCGCCGTGCATCGATGCAGGGGACCCATCAAGCCCGCTCGACCCGGACAACACCCGCGCCGACCAGGGCTGCTTCCCCTACTCGCAGGTGAGCGGGGCCTTCACCGCGTTCGGCACCGGGTGTGCAGGCAGCGTTGGCGTGCCGGTCCTCGGCACCCGCAACGGGTCGCTGCCGCGCATCGGCCAGGGCTTCGATTTGCAACTCACCAACCTGCCGCAACTCGCGACCGTGTGCGTGCCGTTCTTCGGCTTCAGCAACACCAGCTCCAACGGCACGCCGTTGCCCGCGAGCCTGGCGGCCTACGGCATGCCCGGCTGCACGCTCTACACCAACTGCTTCGGCTCCAGCTTCGTCGTCGGCACGGCTGGAACCGCACGCTGGACGCTGGCCGTGCCAAACCTCATTGCCATGGTGGGCCTGCACTTCTTCGTGCAGTCGCTGGTCGCGGACCCAGCCGCCGCCAACCCGCTGGGCATGGTCACCAGCAACGCCGGCGACGCGACGATCGGCGGCTGAGCGCGGGCAGAACCTCTTCTTTTCGCCGCGGCGCGTTGCGGTTGGCGGAGCACCGCACGAAGTGCGCGTGCTGCACGGTTTCGTGTCACGCACACGAGACCTCGACCTCCTTCTGGGCGGGTCTGACCCCGGAAAGCGGGGCGCGGCCATGCACCCCCCCGACCGGCACCAGGAGAGTCCCATGCCACGCATCCGCAAGGCAACGAGCCTCGCGCTCCTCGCCCTCGGTGCGTCGCTGGGGGCGACCACGGCG
>JBEGVB010000103.1:0-8389 GCA_041178545.1 Planctomycetota bacterium
GATGCAGTCCAAGCTCAACCAGGCCGAGCGGCTCGCTGCCGTGGGCGAGCTGGCAGCAGGCGTTGCCCACGAGGTCAACAACCCCATCAACACGATCATCAACTGCGCCCAGCTGGTGAAGGACGGCGACGACTTGCAGGAGAACTGCGACACCATCATCAGCGAGGGCGAGCGCATTGCCGTCATCGTGCGCGACCTGCTGCAGTTCGCGCGCGACGACCGTGAGTCCCCGCAGAGCACCTCGATCGCAGACGTGGTGCACCGCACGGTTCGGCTGATCGGCGAGAACTTCCGCCGCCACGGGATCGCACTCAGGGTCGAGCTCCCGCAGGTGGCGCGCCCGGTGAAGGCCTCGCCTCAGCAACTGCAGCAGGTGCTGCTGAACGTCCTGATGAACGCGAAGGACGCGATCGCCCAGCAAGGGGTCCGGCCCGAGTCGGCGGTCACCATCCTCGCGCAGGAGACCACCACCCCGGCCCGCGGCATGCTTCTCATGGTGCGAGACAACGGGCCCGGCGTCGCAGAGAACCTGCGGACGAGGTTGTTCGAGCCCTTCGTGACCACCAAGCGGGCCAAGGGCGGCACCGGCCTGGGGCTCTCCATCAGCAAGAGCATCGTGGAGAGCTACGGGGGCACGATCGAGTTGCACGATGCGCCGGGTGGGGGCGCCGAGTTCCGGGTCTGGCTGCAGGCCGAGGAGCCCGAGGTCGGCCACGACCCAGTCGACTGACCGGGCCTGCGTGCGGATTGCATCCAGCGCGGGCGGTGTGCACGCTCTGTGTGCTGATGCGGCTGAAGATCCTCACGTACAACGTGCACAAGTGCACCGGCGGCGTCGACCGACGGTACGCGCCGGAGCGCGTGGCTGCCGTGGCAGGCCACTACCAACCCGACCTGCTGCTGCTGCAGGAAGTCGCGCAGCAAGGGTCCTGGTACCGGCACGAGCGCCAGGTCGACGTGCTCGGTGACGCACTCGGCCTGCGCCACCGCGCCTACTTCGTGAACGTCCGCTTCGGCCCGCGCCGCGGCGAGTACGGCAACGCAGTCCTGAGCCGCCACCCGATCACTTCCACCGAGAACGTCGACCTGACCGTCGGCGGACGCAAGGCACGCAGCGTGCTGCATGCGCGCCTGCGCGTCGGGATGCCGGGCCACCACTCCCGCACGCTGCACGTGTTCAACATGCACCTCGGCCTGTCGCAGCGGGAACGACTCCAGCAGCTGGAGCGCTTCCTCGCCTGCAGGCCCTTCCACGGGCTGCACCCGCGCACCCCCGTCCTCGTGGCAGGAGACCTCAACGACGTGTGGGGCACGCTCGGACGCACCACCCTCGAACCAGCAGGCTTTCGTGCCATGCCGACACCGCTGCGCACCTTCCCGGCATGGGGGCCGGTGCGGGCCCTCGACTCCTTGTACGTGCGCGGGGACCTCGAGGTGGTCGACGTCCGCACGCCACGGCTCGCCCTCGCGCGGCTTGCGTCCGACCACCTGCCCTTGGTGGCCGACGTGCGTCTCGCGAGCGGACCCGCAGCACATGGGGACGGCGAGCCCTCGCACTAGAGCCCGCCGCGGGCCACGGTGCGCCCCACTACCCTCACGGCATGGGACGTACCGCACTGCGTTTCTCCCTGCTGGCGGCCGGCATCCTCGGGACCGTGCTGGCGACACCGACCTGCACGACGGCAGAGGCCCAGCATGCGCAGCTCCGGCCGACGGACCGCGGCGAGGCCTTGTTCGCAAAGCACTGTGCTGCGTGCCACGGGCGTGACGGGGCAGCAGACACCCCATTGGCAGGCCTGCTGCTGCCGCGTCCACGCGCCTTCTCGGACGGGGTGTTCAAGCTGGCGAGCACGACGAACGGTGTTCCCACGGATGCCGACCTCGTGGCGATGCTGCGCCGCGGGATGCCCGGCTCCACGATGATGTCGTGGGGATGGATGCCGCAGGAGGACCTCGGACTCCTCGCAGCCCACGTGCGCGGCCTCGCGGTCGCCGGCAGGACCCGGTCGGTCCTGGGTCACGGCCCACATGGTGCGGAGGACACCGTGCGGGCCCGCAGCGAGGCCGAGCGTGAACTGGCTGCAGGACCGCCACTCGACGTACCTCCACCTGCAACCGTGGACGACGCACTCATGGCCCGTGGCCGGGACCTGTACCTGCGACACTGTGCTGCATGCCACGGTGAGTCCGGCCAGGGCCTGCGACCTGCGTCGGAATGGGCCGGCGCGCGCGAGGTGCTGTGGCCGAGGGACCTGACTGCGGGGTTCCTGCGCGGCGAGTCGACGTACACGGCACTCGCCCACCGCGTGCTCGGCGGCATGCCGGGTGCACACATGCCTCCCACCCGACTCACACCAGCGGAGCTGCAGGCGCTGGTGGCGTGGGTACAGGCACTGCTCCCGGACGGTGCAGAAGCACTCCATTCCCAGTGGCGGCGGCAGTTGCAGGTGGCACGAGTCGAGGCACTGCCAGGCTCGGCCACCGACCCGGCATGGCAGCAGGTTGACTCCGTGCGGCTGCCGCTGGCCCCGTTGCGCTGGCACCCGGATGCCGTGTTCGAGGCGCGTGCCCGGTTCGCACACGACGGCAAGAGGATTGCCGTGCAGTTGGAGTGGGACGACGACACGCGCGACGACCGCTTGCTGGGTGACTCGGAGGCGAGCGACGGTGCTGCGGTTCAGTTCAGCACGTCCCACGACGCACCGCTGTTCGCGATGGGCAGCGCGGCAGAGCCCGTGGAGATGTGGCACTGGAAGTCCTTCCGGGAACAGGACGTGGCAGGAGCACTCGACCTGCTCGCCACCGCACTGCACCCCACCACCGACGTGCCCATTGCCATTCCCGGCATCACGGGACCCGGCACCCGCGGTGAGGCCGTCATGGTGCACGGATTCGAGTCGATGGCACGGGCCCGGGGCAACGGGACCAGCCTGCGAGCCCAGCCAGTGTGGGACGCCGGAACCTGGCGCCTGGTCCTCGAACGCGAACTGACCTCACCCGAGGAGGGGCGTGTCGACTTCCGCACGCCGGGAGGGATCCTCTTCTCGGTCGCGGTGTGGGACGGGTCCGTGGACCGTCACCCTTGGAGCAAGTCGGTCACGACCTGGCACTGGCTCCAGCTCGACGACTGAGAGGGTTCTAGAAGAGCCCCAACACGCTGCGGAGCCCGTTGCTCACGGCAATGCCACCGAGCGCGCCCGCGTCGAGCGAGCCGAGTTGGTGGAAGACCTTGAGGCCGTTGAGTCCCGGCACCGCAGGCAGTGCAAGCGGCACGGAACATGAGCCCGCCGTGACGGCCACCAGCAGCGTCGAATCCGCACTCTGGAGCAACGCGCAGTTGGGGCCGAGGCCGAACGGCTGCAACGACAGGGGCAGCGCACCCAGTGCGGAGGAGGTGTCACTGAAGCCTGCGGCCAGGAAGGCAAAGGAACTCGCGATGGCGAGGTTGGACCCCACCAGCGTGTACGTCGAACCCACCACCGGACGGCCTGACGCACCCAGCGACGGCACCCCAGCCGTGCCAATGCAGCCTGATCCGTACGCGGAGGCCTGCGCCAGGCCACCCCACCGCCAGGTGTCGGCATAGGGAGCGCCACTGAACGTGGGGCTGCCGCCGAACAGCACCTGCAGGCCATTGGGCGCATCGGCGACCCGGAAGCGCGTGCGCGGCGACGTGGGTGCGCCGACCACCGTGCTCACGTCGACCCAGGACGTGCCGTCGAACCACCACGTGTCATTGAGGGTGATGCTGCCGGTCGCGGTGCTGACGCTGCCGCCGTGCATCACGTAGCGACCGATGGACGGGTCGTAGAACAGGCTCGCACCCGCGCGCGCCTGCGGCAGCACGCCCTGGGGCTGCAGCCGCAGCCAGGTGTCCGTGGTCGACGAGTAGACCCAGACGTCGTTCCACTCGATCTCGCCGTTGGGCCCTGGCGGGTTGTTGAAGTTGGTGCCGCCGAACAACAGCACGCCGCCGAGCGAGGGGGCCGAGCACATGGAGGCCTGCGCGCGCGCACTGGGGCGCGTGGCCGGCAGCGTGCGCACCCAGTTCACGCCGTCGTACTCCAACGTGAAGTTCGGCATCGGGACGATGCCCTGGAACAACTCGCCGCCGAACAACACGGTGCGCTGGCCGAGCGGGTCGTAGGCCATCGACACCTGGCTGATCCCGTTGGAGTTGCCCACGATCGCACCGGGCGTGTTGGTGGTGGTCACGGGGAACCAGTTGGTGCCGTCCCACTCCCACGTCTCGTTGCGGTAGGTGTTGCTGATCAGGCTCGACGACTGGCCGCCGTACATCACGGTGCGGCCGCGCGCCGCGTCGAAACACATGCCGGCGAAGTACCGCGCAGTCGGGCTGGTGGTCGGGGCAAGCAACGTCCAGTTGCTGCCGTTCCAGCGCCACGTCTCGGCGTAGTTGGTGGGCGGGAACAGCGAGAGGTCCACACCGCCGAACATCACCGTGTTGCCGGTGGCGTCGAGGGCCATCATGGGGGCGTTGCGCCCTGCAGGGCTGGTGCCCGGGTTGGCCTGGCTCCACTGGGCGAGCAGCAGGTGCGAGGGGACGAACAAGGCCGCGAGGCAGCAGGCGGTGCGCATGGTGGAGGTCAGGGTGCGAAGCGGAGCACTCTACCACCCCGCGCGGCACCATTGGTCCAGGCGCCGCGCGACCGAATGCGTCAGGCCGTAGCCGGTTGGGGCTGCACCACCTCGACTGTCAGTTCTCCCTCCTTCAGGTCGATGCGCAGCATGCTGCCGTCCGGGACGTCGCCAGCAACGAGCCGCCTTCCCACGCGCGTCTCCAGCTCACGCTGGATGAGGCGCTTGAGCGGACGGGCGCCGTAGACCGGGTCGTAGCCCTTGTAGCCGAGGTAGTTGCGCGCCGCCTCGGTGATGTCGAGCACGATCCTTCGGTCGGCGAGCCGCGCCTGCAGCCCCTGGAGCAGCAGGTCCACGATCCTGCGGATCTCCGCCGTCTGCAACGGCTTGAACAGCACGACATCGTCGATGCGGTTTAGGAACTCGGGCCGGAAGTGCCGGCGCAACTCCCCCATCACCTGGTCGCGCGCAGCCTCGCGGATCTCACCCTTGTCGGTGATGCCCTCCAGCAGTGCAGGTGCCCCGATGTTGGAGGTCAGGATCAGCACGGTGTTCTTGAAGTCCACCGTCCTGCCCTGGCTGTCGGTGACGCGCCCGTCGTCGAGGATCTGGAGCAGCACGTGGAACACGTCCGGGTGTGCCTTCTCCACCTCGTCGAAGAGCACGACGGAGTAGGGCTTGCGACGCACTGCCTCGGTCAGCTGGCCGCCCTCCTCGTAGCCCACGTAGCCGGGAGGTGCACCGATCAGGCGGCTCACCGCGTGCTTCTCCATGTACTCGGACATGTCGATGCGGACGAGGTTGTCCTCGCTGTCGAACATGGCCTCAGCAAGGGTGCGCGCGAGTTCCGTCTTGCCCACGCCGGTCGGGCCGAGGAACAGGAAGCTGCCGATCGGCCGCTTGGGGTCCTTGATGCCCGCACGCGCACGGATGACGGCATCGGCCACCAGTTGCACTGCCTCGTGCTGGCCGATCACACGCTGGTGGAGGATGTCGTCGAGGTGCAGGAGCTTGGCCCGCTCGCCCTCGACCAGTCGCGTGACGGGGATGCCCGTCCAGCGGCTAACGATCGCGGCGATCTCGTTCTCGGTGACCTCCTCGCGCAGCAGGTTGCCGCTGCCGGCACCGATGCGCTGCTCCTCCGCGGCAAGCAGTTTCTCAGCCTCGGGGATGCGGCCGTACTTGAGCTCCGCGGCCTTGTTCATGTCGTAACGACGCTCGGCATCCTGCTGGTCGCGCCGCAGCTGCTCGATCTGCTCGCGCAGCGCGCGGACCTTGCCGATGGCCTGCTTCTCCGCCTCGTACTGGGCGCGCATCGTGTCCGCCTTGCCGCGCAGCTCGGCCAGGTCCTTGCGCAGCTCCTCCAGGCGGTCCTGGCTCGCCTTGTCCTTCTCCTTGGCGAGCGCAGCCTCCTCGATCTGCAGCTGGACGACCTTGCGGCTCACGGCATCGAGCTCGCTCGGCATCGAGTCGATCTCGGTGCGGATGAGCGCGCACGCCTCGTCGACGAGGTCGATGGCCTTGTCCGGCAGGAACCTGTCGCTGATGTAGCGGTGCGAGAGCGTTGCTGCAGAGACCAGTGATGCATCGTGGATGCGCACGCCGTGGTGCACCTCGAAGCGCTCCTTCAGGCCGCGCAGGATCGAGATCGCGTCCTCCACCGAGGGCTCGTCCACCTGCACTGGCTGGAACCTGCGCTCCAGCGCCGCGTCCTTCTCGATGTACTTGCGGTACTCGTCGAGCGTGGTCGCACCGATGCAGTGCAGCTCCCCGCGGGCGAGCATGGGCTTGAGCATGTTGCCTGCATCCATCGCACCGTCGGCCTTGCCGGCACCGACGATGGTGTGCAGTTCGTCGATGAACAGCAGGATGCGCCCCTCGCTGTTCTTGACCTCGGTGAGCACCGCCTTGAGGCGCTCCTCGAACTCACCCCGGTACTTGGCGCCGGCGACCAGGCTGCCCATGTCGAGGGCGAACACCGTCTTGTCGCGCAGGCCCTCGGGCACGTCGCCGCGCACGATGCGCTGGGCGAGCCCCTCTGCGATCGCCGTCTTGCCCACGCCGGGCTCGCCGATCAGGACAGGGTTGTTCTTGGTCTTGCGGCTGAGGATGCGGATCACGCGACGGATCTCCTCGTCGCGGCCGATCACCGGGTCCATCTTGTTCTCCCGTGCCATCTGCACGAGGTCGCGGCCGTAGCGGCTCAGCGCCTCGTAGGTGGCCTCGGGGTTGGCGCTCTGCACGCGCTGGTTGCCGCGAACCTCCTTGAGCGCGTTGAGGAACGAAGCCTCGGTCACCCCCGCCTTCGCGAGTGCGTCCCTCAGCGCGCCCTTCGCAGCGAGGAGCGCGAGGAAGAGGTGCTCCACCGAGACGTACTCGTCGCGCATGGTGGCAGCCTGCTTCTCCGCGGCGGCCATCGCCGCTGCAAGTTCCTGCGTCAGGTAGATCTTGTCCTTCTCGAAGCCCGGACCGGTGACCTTCGGTCGCTTGCGCAGCTCGGCAGCGACCGCCTCGGCGACCCGGTCGACGGGGATCTCCATCCGCTGCAGCAGGCGCGGGACCAGCCCCTCCTGCTGTTGCACCAATGCGAGGGCGAGGTGCGGGACGTCCACCTGCTGGTGGCCGAACTGGACGGCCAGCGTCTGGGCGGACTGGAGGGCTTCCTGCGACTTCTGGGTGAGCTTCTCTGCGTTCATCGGTTCTCCTCGGCGGCCGGAGGTTCGGGCCACCAGAAGGG
This sequence comes from Planctomycetota bacterium, assembly GCA_041178545.1. GTDB lineage: Bacteria > Planctomycetota > UBA1135 > UBA1135 > UBA2386 > JBEATZ01. Next base: position 7,337 of record JBEGVB010000103.1, read on the forward strand.
CTAGGGCAGAAGCCGTGCCAACCGAACGCGAAGTTTGCTACCTCTTATCTAGAAACAACTTGCGTCCTTCCCTGCCATGGGTGCAGCACCCGCAAGAATGCCATCGTGGCAGCGCTACGGCGAGAGCCGCCATTCTGGCATCCTCGGTCAGTGGTCGCCGATCAGCAGGTCGACGCCGTTGGAGGTGATTGCGCCAAGGGTGTTGAGGCCCGGCACCAGCACGAGCGACTGCCCGTAGACCCGCAGGTTGACCAGCGCAGGCCCCGCTGGGATCCCGATCGGGACCGTGCCCAACCCGCCGGTCGGGAGGAAGCCGGTGGTGGCACCCACCCCGATGTGCTGGAAGCAGCCCGGGGCACCGAGCAGCCCGAGGTCGACGGGCGGAACCCGGCTGCTGAAGCCGAGGCACAGGATGCCGAGCGTGCCTGCAGTGGGAACGTTGGTGGTGCGCCACTGGAGGGTCGTCCCGGTGATCGGGCGCGCCGACGTGGCAAGGGCGAGCGGCACCGCGTCAGGCATGGTCACGAAGGGCATCGCCGTCGCCAGGTCGCGCGACCCAGGGTCGCGACCACTCGTGCCGAGGCTGTAGCCCACGAGCATCTGGTGCGTGACGTTGCTGCAGGCCTGCCACCGGTACTCGATCGCACCCGAGGAGAAGATTGCCGCCTGGAAGGTGTTGGTCGAGCCCGTCTGGCCGAACTCCGGCACGTTGAGCCAGGTGATGTAGGCCGCGGTGTAGCTGGGATCGATGTCGAAGTGCACCGTGCCGCCGACCGCCGGGTTGAGGTCCTGCCACAGCAACGCGAACCGCTCACCCTGCGTCAGCAGTTGCGAGGAACTACCCGTGCAGCAACCGGCATTCGAGTTGGGCTGCGTCCAGAAGTAGCCGTTGGAACTCGCGTAGAGCGCATTGGTCACCCCCGCCGGGGTCACCAGTTGGAACGGCAGCGGGAGGGCCGGAGAAACCGTGTCGTCACCGAGGCCGAGGTTCGCGGACGTGGGCGTGAAGAACGTGTTGGAGCCGGGCAGCACCGCATAACCGCCGGCGCCCGT
>JBEGVB010000104.1:0-45463 GCA_041178545.1 Planctomycetota bacterium
TCGCACACATGCGCCTCGACCGGACCAACCGCCGGCATGCCGGCCCGCTGCTGCAAGGCGCCGTGTGCCTCACCCGCATCGTGCGGCCCTTCAGCCCGGATGCCGAACAGCTGCAGCAGGCCCTGCACGGCGAGGCGATGGTGCTCCGCCGTCGTTGCGCCGGCAGGAGCCTGCCCACGTCCGCCCGGCTGCTCAGCGAGCACATGGCGGAACGGTTGGGCTTCTACGGCGGCGAGGCAGACAGTCGCGACCCACGTCACGTGCTGTTCGACGGCGTGGTGGACGGTCGTTGTGGCATCCCCGTGACCCTCTCCCTCGCGTACCTGATGGTGGCGCGGTGGGCTGGCCTGCAGGCCAGCGGCGTCGTCATGCCCGACCACTACCTGGTGCGCCTGCACGGGAGGCGTCCGCTGCTGATCGACCCCTTCCACGGCGGGCGGGTGGTCACGCGCAACGATTGCGTCCGGTACCTGAAGGCCGGCGGTCACGACCGTGCCAGCAGCCATCTCGCCGACCAGACCGACCGGCAGGTGCTTGCCAGCTACCTCCGTGCCGTCCGGGGGGCCACGGCGTGGAACATCCACCTCGACGCGCGTCAGCCGATCGACGAGGCGCTCGCGCAGCTCGATGCCGAGTGAGCGTGCTGCGGCTCAGGGAGTGAGCCGCATGAGGTCTGCCGCGAGCTCGACTGCACCGCCGTACGTTCGCGCAGCCTCGCCGAGCAGGTCGTGTCCCTCGCACTGCGGGTAGAAGTGCGTGAGCAGAAGTCGCCGGGCGCCCGCACGCTGTGCGTGGGCACCGGCGAGCCCTGGGGTGAGGTGGCCCTCGACCTTCTGCCCGTCGGGGAATGCCGCGTCGCACACGAACAGGTCCGCGTCGCGCGCGACCTCCACCAGTTCGTCGCACTCGTCCGCATCACCGCTGAACACCACCGTGCGGCCCTCGTGCTGGAAGCGGTAGCCGAGACTCTGTGCCGTGTGCCGGATGGGCAGCCACCGGACCGCGAGGTCTTCGAGGCCCATCCCGCCCGGTTCCAGCTCGACCAGGTCCAACCGGTAGCCGCGGGGCGTGAGCCAGGGCCAGGCCTCGGTGAGCAGGCGCACCAGCCGCTGCAGGCCGGGCGCGGCATGGATTGCGAGCGGCTTCCGGTCGGCGTACTGGGGCCCGTGGAGCGCGAACAGCAGGGCTGCGAGGTCCGCGCAGTGGTCGGTGTGGAAGTGCGTGAGGAACACGGCATCGAGCTGCTCGATGCCCACGCCAGCCTGTGCGAGCCGGCGCAGCGTCCCCGGTCCACAGTCGACGAGCACCGTGGCGCGCGGCGACTGGACGAGGTAGCCGGCCGGGAAGCGGTCGGCAACCGGCACCGCGGTGCCCGAGCCCAGCACCGTCACGTGCATGGGCACCAGTCCCTCACCGCGAGCCCGTCTGCTGGACGAGCTGTGCGTACTCCTCGGGGGTGTTGACGCTCTTCCAGAACCGCTTCGTCGGGTCGAATGCGGCGAGTTCCGCTTCCTCGACCACGCGCGTCCGCACCCGTTCGGCGAGGCTGCGCGGGGTGTCGATGCCATCCTTGAGCATCTGACGGATGACCGGCAGGGTGTCGAGTCGGTAGACGGCACAGAGCGCCTGCAGGTGGCCCTCGGCGCGCGGGATCGCGAGCTGTGCGTCGCCGAGTTGGTTCGCGAGCCAGCTGATCGAGTCACCCGTCAGGTAGGGGTGGTCGCAGCCGGTGATGAAGACAGCATCCGATGGCGATGCGTTGCCGCTGCCGAGCAGTGCCTCCATGCCGGTTGCGATGGCGCCCAGCGGGCCCGACCCGGGCTTCTCGTCGGCCACGGTGTCGGACTCGATGTTGTACGGCGGCAGCTGCTGGCCGGGCTCCCGAGCCACCACCACCACGGGCCAGGCGCAGTCGAGCAACAGGTCCACGGCATGGCCGAGGAACGTCGTGCCGCGGAAGGGCAGGGCCTCCTTGGGCCTGCCCATGCGTCGGCTCCGTCCGCCTGCGAGGATGATGGCTGCGAGCTGCATGGACGCGTGTTTTCGAGGATTGGCAGGCGCGCGACAAGGACGATTTGCGGGCCAAGTGTCCCGTGGGTCCACCTTCCCGTGGCGCGCCTATGGAAACTCACGCGGCTGCGGCCGATCCTGCGTGCCCCCGTGACGAACTCCCCGACGCCTCGCGCTGCCGACCTGGTCTCCCCCTTCAAGCTCCGCATCCAGTGGAAGGACGGCAGCGTGACCGAGCACGGCGCGTGGGACCTCCGCGTGGCGTGCCCGTGTGCCATGTGCGTCGAGGAGACCACGGGGCGCAAGCTGCTGAACCCCGACCATGTCGACAAGCAGGTCCTGCTGCTCGGGGTCGAACTGGTGGGGCGCTACGCGCTCAACTTCGTCTGGTCGGACGGCCACAAGACGGGGATCTTCTCATGGCCCTACCTGCGGCAGCTGGCCGGCGTGGGCGGGACACCGTCGTGAGGGCGCGCGCCGTCACGGGGGCGTGGGAGGCATGGGCTCAGGCCCTCGGTCGCGTGCTCGATGCGCTCGACTGGCGCGCCCTCGGTGACGTCTACTTCCACGAGGACGGCGAGAAGCTGCTCCGCAACCGCAGGGAGCCGGTGGAGCGGCTCGGCGCATTGTGGGCGCGCGCGCTGCTGCGTCGGCTGCCGGCTGCCGGCCGCTCGCTGCACGTGGGCGCGGGCCTTGCGGAGCTCCCGGCCATGCTCGCCGAGGTGCTCGTGGCGGGCCGGACCGTGCGCGCCGTGAACCTGCGCGGCGAGGAGTGTGCGATCCTCGACCGTGCCCTCCAGCAGGCAGGGCTCTCGGACCGCCTCCGCATCGAGCACATGGATGCCGGCGGGGTGGATCCAGGCACCACCTACGACCATCTTGGCGTGGTGAGCCTCTTCACCGACCCCGAGACCTGGCCCACCCTCAGCGACATCAGCTACGGGCGCATCTGCCCCGTGCAGGTGGACGTCGATGCATTCGTGCGCGAGCGCGAGCATGCGCGTTCGATCGCCTCGCGCCTCTGGGGCCTGTTGCAGCGGCCGGGCTGGGTCACCACCTCGGCCGATGAGTTGGGGTGGTTCCTGGACCAGGCGGAGGCGCACGGGGTTCCCATCGAGGCTGACGACGCGCTCGTCGAGACCGCCATGGTCGGCGACCCGATCGGGTTCGTGCGCGTGGGCTGAGCTGCGGGACGGGTCGTGCCCGCCCCGCAAGGTCACTGCAGCGTGATGGTCACCGGGTTGGTGACGGCAGTGAACGACGGCGTGGAGTCGAGCAACACGGCTGCGAAGTGTCCGGTGCCCGGCGCGAACGGCACCGTCGGCGGCACGGCAAACGTCGCGGAGCCGGTGCCCTGTGCGTCGAGGACGCCGAAGAACTGGCTGAACACCGACGTGTTGAGGAACTGCAGCCCCAGCATCGTGCACGCGTCCTGGTTGACGGGCACGGTGAGCGGCCCCAGAGGGGTGCCGGGGGAGGTGCCGGAGCACCCCCAGACGACGAGGTAGGCGGTGCCGGGTGCCGCGCAGCGGGCGATCACCGTCGGGCGTGCCGTGCCCGTGGTCGCAGGGACCGTGATCGCGTCCTTGGGCCAGGTCAGGTCGTCGCGGAACTCCAGCGTGGGCGTGCACGGCGGCGTGGTTGCGAGCAGTGCTGCCACGGCGGTGTTGTTGTTCTCGTTCGCCTCGGGAGCGACGTTGGTCCGGTCCACCTGCGCGTAGAGGATCTGCGTGCTGGCGCGGATGGTCATCGGCACGCGGATACGGCGGTTGACCGTGGTCGACGTGTTGGGGGCGAGGGAAGGGATGCTGACACGGCCGAGGTAGTTGTCCGAGGTCGTGAGCACCGCATCCGGGGAGGCAAAGTGCTCGAGCGCAAAGGCCGGGGACGCCGCGGGCCCGTCGTTGCGGATGGTGGTCGACAGGTCGATCTCGCTGCCCGGGGCTGCCGTCACCGTGTTGTTGCGGAAGTCGGTGATGCGGAGCTCGCACGCACTGGGCGACACGATGTCCACGTTCCACGTGCGCGTCTCGTTCATCACGCCGTTGGGGTCCGACCGCACCAGGGTGGTCTGGTCGGTGACGGTCACCGAGACCGTGTGGCGGCCGAGGCTCATGCCGGTGGTGTCGAGCTGGTAGGTGGTGCCGGTGTTCCCCGCCACCACGTTGCCGTCGAGCTTCCAGGTCACCGAGGTGCCGTTGCCCGCGGGAACGATGTTGTTGAAGGAGAACTGCTGGGTGTTCCCGGGCTGCAGGACCAGCGAGGTCGCTGCCGGAAAGGGGCTCTCCACCGAGGTGACCACGTAGTTCAGGGCGCGCACCGTCTGCTCGATGCACACGGCGCACAGCGGGGCGCCGAGGTTGCGCATCAGGCAGGTCTGCGCGGGGCGGTAGAGGCCGTACAGGTAGTAGCCTGCGCCCTGGAAGGCCGTCGAGCTGATGCCGCCGGTGCCCCACCAGTGTGACCACTTCTGGCCGGTTGGCGACGCGGTGATGTTCGACTGCCCGGGTTCACCACCCGTGTACGTCTGGTTTGGGTAGTCGTACTCGTCCGCGAGGCTGGCGAGGGAGTGGCCGACCTCGTGGACCTGCACCTCGTTCATCGAGCTGCCGTTGTAGGAGACGGCAAACTGCGCGGCACAGCCGCCGTACCGCGAGTCGTTGACCATCACCAGGATGCGGCCCTCGTTTGCCGGTGCGAGTGCAGCGTCGGCGAGGGCAAGGGTCGTGTTGCTGATGTAGAGGCAGCGTGCCGTGCCACCCGTGTTGTACGAGGACCCGTAGACCGGGTTGCGCACGAGCGGCGGGTTGGTGTCCGGGTGGTTGGCGCCGGACATCGTGCTCGCCCGGAACACCGTGTGGACGTTGATGTAGGAGGCAAACGTCGAGTAGGGCTGTCGCTGCAGCAGCGAGGTCATGAAGCTGGTGCAGTCCTGGTCGAACCGCGCCTGCTCGGCTGCCGTGTACCCGTCGCCGAGGATCACCATGTCGTAGCGGCTCGAGGTGGTGCCGCTGCTGAGCAGCGTGCGGACGGTCGGTGCCTGGGCGAGCACGGGACCCACGAGGCAAGCCAGCGCGAGCAGGGCCCTCACTTGGCACCTCCTGCGAGCAGCGCGCGCAGACCTGCGGCATCGAGTCCGCCGAGGCGGGTCTCGCCGCGCAGGATCACGTACTCGGCTGCCTCGGCGAAGTTCGGGACGTTGAGCAGGACCCCGATCCTGCTGCTCCGGACGATGCAGCCGGTCACCTTGGGTGGCTTGCCGATGTTGGCGGGGTCGAGGTCGAAGGCAGAGAGGTCCACCGGCACGGTGGCCAGCTCCTTGCCGGCCTGGTCCCGCACCGACAGGCGGAACTCGGAAGGCTTCGGCTTCGCGGGTCCGCCTGCTGGCGTGTCCTTCGCGACAGCACCGCTGATGCGCAGTTCCTTGACGGTTCCCTCGACCACCAGCACGTAGTGGCCAGTGGGTTCCGAGAAGGAGGCGCAGCCAATGGCTGCCAACAAGAGGCCGGCGAGGTGTCGGCGAGCTGGGTGGTTCGTCATGGGCTCGGGATCGCGGAGGCGCGATGGCATCGGAGTGTACCTCCACCGTGCTGTGGACACGGGCCCCCCCGCCGCCAGAATCCTCCGATGGACTTCCGCGACCGTGTTCTGCTCGCCCCCCTCACCAAGGGCGGGAACCTGCCCTTCCGACGGCTCTGTGTGCGCCTTGGCGCCCGTACCACCGTCTCGGAGATGGCGTATGCCTGGCAGGTCTGCAAGGGCAGCCCCACGGAGAATGCGCTGCTGCGCAGACACCCGGACGAGCCGTGCTTCGGTGTGCAGCTGGCCGTGTCCCGTGGCGACAGTGCCGTCCAGGCAGCCAAGATCGCGCAGGACCGCGGTGCCAACTTCATCGACATCAACTGCGGCTGCCCGATCCACGACGTGGTGAAGCGAGGGATGGGCGCCACGCTGATGCGGCGGCCTGCGGCACTCGGCCGCATCGTCGAGGCGATGGTGAAGGAGCTGACCGTCCCGCTCACGGTGAAGCTGCGGCTCGGCTGGAGCGAGGACGACATCAACGTGCTGGAAGTCGCCAAGACATGCGTGTCCGCAGGTGCTGTCGCGGTCGCACTGCACGGTCGCACACGCGAGCAGCGATACACCCGCGCCGCCAACTGGGACTGGGTGGCAAGACTGGTGGCCGAGCTGTCGGTCCCGGTCATCGGCAACGGCGACATCCTCACCTGGTACGAGGCGCGCGACCTGTGGCAGAAGAGCGGGTGCGCCTCGGTCATGCTCGGGCGTGGCGCGCTCATCAAGCCGTGGCTGTTCCGCGAGATCGAGGAGAACAAGGAGTGGGAGCCCACCGCCGAGGAGCGCGTGGGCGTGTACATGACCTTCATCACGATGCTCAAGGAGCACTTCCGCGATGACGAGAAGGGCCGCAAGCGTGCGATGTTCTTCCTGCCGTGGCACCTTGGGTTCTTCTGCCGCTACCGCCCTCTGCCCGAGTCGCGCTGGCGCGAGGCCTCGCGCGAGCACCCGCTGTTGCAGACGCGGTTCCCCGACGAGCAGGGGCTCAGCGTGCTGGAGCAACTGCTGCGCGACCCGCGCGAGGCGGTGCATGCGCGCATGGCTGCAGAGCTCTGGGACAGCAGCTCGACAGAGGACGCCATCGAGCGCTTCCTGCGCCTGGCTGCCGAGTTCCCGCCGGTGAGTGGCGAGCTCGGCGAGGTGGCCACGGCGCACGGCTGAGCCGCGCGCCGCCGGGTCACTTGGCCTTGGTGACCTCGACCACGTGGGTCTCGTCGGAGAGGTTCTCCTCGAGCACCAGCACCGTTCCGGGCGCAGCGTCGGCGGGGATGTCGATCTCGATGGTGCCCGCCGCGGTGGGCGTGACCGCGGACTCGACGCCCTTCGTGTCCGTCAGGCTCAGCTGCGCAGCCGCTTGCGCGTTCCGCAGCCGGACCACGATGCGCGTACCGGGCTGTGCCGTGTTCGGGCCGTCGAACACGGTGCTGACCGCGGGCGGGAACGTCTCGGGGAACCACTCGGACAGCTTGCCGCTGCGGTGGAGCAGTGCGGCAGCGACGGCAAGGAGCGTCACGACCAGCAGTGCCTTGGGCCACAGTGGCTTCTTCTCGGCATAAGGGTCGGTGTAGGAGCGCTCCGCGCCATCCGGGATCCTCGCAAGCGACGTGAGTGTGCGACCGAGCGGGATGTTGATGCGCGTGAGCGAGTTCACCGCCCAGCCGTTGGCGTCGAGGATCGGGCCGAGGTTGCGCTGCCGCAGCTTCATCCAGGCGATGAGCATCGAAGGGCCTGAGATCGCGAGCACGATGCCCAGCACGCCCAAGGGCATCAGGTAGCCCAGCCCGAAGAACGACTGGAGGAGCGAGCCGAAGATCGCGGTCACGCCGCTGATCGCAACGCTGATCGCCGCCAGCACGCCGATGTCCATCTTCTTGGGTACCGCGGGAGCAGCTGCCTTGCCCTTGTCTGCAGCGGTGCCGACCTCGGCCGCCGCCGTCTGCAGCTTGGTGGTGGCCTCCGCCTCCGCGGCCGCAGCACGCTTCGCGACCTGCTCCTCGATCCAGCGCACGACCTTCTTGTACGGCGCGAGGAAGGCCTGGCCGATGCTGATGGGGTGGTCGACGATGCGCGTGACCGTCGCGTCCCAGTCCTGTCCCTTGCGGTCGTAGAACACGCCGTTGCGGCCCACGAACAGGTTCTCGCTGTCGCCGGCGGTGAACGCACACGCGACCGTCATCTTCGCGCCGCCCGGCCGCTTGCAGTCGACGTATGCGAGGTAGGAGCGGGCCATGGTGGCGAGCGTGCCGTGCTTGCCTGGGTCGTTGACCACGAAGGTCAGGTCGCACGACCGGCCGTCGAGGTGCAGCCTGCCCGCCTGGAAGATGGCTCCCTTGCGGGCGTAGAAGTCGGCGAAGTTGACGTAGTTCTGCAGCAGCGTGTGGAAGTGGCGGTGGAGCCGCACCAGCTTCTCCACCTGCTCGATGGAGCCCACCTCGTCTGCCGTGGCAAGGTCGGCGTCCACGGCCTGTTGGAGGCCCGCCCTTGCGCCGGATGCGAGGATCTCGCGCACGCGACCGAGGCCGAGCGCCTCGACCTTGTGTCCTGCCTTCGCGGCGAGCCATGCACGGTGTGCGTCGAACCTCGTGCGCAGCTGGACCCACTGGGCCTCGGTCAGCTGGGTCGCCTCCGGGCAGCACCGTTCCGTGAAGGTGCGCAGGGCATCGACCCATGCAGGGTTCAGACCCTCCACGAGCGAGAGTGGCTTGCCCGCTGCGACCCGCGCGAGCGGGAAGTCCGCAACCTCGTGGGCGTCGATGCTCATGTCCTTGGCGGCCAGCGCCAGGAAGGCGGTCTCCTCGCGGTTGAGCGCCATCAGCGCCCTGTTGTCGAATGCCGCCAGACGGCAGCGCCCGAAGTAGTCGTCGACCTTCGCGCGCACTGCCTCCAGTGCGGCGGCAGCAGCTGCGGTGTCGGCCCCCAGCGGGAACACCGTCTCTGCGGCGAGTTCGCCGGCAGCGTGCCACTTGGAGTACGCCTCGCACTCGGCGAAGAATGCGGCGAGTCCTGCCTGGTCGATGCCGTCGCGCCCGGAACGGTCCTTCTTCCCGCCCACGCTCGCGACCACTTCGCCCGCCACGCGCGCGAGAGCGGGATCGTCGACTGTCTCGGGAGGCACGATGCCGTCGCCGTTCCACTTCGCGTTGGCGAAGATGTCCGTGATCCGCGCCGCATCGCCGATGCAAACGTGCTTCTCGTGTGGCTTGCCCAGGCTGGTGAGCACGAACCGTGCGGCTGCGAGCACGCGCCGGCCCTCCTCGGTGTCGTCCCGCAGGTTGGCGAGTTCGACACGGTCACTCCCTTGCACCAGGCCGTCGCCGCTGCGCAGGATGCTGCGCAGCCACTTCACTGCCGCGAGCACCTCGGTGGGACGCACGGAACCGTCCTTGTCTGCATCCAGGATCTCCAGCGTGCGCCCGTCGAACTCGAGCCCCTTGGTGGGACAGCTCAGCGCGACCCACAGCTTCAGGTCGAGGGAGTCGAGGTGGAGGATGTCGGACCCGCGGTCGAGACGGACCTGGTCGACCGCGCCGGCGCGGAAGAACCGCCAGCGGTGGGTGGTGTTGGTCTGGGTCATGTGGGGTGGCTGAGCGGGCAGGGACTCCCGTTCTTGGTCCGCGTCAGGATGACCGTTCCACCGGCAGAAACCCAGCCTGTGCTTGTGCCCAGGCCGGTTCGGTGGTGCTGGCTGCCTCCGCGTCCGCGGCTCCGCCGAACCGTGGCATTCGACTGCGCCCTGTCCCATGATCCTGCGCCGCCTGTGAACCCTCTCATCCGGCTCATCCCGCCGCCGCTCGTCCGGTTCTTCGCCAGCCCCTATGTGTCCGGCGACTCGCTGGCCGTTGCCATGGAGGCCGTCGTCCGCCTCTGGAACGAGAAGGGGCGCATGTCCACGCTCGACCTGCTCGCCGAGGACATCCACGAGGAGGCGCAGGCTCGGCGCAACCTTGACACCTACCTGGAGATGGTGGAGTCCGTGGCCCGCGAGCCGCGGATCCCCGCGTCGGGGCGCGCCACCGTGTCACTCAAGCCGTCCTCGTACACGACGCGCCCCCTGCAGGACGGAGGCGATGCTGCGGGATCGCTCGAGGCCATGCGCTCGATCGTCGAACGGGCAGCCCAGCGGGACGTGCGGGTGACGGTCGACATGGAGAGCCGCCACTGGACCGACTTCACGCTGGACGCGTTGAGGCGGTTCCACGCCGAGGGCCACCGTCACGTGGGGGCAGTGTTGCAGACCCGTCTGCACCGGACCGAGGCCGACCTGGCCACCCTGCCGCAGGGCCAGCGCGTGCGACTCGTGATCGGCATCTACCGCGAGCCCGAGTCGGCGGCGATCACCGACAAGGCGCAGATGAAGGAGCGGATGCTCCAGTACGCAGAGCGCCTGCTGAAGGCCGGGCACTACGTCGAGTTCGCGACCCATGACGACGCCATCGTGCGCCGTTTCGTGGGGGAGGTCGTGCCGCGCTGTGGCGTCGGCAAGGACCGGTACGAGGTGCAGATGCTCTACGGGGTGCCGCGCGAGGGCCTGCTCGGTGAACTGCGCCGCGAGGGCGTGCAAGTGCGCCTCTACGTGCCCTTTGCCCTCAGCTGGTCGATGGCCATCCAGTACCTGCGCCGCCGGCTGGACGAGTACCCGGCCATGATGTTCCTCGTGTCCAAGAACCTCGTGTTCCGGCGCTGAAGGGCGGTTTTGGGTCCGCGGGCCACGCCACAGGCCCCAAAGGACGAAAAGGCCCAACTTCCCCGTTTGGGGGCTAGGTGCCTCCCCGAGGGCTTGCTATAATCCTCGCCCCTTATGGACCCACTCGGCACGATCGTCGAACGCCTCTGCGCCTGGAAAGATGTGGCCCGCGAGAAGAAGGACGGCAAGGACTGCTTCCTCGTCCGCGGCCAGGTCTTCGCCTACCTCGGCAAGAAGGGCGTCGTCGTCAAGCTGGCACCTCCCCAGGTGACCGAAGCCCTCAAGATCATCGGCGCCAAGCGGATGCCCGACGACGGCGACCCGCACTCCCGTGAGTTCGTGGAGATCCCGGTCACCGGTCCCCGCGAGGTCGAGCGCGCCATGATGTGGCTGCGCCGCGCCTGCCGCCTCGGTCGCACGGCTGCCGGCCCCGTCTGAGTCTGGCCCCCGTCTGAGTTTGGCCCCGGGCTGAGTCTGGCCCGTCTCCAACTGGCTGCCCTAGGGCTCGGCTGCTCTCCGCCTCTCACCCCCACGGCTCGTTTTCGCGAGCGGGAGCCCAGGCGACCCCTCGGGCCACGCTTCTTCAGGCCCTCGGCCCGGTGACCCCTGCCTGGGGCGCGCGTTCCCATGGGATGTCCTGCACCCCGTTCCGGTGGTTCGCGAGACGGGCCCACGAGAAGAACAGGTCGGACAGTCGGTTGAGGTAGATCCCGATCGAGCGCGGGACCCTGCTCTCGGTCTGGTTGGCAAGCGTCCAGAAGCGGCGCTCGGCCCGCCGTGAAACGGCCCGCGCCACGTGGAGCAGGCCTGCTGCCCGGGTGCCGCCCGGCAGGATGAAGGACCGGAGGGGCTGCAACTCCTTCTCCGAGGCGTCGATCCACTGCTCCAGGTCGGCGATCGCAGCCTCGACCCGGGGCACGCTCGAGCACCCGCCCACGGTGGCCAGGTCGGCCCCGATCTCGAACAAGGCGTCCTGGATCGACTTGAGTTGGCCGTCCATGCGCCCGTCCACGGGCTCGGCGCGCACCAGGCCGAGGAAGCAGTTCAGCTCGTCGACCGTCCCGTAGGCCTCGATGCGGACGTGGTCCTTCGCAACCCGTTCGTTGCCGAACAGTCCCGTGAGGCCTTCGTCGCCGGTCTTCGTGTAGAGGGGCATGGTGCGTCAGCATGGGACCTTCGCCGTGCCTTGGGAAGGTCCAGACCCGGGACCCTTTCGCGTCGGGGGGCGGCAGGATGCGCCGGAAACTGGTGTAATGGAGGGCCCGGAGGATCTGCCATGCGTCTGCCCGCTGCTCTCGCCACCCTGTCGCTCTGCCTCGCGCCGCTGTCGGCGCAAGGACTCCAGTTCGATGTCACTGGCGGATCGATCCCCGGCAGCCTGTCGTTCGACCTGTACCCGACCGTCGCGCCCCTCACTGCTTGCTTCATCCTCACGGGGATCACGCCCGGCCCGACCAACATCGCGCTGTTCGACCCTGCGGACCCGAGGACCGTGAACGTGGGCACGCAGGCGCTCGGCAACTCGTTCTTCGGGCTCAGCGGACTCGACGGCCACTTCCGGGTCGGCCCGCTCGCCGTCCCCAACATCCCCTCACTCACCGACGCAGCCTTCTTCTTCCAGGGCATCACGATCGGCGGCGCCACCACCATCGTGGACGAGATCAGCCTCGCGCGCGCTGTGCGCCTTGCTCCCTCCGGGGCCTTCCGCACGCGCAGTGCCTTCATGCTGGACGAGCGCGCCTTCGCAACCGTGTTGCCGCGCAACGACGGCAGCTGGACCATTGCCGGCGGCGGCCGCGGTGCACTCCTCGCCCAGGTTGCCCACCGGACCACCGAGATCTACGACCCGCTCACCGACTCGTTCACCTTCGGGCCCAACATGAACGTGGAGCGGTCGATCCACACCGCGACGCGGCTCAACGACGGACGCTGGCTGATCGTTGGCGGTGTCGCCATCGCCAACGACCCGCAGTCGATCTGCGAGGTCTACGACCCTGCCACCGGCGTGTTCACCCAGGTGGCCTCGATGACCACGCCTCGCATGGGGCACACGGCCAACCTGCTCCCCAATGGCAAGGTGCTCGTCACCGGAGGCCTCCAGGCGCTCACCGTGCTCCCCACGCAGCTGAGTGCGATCCGCGACGCAACCAACCTCACCGAGATCTACGACCCGGTCGCCAACACGTGGACGCCTGGCCCCAACCTGCGCACCCCGCGCGCCGGCCACATCTCCTTCCAGCGTCCCGACGGCAAGGTCCTGCTCGCGGGCGGCATCAGCTGGGACAGCGTCATCCTGCTCGGCTGGCTCCCGGCGATGCGCAGCTCGGTCGACATCTACGACCCAGTTGCCAACACGATCACTGCGGGTCCAAGCATGGCGAACACGCGTTCGTTGACCTACGCCACGGAGATCACACCGGGCCGGTTCCTCGTCGCGGGCGGCATTGCCGCCATCTCGCTCACCAACCCCGGCAACCCGACCGCGGCCGCGGAGATCTACAACGCCGCGACCAACTCCTGGAGCAGCGCCGGCTCGATGGCAGCGGCCCGCGCGAACCACCTGATCCTCCCGCTCGGCAATGGGCGGTTCCTGCACGCGGGCGGTGCCGACGGATCGGTGCTGACTCCCAACGCACTCGGCACCACCGAGGTCTACGATGCCAACACCAACTCATGGAGCCCAGGGCCGTCGCTGACCGTGCCGCGTGCGGCCTACGCGCTGTACCAGACACCCACCGGGCAGGTCATGCTGTTCGGCGGCGGCACGTCGCTCGGTGCGATCGCCACGTCGACGGAATGGTGGTACCGCTGAGCGCCATGAAGCTGCTGCCGGTGATCCTCGCACTCGGCTGCCTGCCGCTCGCGGCGCAGAGCACGGCGTTCACCCTGCCGACCGCCACGCCGGCGTCGAGCAACAACCTGCCGTTCGGCGGCGGCATCGGCCACTACCAGCAGTGGTACTCGGCTGCAGAACTGCAGAGCGGGGTCACGGGTCCCAAGCGGCTGGTGCAGGTGGAGTTCCTCTCCAACGGCGGCACCCAGGTCGCGACCACGCTCGACCTCGAGCTGGCTGTGGGCCACGGGTTCGGGTCCGGGCCCACGGGCATCTTTGCCAACAGCTTTGCCGAACCGGCGCAGATCGTGCTGCCGCGTCGCACCGTCAACCTCGTGACCGGTGCTGCGGGCGCGCCGGTGGTGACGCTCCCGTTTGCCACGCAGTTCACGTGGGACGGGGTGAGCCCCCTGGTGCTGGACCTGCGCATCTTCGGCAACGGCCGCGCCAACCAACCCTTCAACTACGACTTCCGTGCGGCCGTCGGCACCGGCCTCGGCAAGACCACGAGGCTCTACACGCTCGGCAACGCTGCGGCGACAAGCGCCACCTCCGTGCAGCAGGGATGGGGGCTCTTCACGCGCTTCACCCTGCGGGACGGTGTCAACCTGCCGTTCGGTTCGGGGTGCCCCGGCGAGGGTGGCTTCGTGCCAGTGGCCACGGCACTCTCGCTGGCGCAGCCCAACAGCCAGTGGACCCACCAGCTCACCCAGGCACCGCCGCAGCGACTCGCAGCCTGGGTGCTCGGCAGCAGCCGGACCAACTGGAACGGGTTGCCGCTGCCGCTCGACCTCGGCATCTATGCGCAGGCGGCGGGTTGCAGCTTGCTGGTGGACCCCGTGCACACGGTGTTCACGACGGCCATCGGCGGCAGTGCCGGCGCAGGCATTGCCACCGTCACCGTGCCACTGCCGCCGGTGACGGCCATGGTCGGGCTGTCGGTCTACACCCAGTGGCTGGTGGCCGACCCGTTGGCGTTGAACGGCGTGCTCGCTGCATCCAACGGCAACTGGCACATCGTTTCGCAGGTCGGTGGCTGAGGACTGCTAGGTCGCGTCGCGCCGCGGCAAGAGCAGCTCCACCGGGTGGACCACTTCCTGCTGCATGCCTGCCGCGCGCATCCGGCCGCGGATCTGCATCATGCACCCCGGGTTGCCGGTGACCACGGCATCGACACCGGCCTCGCGCAGCGCGGCGACCTTGGTGTCGCCGATCTGTGCTGCGAGTGCTGGCTGCAGCAGGTTGTAGATGCCCGCGGAACCGCAGCAGTCCTCGGGTCGCGCGTGCGGCACGAGCTGCAGGCCCGGCACTTGTGCCAGCAGGCTGCGCGGCTGTTCGCGCACGCCCTGGCCGTGGCACAGGTGGCATGGGTCGTCGTAGGCGACGCGCTTGGTGCAGGGCGCCGGCTGTGCCGTGAGACCGACCCCCGCGAGGAACTCGCTGATGTCGCGACACTTGGCGCCGAACGCCTCTGCCTCGCGGTCGCCGTCGAGCAGCTCGCCGTACTCCTTGAGGGCGCAGCCACAGCCTGCGGAGTTGTTGACCACGTGGGTGGCGTCGCGGAAAGCCGCAACGTTGTTGCGTGCGAGGCGTTTGGCAGCCTCGGCCTGGCCGTTGTGGATGAGCAGCGCGCCGCAGCAACCCTGCGCAGCTGGTACGTCGACCTCGAACCCGTTGGCGAGCAGCAGGTCGAGCGTCGCGCGGTTGATGCGGCCGAAGAGCTGCTCCATCACGCAGCCGGTGAACAGTGCGACGCGCCCGCGCGGCACGCCTGCCGGGCGGTGCAGCCCGGTGCGGATCGGTTCTCGCTCGGCGTCCGGCGGCACGGGCGGCGCCACCTGTGCCATGTGACGTGGCATGAGTCCCACGGCCGCGGCGAGCCTGCGCATCCCGAGCACCTCGGCGACCCGCGCCAGCCGGAAGGCCAGCCGCAACCTGCCCTGGTGCGCCACCACGTGCTCGAGCAGGAAGCGCGTGAGCACGGCAACGAACCCGCGCTTCGGCTGCTGCTGCTCCATCCGGCTGCGCACGTTCTCCAGCATCGACCCGTAGCGCACGCCGGACGGGCATGCGGTCTCGCACGCCCTGCAGTCGAGGCACTGGTCGAGGTGGATGCGCACCGACTGGGGGTCCTGCAGGCGATCCTCTGCCAGCGCGCGCATCAGGTAGATGCGGCCTCGCGGCGAGTCGGTCTCGAGGCCCAGCACTCGGTAGGTGGGGCAGACCTGCAGGCACAGCCCGCAGTGGACACAGTCGAGCGACTGCTTGTGGAAGTCGTGCTTCACGCGAGGACTCCCTGCGGGTCGAGTTGTCGACGCAGCCTGTCGGTGAGGAGGCCGGCGCCGGGGTCGGATGCGCTGGCACGTCCGTCGCGGGTCGGGTCGGCCGAGCGGACCCGCGCATGGCCGCCCAGCGATGCGACCGTGTCGAGGGTCGGGAGTGCTGCCGGCCCCGGCACCGTGAGCTCGAAGCGCATGCCCCCGCGCACCGTCCACCTGCTGCCAGCAGGCATGGCCTCCAGGAGTGCGCGCAGCCTGCTGGCGCGGACCATGCCCACGAGCACGTCGCACCCGTCGTGCGCAAGGTTGGTCGGGGTGAACTCGGCCGGGGCCTCGCGCAGGTCCATTGCGAGGAGGATGCTGCGCAAGGAGCCGGCGCGCCCACCGAAGCGGCCGTGCAAGCGCTGCGGGCCGCCGGTCGAGCCCTCCAGCACCAGCACCTCGGGCTTCAGCGGCAGTTGCCGCAGGGCGTGGAACCGCGCCAGGGCCTCCCCGAGTGCCAGACTTCCTGCATCGAAGCCGATGCGCGCGCGCGGCCGCGGGTGCAGGCGCAGGTGCAGCAACGTGGCCGCCATGAGCGTGCCCGCGCTGCCGACGAACAGCTTGTGCAGGTCGAACCCGGCCACGCTCTTCACCACGCGTGCACCGGAACGGAAGGTCGTGCCGTCGGCCAGCACCGCGTCCATGCCTAGCAGCAGCGAACGCGGCGTCGCGCCGCCGGGAGTCCAGGCGCCCCATGGGTCGGCGGCGAAGAGCCCGCCCACGGTGCCGTCGCCGTCGAGGCAGCCGAGTTCGATGCCATGGGGCTCAAGTTCTGCGCGCAGCGCAGCCATGGGAAGACCCGGCTGCACCGAGCAGGTGAGGTCGCCGGGCTCGAGGTGGACGATGCGGTCGATGGCGCGCAACGACACGCGCGTCGACCCTTCGGTGCGGGGGTGGAAGCCGTTGCGCGAGGCCGTTCCCTGCAGGTGGACCGGCCCCTTGCTGTCGCGCAGCAGTCCGGAGAGTTCGGCCTCCGACGCCGGTACATGGACCACGCTCACGAGTGCCCTGCCTCGTCACCGAGCACGCGGGCGACCATCTTCGGCCACTTGGCGACTTCTGCGCAGGACGCGCGCTGGGGCAGCACCTTGCCGGGGTTGCACAGGCCGCTCGGGTCGAAGGCCTCGCGCGCGCGTCGCATGACCTCCAGGTCCTGCTCGCGGTACATGAGCGGCACCTGGTCCAGCTTCTCGGTGCCGATGCCGTGCTCGCCGGTGATGCTGCCGCCAAGTTCGACGCACATGGCGAGGATCTCGGACCCGGCCGCGACGACGCGCGCGGTCTCGACCGCATCGCGACCGTCGTACGGGATGTTGGGGTGGAGGTTGCCGTCGCCCGCATGGAAGACGTTGGTGACCGGCACGCCGTGGCGTCTGCCGATCTCGGCGATGCGCTCGAGGGCCACCTCAAGCTTGGTGCGCGGGACGACGCCGTCCATCACATAGAGGTCGGTGTTGAGCCGGCCCATGGCTCCGAACGCGCCCTTGCGACCCTTCCACAGCTTCTTGCGTTCGGCAGCAGTGGAAGCCTCCTCGACACGGATGGCACCGTTGGCCGCGAACAGGTCTTGGATCTCGGCAGCCTCCTCGGCGAGCACCTCGGTGGGGCCGTCCAGCTCCACCAGCAGCACGGCAGCAGCGTCCTCGGGGTACCCAGCACGGTAGACGGAGGCCTCGACGGCCCTGATGGTCGCCTGGTCGAGGATCTCCAGTGCTGCCGGCACCATGCCCGCGCGCACGATCTGGGTCACGGTCCTGCATGCAGCGGACATCGTGGCGAAGGCCGCGAGCATGGTGCGCACGCATGCCTGGTCGTGCGACAGGCGCACCGTGACCTCGGTGGCGATCCCGAACGTGCCCTCGCTGCCGCAGAACAGGCCCGTCAGGTCGAGTCCATGCGGCAGTCGCGGCCCTGCTGCGTCTCCGATGCGCGCGATCGTGCCGTCGGAGAGGACCACGACGGCACCGAGGACGTGGTCCGTGGTCATCCCGTACTTGAAGCAGTGCGGGCCGCCCGAGTTCTCTGCGAGGTTGCCGCCGATCGTGCACACGGTCTGGCTGCTGGGATCCGGTGCGTAGTGCAGCCCGAGGTGGCTGACAGCTGCCGTGAGGTCGACGTTCACGACCCCTGGCTGGACCACGGCACAGAGGTCCTCCTTCGAGACCTCCAGCACCTTGTTCATGCGGGCGAGCTCGACCACCACGGAAGGTGACGAGGGTGTCGGGCCACCTGAGAGGCAGGTGCCCGCACCACGCGGCAGGAACGGCACCTTGCGAGCGTGCAGCAGCCGCACCACGTCGACCACCTGCTGCGTCGTCTCGGGCAGGACCACGGCAAGCGGCTTCGCCTTGTGGATGGTGAATCCGTCACACTCCCATGCCATGAGGGCATCCGCACCGGTCACCGTGCGTTGGGGGCCCAGCAGGCGGGTCAGTTCGTCCTGAACGGAGACCATGGGCGGGACAGCATAGCGACACGGGTGGCACAGTCCTCGGGCGGCCGGGCGTTGCACGTCTCACGGCTCGGGCCGGAGCGGGTCAAGGCCGCCCGGCTGCAACGCCGAAACCAAGGGTCACCCATGCTCCGCACGGTCGAGAAGGTTGCTGCAGTCTGCTTCCTGGATGCAGTGAAGCAGGTCATGGAGCAAGTTGCCGAGCGGCGGCTCCAGGTCGGGCGAGCCGAGGATGCCGAGGGGCGCGCCCTGACCGACACCTACCACCGCGCTCGCCGTCTCCGCGACCACCTGCAGCGACGGGCAGGAGCGTTCCAGGACTCGGTGCAGGTCGAACTGGACCGCGAGGACCAGGCGCTGCTGGTGGCATGTTGTCGTCACTTCGTCCAACACCTCGAGGCACGTCTCGAGCGGTCCGACGACTCCATGTCCCGCAACGACAGGGCCTGGGTCCAGCACCGGTCGGAGATCCTCGCCAAGTGGGCCGTCGAACTCGCCGAGCACCCTGCGTACAGCCTGCCGTTGCCCAAGCCGTCGCAAGGCAGGACAGCCGTCTTCCGCGGGATGGAGAACTCCGTGCTCCAGAAGCTCGGGGCGCCGATTCCTGCAGAGCCACCGCCCGACGCGGGCCAGGTTGCGACTGCGCCCCAGCAGGATTCCGACCCGTGGCGTCCCCCAGTCGCGCGGAAGGTCGACCAGAAGCTGGAGTTCCGCATCGTTGCTTCCGGGGCCTCCTCCGGCACCCCTCGCGCCGCAGAGCCTGTCACAGGCCCGGGAAGCGGGTCGCAGGCGAGCACTCCGAGTGCGCTTGCCGAGGTGCGCGCACTCCTCGTCCAGGCACCCCAACAGCTCCGCGACCCGCGGCTGCGCAACGCCATGAGTCTCGACTTGCGCAGCTACCGCCGCGCCCATGCCGAGAACGACCTGCGCGCCGCAGCGTTGCTGCTCACCATCCTGCTGGAGACCGCCATCGTCGACTATGCACTGGTCCACGGGGAGGAACTCGGTCTCGGCAAGTCGCCGGAGGGCTGGTCCTTCCTCGACCTCCTCAAGACCTCAGTGGGCACCCCGGTTACGCCTCGCGCGCGGGTCCTTGCCCACCAGCTCATGGCTGCCCGCAATCTCTCGCGGCCTGCCATGCAGCTCCTCGCTCCCCATGCAGTCACCAGCGCGAGCCTCGACAGCATGGAGGAGTTCGTCTGCCAACTGCTCCGCAACCTCGGGTTCAGCGAGCAGGAGGTTGCGGAGGACGAGGCCAAGCCGGCCGAGAGTCCGATCCGCGGCGACGGGCTGGACCGTTTCCTCTGACCGCTGGACCTCAGCGCTGCAGGGGCTGGGCGTCGGTTGCCGGGTCGTTCTGGAACGGCGCCTCGACACGCAGGTCGTAGGCGACCTTCTCAGCCTGGTCGAGCACGCGCAGCAGGTTGCCGCCCAGGACCTTGCGGACGGTGCTCTCGTCGTGCCCAGCCTCCAGCAGGTGGTAGGTGATGCGCGGCAGGTGGGTCACGTCGTCCATCCCCTTGGGCACGCAGGAGACGCCGTCGAAGTCGCTGCCGATCCCCACGTGGTCGGGGCCGGCCACCTCGAGTGCGTGCAGGAAGTGGGCCATCAGCACGGAGAGCGCGGGACGCTCCGCTGGCGGGAACTTCGCGTCCAGCGCCGCCAGGGCCTCCTCGCGCTCCTTGCTGCCCTCGGCGAACTGGCGCCGGATCTCACGCTCCCGGATGCGCCGCACCTGGCCGGCTGCGTCCGAGCGCTTGCCGTACTCCGGGTCCACGAAGCCACAGTTGAAGTTGATCATCACCACGCCGCCGTTCTTCGCGAGCGCACGCAGCATGTCGTCGGTGATGTTGCGCGGGTGGCCGCACAGCGCGCGCATCGAGCTGTGTGAGCAGATGGCGGGTGCACGCGTGACCCGGAGTGCGTCGAAGAAGGTCGCATCGCTCACGTGGCTCACGTCCACCAGCATCCCGAGCCGGTTCATCTCCTTCACCACCTTGACGCCCAGCTGGTTGAGGCCGCCCCAGCGTGGCGTGGCCTCGGCACAGGAGTCGGCATACTCGTTGTGGTTGGTGTGGGTGAGCGTCATGTAGCGCACCCCGAGACGGTGGAACTGCCGCAGCAGGTCGAGGCGGCCCTCGATGGCGTGCCCACCCTCGATGCCCATGAGGGTGGCATGGCGCCCCATGCGCACCGCGTCGAGCAGCTCGACCCGGGACGTGCAGAGCGTCATGCGGTCCGGGTACTTGGTCGTCATGCGCACGATGCCGTCGATCATCTGCAGCGCGCGCCGGGCTGAACCGTTCGGCGTGCCCGGCTCCCTTGGGCGGACCCAGTCGGCACCGGTTGCCGGCGGCGCGAACAGGGGGGCCTCGTCCCCGAAGAAGCGCGCGGCCACGTAGATGGAGTAGAACTGGGCGTCGAGGCCCGCTTCCGCGATGCGCGGCAGGTCCATGTGGCCGTCCCTGGCGCGCGGCCCCATGTCGAAGCCCTCGTCGAGGATGCGGCTCGTCGTGTCGGAGTGGGTGTCGACCACGAGGGACTCGTGGTGCAGCTTCCACGCCCGCTGCCAGAGTTCCTCCGCATAGCCAGATGGCGCAGCTGGTGGCGGTGGCACGACCTGCTGGGCCACGACGGTCGAACTCGCGAGGGCCAGCGCAGCTGCTGCGGCGAGGCACGGACCTTCGATCAGGGCGCGCTTGAGCATGGCCGGATCCTCCCCTATGCCTGCACCTTTGCAAGCAGCACCGAGAACCCATTGCGCCTCTTTGCCATCAGCGACCTGCACCTGAGCTTCGGCGTCGACAAGCCGATGCACATCTTCGGCCCCCAGTGGGAGGGCCATGCCGACAAGATCCGAACCGCATGGGACGCGATGGTCGGTCCGGAGGACTGGGTCCTCGTGGGTGGCGACACGTCGTGGGGCCTCGACCTCGCCGAGGCCAAGCCCGACCTCGACTGGCTCGGCGCGCGACCAGGCCAGAAGGTGCTCATCAAGGGCAACCACTGCACGTGGTGGGCCTCGAAGAGCAAGGTGGAGAAGGTGCTCCACCCGTCGGTGCACCTGCTGCAGAACAACGCCGTCGAGCTGCCCGACGGGACGGTCGTCATCGGCACGCGGCTCTGGGACCCGCCGGAGGCCCCTTGGGCCGACAACCATGCCCCGAAGATCTTCGCGCGCGAACTCGAGCGCCTGAAGCTCTCCATCGACGACGGCAGGAAGAAGGGCGGCTGCATTGCCGGCGGCAAGCGCACGGTCGCCCTCATCCACTACCCGCCTCGCTACAGCGACGGCCGCGAGACTGCGGCGGTGCAGATGCTCAAGGACGCGCACGTCATTGCGTGCGTGTACGGGCACCTGCACGGCAAGG
This sequence comes from Planctomycetota bacterium, assembly GCA_041178545.1. Classification (GTDB taxonomy): domain Bacteria; phylum Planctomycetota; class UBA1135; order UBA1135; family UBA2386; genus JBEATZ01. The sequence continues at coordinate 21,248 of JBEGVB010000104.1, forward strand.
ACCTCGTGCACGGGTTCCGCGGCGTGGCGGACGGCATCCGCTACCACCTCGCCTCGGTGGACGGCATCGACTTCCGTCCGATCGAGATCCTGCTCGACGACACGGCCACCTGAGCCTGCGCTGGCAACGCCGCGCACCGCGTGCGATCCTCCCGTCATGCGCCTCCTCGCCGTGTTCCCCGCCGTCCTGGTCCTCGCGGCCTGCGGGACCGCACCCAAGCCCGTGCAGCCGCAGGGCGCAGGCGAGGGAGTCATCGCGTTCGACCCGGCACCGCCCGAGGGCAGCCGACTGTCCCTCTTCCAGCCGCCCGTGTGGCGCGTCGGGGACGCGTTCGTGTTGCTCCGCGGCAACCGCGTGCGGCTCCCGCTGCGCGTCGTGCGGGCGGATGACGCAGGCTACGAACTCGCCGACCCTGCTGGCGGCAGGTTCGTGCGCGACCGCGAGCTCGCGGTGCTGGGCGAAGGGCCGCCGGAGGGCGAGCTCGTGCACGTGCTCGCGCCGCGGGACGTGCGTTACCACTGGCCGCTCTGGGTGGGAAAGAAGTGGACCCAGCGGTTCGTCGACCGGACCGCGGGCGGCGAGTCCCTGCCACTGGAGGTGCGCAGTGAGGTCGAGGCCATGGAACGGGTGACGGTTGCCGCGGGCTCGTTCGACTGCCTGCGCATCCGCCGCACATCGCGCCTGCTCCTCGAGGGCGAGTACTACGACCGCACGACGTACCTGTGGTACGCGCCGGACCCCGGGTTCGAGGTGCGCCAGTTGATGGGCGAGACCGAGTTCGAGCTGGCTGAGTGGCAACGCGCCCCGGTCGGTGCCGGCCAAGCCCGCTGAATCGCCTGCTGCTCGCAGGAGCGCATCCCCCAAACGACACCGCCGACGCTACCAGGGGCAGCGTCGGCGGTTGTCGTGTGCAGCGCGAGGCTGCTCAGGTCACTTCTTGACCTTGAGCCAGCTCGAGCCCTCGTTGAGCAGCGAGGAGACGGTGCCGTCGGTCGCCTCGACCTTGGCGTGCTCGAAGCCCGTGCCCTTGCCATCCCACACGTCGTGGAACCAGAAGAAGTAGGCGTTGCCGATGAAGAAGTCGCCGATCGCGGCGCCGAAGTTCAGCAGCGGGAACACCGGGACGACCCACAGGACGCCGTCCAGCAGGGGGTTCTGCACGTACATCTTGTGGTCCCAGTCGTCCACCGAGCGCTGGAGCTGCTGGGGACCTGCGGCGCAGGAAGTGAACGTGAGGCAGGCGGCGAGGCCGGCCGAAACGAGAAGGTTGTTGCGCATGTTGGTTCCTTGATCCGTGTCGACCACGTGCACACGCACGCCGTCGTCGTGGCGATGGTAGGTGGAGTCGTGACCAAAGCAACGACTTTGGCCCTGTGCGCTCACCACGCAGCGACGCTGCACTGCACGATCCTGCAGATGCGCACTTCGTCCCATCCCACTCCGGCCTCGACCCGGAACGGTCGCCCGACTGGGTCCTCGCACTCGAGTCGCCAGCGGTTCGCGCGCACCTCGCTGCGCACGACGTGTGCGCGTACCACGCGCAGCCGGCCCTTGGCAATCGCTGCACCCAGTGCATCGGGTGGAACGAGGTCCGGATGGACAGGGTGCACGTGCTCGAGCACGGTGCCAGCGGCATCGACCAGCAGTTCCATGGTGCTGCTGTCGCCTTCGTCCAGGCGCAGCACCCGCCAGCCGTCCGTTGTCCCGCTCCACTCGCGGAACGCCTGCAGCGTCCGACTGGTCGGGTGTTCGCGGTCCACGGCCGACTGCACCTCCGGGGGCAGGCCGCCCGGTCCCAGCGGTACCCGTGCTGCACTCAGGCGGTCCCCCTCGAACTCGAGTTCCACCGGTGCGTCGGACGGCGTGGCGAGGCATGCCGAAGTGAAACCGGTCAGGTCCGGCTGGGTTTGGCACGCCACCGCGCACAGCGGCAGCAGGACGAGGGCCTCGCGGATCCAGCGCATCCCCCGACTATGCCGCCCGCCCGGCCACGGGCAAAGAAGCCGCGCAAGCCCCGTTCGCGCTTGAGCCCCGCGCGTCCGCGCTCCAGACTCTTGCCTCCCCATGATCGACCAATCGTTCGAGAAACTCGTCGACTCCCTCGCTGCGAAGACGCCGACTCCCGGCGGTGGTGCCGCGGCCGCACTTGCCGGCTGCATGGGTGCCGCCCTCCTGCTGATGGTCGTCCGCATGGCCCGGGGCAGGAAGGCGAACGTGGCCCGCGAGGAGGAACTCGCCAAGGTCGAGCAATGGCTCGCAGGGCACGTCGAGCGGCTGAAGCCGATGGCGGACCGCGACTGCAAGGCCTACGACCGCGTCATGGCCGCGTACGCGATGCCCAAGGACTCGGACGAACAGAAGGCGCTCCGCGACCGGGTCATCCAGGAGTCGATGGTGGGGGCCATGGTCGTGCCCGAGGAGACCCTCTGCATGGTGCGCGACGTGTTCGAGGCCGTCGAGGGAGTGCTCGACTGCGTGCACAAGGGACCCGCGAGCGACATGGCTTCCGGCTCCGCACTGCTCGTTGCAGCCGCCGATGCCGCACTGCTCAACGTGCGCATCAACGCAGCCTTCCTGCACGACCGCACGCTCGCGGACGAGACCATGGTCCGGGCCAAGGCGGTCCGCAAGGACATCCAGCGCCGGCACGAGGCGCTGCAGGAGAAGGTGGAGAAGCTGCTCGCATGAAGCGCCCCCCGTTGCTGCTCGCCATCCTCGACGGGTTCGGCGAGGCTCCCCACTCCCCCGGCAATGCCATCACGCTGGCGGAGCCGCGCACCTACCTCGGGTTGCGCGAGAAGTGGCCGTTGGCCTTCCTGCAGGCGAGCGGTGAAGACGTCGGGTTGCCCTGCGGCCTCATGGGCAACTCGGAGGTCGGTCACCTCAACATCGGTGCCGGCCGGGTCGTCTACCAGGAGATCACCCGCATCGACAAGGACATCCGTGAAGGCGGATTCTTCCGCAACCAGGCTGTCACTGGAGCCATCGAGCACGCGCGCAAGAACAACACGACGCTGCACCTGATCGGTCTCGTCTCCGACGGCGGCGTGCACAGCTCGGACGCACATGTTCGCGCCATCCTGCAGGCGTGCAAGCAGGCCGGCTTGCCGGGCGACAAGGTGGTGCTGCATGCGTTCCTCGACGGCCGCGACACCGCGCCCCGGAGTGCCCACGCGCACCTCGCGCGCGTCGAGGGCTGGATGGGCGAACTGGCGACGGGGCGCATTGCCTCGGTCGTCGGGCGCTACCACGCGATGGACCGCGACAAGCGCTGGGACCGCGTGCAGAAGGCCTACGACTGCCTGACCATCGGCCAGGGCTTCACCGCGCAGTCCGCGGCTGAGGCGGTCACGGCTGCCTACGCGCGTGGCGAGAACGACGAGTTCGTGCTGCCCACGGTGGTGGGATCGGTCGACCGCGACCGCGTCCGCACCAACGATGCCGTGTTCTTCTTCAACTTCCGCGCGGACCGTGCGCGCCAGCTCACCGAGGCCTTCACCGCGCGGGGCTTCTCCGGCTTCCCGCGTGCGACGGTGCCCGTCGTCCACTTCGCGACGATGACTCGCTACCGCGAGGACTTCGCGTTCCCGTGCGCCTACCCGCCGCAGAGCCTCAAGGGCATCTTCCCCGAGCTCGTCTCGCGTGCAGGGATGAGCCAACTGCGCATCGCCGAGACCGAGAAGTACGCCCACGTGACGTTCTTCTTCTCCGGCGGCGACGAGAAGGAGTACCCGGGCGAGCGGCGCGTGCTGGTGCCGAGCCCCAAGGTCGCCACGTATGACCTACAGCCCGAGATGTCCGCGCCGGTGGTGACGGACCGACTCCTGCAGGAGTTGCGCGGCGAACTGCAGCCCGACCTGATCGTGCTCAACCTCGCCAACGCGGACATGGTGGGCCACACCGGCATCCTCCCGGCTGCTGTCCGGGCGGTGAAGGCGCTCGACGAGTGCCTCGGCAGGCTGGTGCCCGCGGTGCTCGGCATGGGGGGGACCGTCGCGATCACTGCTGACCACGGCAACTGCGAGATGATGATCGACCCGGAGACGGGGCAGCCGCACACGGCACACACCCTCAACCCGGTGCCATTCCTGGTGGCTGGCGAGGCGGCACGGGGTCGGTCCCTCGCTTCCGGCGGCCGCCTGTGCGACATCGCCCCCACGTTGCTCCCGTTGATGGGGCTGCGGCCCGACCCGACGATGGACGGCGTGAACCTCCTGCGATGAACCCGGCTGCAGCCATCGTTCTGGTCCTTTGCGCCGCAGGCCTGCTGCGTACGCAGTCGCCTGCCCGCGAGGGACAGGACGACGGCATCGTCCAGTCGGTTCGCGCCATGGCGGCGGGGGTCTCGTCCGACTCGTTGGGCCATTCGGTACGGACGCTGTCCGCCTTCGAGACGCGCCACACCCTGAGCGACCCCGATCCCGCCGGTCGCGGCATCGGTGCCGCACGCGCGTGGGTCGAGCAGGAGCTGCGCGCGGTGGCACAACAGTCCGGGGGGCGCCTCGTCGTCTCCCTGCAGACGGCCAAGGTCGCGTGTGCCCGACCCGGCATGCCGCGCGAGGTCGAGGTGACCAACGTGCTCGCCACCCTGCGTGGCACCGTCGACCCGGATCGTGCGTACGTGGTGAGCGGCCACTACGACTCGCGCAACGCCAACGGTTCGGACGCATCGGGGCCCGCGCCCGGCGCCAACGACGACGCATCCGGGACGGCAGTGGTGCTCGAGGCCTGCCGGGTCATGGCGCGCCACTCGTTCCCCGCCACCATCGTCTTTGCCGCCTACGACGGCGAGGAGCACGGCCTCCTCGGCTCGCAGGCGCATGCCGAGGCGTTGGCTGCGGCCGGGGTGCGGGTGGATGGCATGGTCACGTGCGACATCGTGGGCAACACCATGGGCATGGACGGCGTGCGGCGCGACCGGCACGTGCGCTGCTTCTCCTACGCGCCCACCGGCAACGACAGCACGGGCCGGAGCCTTGCCCGTGTGGTGGCAAGCGCCGCCGTGCGCCATGCCCGTGCCGACGACCCGTTTGCCGTGCAGCTGGTCTGGCGCGGGGACCGCTACGGCCGTGGCGGCGACCACAAGTCCTTCTTCGACCGCGGCTTCCCGGCTGTCCGGCTCACCGAGCCGCGCGAGGACTTCTCGCGTCAGCACCAGGACGTGGTGGTGAAGGACGGCCGTGCGCACGGTGACATTGCCGACGCCGTCGACACGGAGTACATGCGCCGGGTCACCATGCTCGCGGTGGCCACGCTGGCCGAGCTGGCCACTGCACCGCCGGCGCCGGTGGTGCTCTCCGCCGAGGGCGCGCGCGACCGCTACGACACCAAGGTGATCGTCCAGTTGCCCGAGGGCGCCACGCGGTTCGAGCTGGTCTGGCGAGAGACCACCGCGCCCGACTGGAGCCACGTGGTGTCGATGGAGGATGCTGCTGCGACCAAGGACGAGCGCGGCAGGTACGTCGCGACGCTGCGAGGCATCTGCATCGACGACGTCGTCGTGGGTGCGCGCACGGTGGCGGACGGCGGCGCCCGCAGCAGGGCCGCTGCTGCCCCCGAGCCCGATCGCTTCCAGCAACGCAGGGACGGAGTTCGTTGACCATGTTGCACCGTTTGACGTCTCCCCTCGCGGCTGCCGCGCTCTTGGCCCTGTCGGCGTGCACGGAGGGCGATGGTTCCGACATCGGCCCCAAGCTCGAGCCCCTGCCTGGCTCTGGCTACAAGCTGCAGGTTCTGGACGACGCCTCGCGCGGCGTCTCTGGCGCGCGGGTGCTCGTGGACGATCGCACGGCTGTCACCGGCAAGAACGGTCGTGCCGACTTCTACGTCGGGCTCGGCGGGATGCGCACGGTGACGGTCACCACCGCCGCCGCAAGTGCCACCGGGCCGGACCAGCTTGCCAGCATGGTGGTTCGGGCCGAGGGCATCGAAGGCGGCTTCGACGGACCCGTCTGGGTCCCGGACCTCTCCGCCAGCCAGGGCCTCGAGCTGCCCCTCGGACAGCTCCCTGCATCCCTCGTCCTCGACGACTCGGCTTCGTCGGGGGCGGTGCTCACGTTCGCAGCCAACTCCTTCGTGGGCAGTGCAGTGCTGGTCCGCACGGGCGTGCTGCAGCCGCGCCACCTGCCCGGCGTGCTGCCGCAGGCGCAGCTCGTGGGTCGCGGCATCCTGGTCGACCCGCAGGGCCCCAACGGTCTCGCAACCGTGCCGGGCGCAACCCTGAGCGTGCCGGACGACTGTGGCATGCCGGCAGCGTCCCAGGTGAGTCTGCTGCGCTATTCCGCGGAACTGGGCTCCTGGGAACAGGTGGCCGTGGGCACCACGGCCGCAGGGATCGCCACCTTCCCTGCAGCAGTACCCGCGGGCGGCCTCTACGCGATGAGCGCAGGGCCGTTTGCGACCGGCTCGGTCACGGGTCGCGTCCTCAACCCCTTCGACGAGGCCGTGGGAAGCGCGTTCGTGCGCGTCGACGGCATCCGTGCGGTCACCGACGGCAGCGGCAACTTCCGCTGCAACGACGTCGTCGCCGTCGACGGCAGCGGTGCACCGCGCCAGGTGGTGGTGGAGGTCGTTGCCGGCAACTACCAACTGCCCGCAACCCTAGTGCGCACGGTGCAACTGGTGCCCAACGGCACCGTCGACCTGGGCACGGTGGAGCTGGAGACCTCGTTCGGCGGCAACCTGCGCACGCTTGCCGTGGAGCAGGGCAGGGCGCGAGGCCTCGTGCGCATGACCATGAGCGGCGAGCGCTTCCCCGGAGCATCGGTCGGCTTTGCCGATGCTGGTGGCGAGGCTCTGCTGGAAGACGTCCCTGCGCGGGTGGTTGGGACCACGTTCGGGTTCCCCATCGACCGCAAGGAGGTTGCAGAGTCGCAACCGCAGATCTTCCTCGAGAACGGCCGCCTCTGGCTCGACTGGAACGTCTACCTCAACGACTACGACTGGTACCAAGGCGGTCGGCGCACGCGCATGCAGGCGCTCGACGCGCTGGGGGGCGGGCCGATCCGTGACGCCTACGCAACACGAGGATCGGTCGGCGGCACTGGTTATGTCGGCAGGACCCAGGGCAACGGAGTGCTCTCCACCGACCGTGCGACCCAGCGCTACACGATGGCCCTCGAGACCGAGAACTCGACGGGCACCGTCACCAGTGCCGTGAGCTTCTCTTCGGTCAATGCCGAGCACCTGGAGTTCCCGCTCGAGCGCGTGCAGCCGGTGTCGGTCGGCGTGTTCGACCGCCACGGCATCGTCGAGGGAACCCTGCTCACGGCCTTCCCCGACCCGACGCTCCGGCACGAGATCCGCGCCACGAGACGCATCGAGGTCGGCGAGTGGGTCGAGGCAACGATGCGTGACAGGCCGATCCCATCCACGCTGCCGATCAAGGCCGCACCCGTCGCACCGGACTTCACCTTTGCCGTGGGTGTCGGCGCACCCGTGGGCAACCTGGCCGTCGCGGAGGTCGTGGACGTCGGCGGCGTGGACGTGCTGAGCCGCGTCGGCCTGCAGCCGAACCTGCCGGTGGTCGAGGGCGCGGTCCTCGAGCGCGATGTCCCGCTGGGACTCGCAACCAACGAGCCCTACGACGCACCCGACGCGCTGCAGGGGCTGGACCCGGCGATCGCTCCTACGGACCTCGTCCTCGACCTCGGGCTGTTGCTGCCGAACGGCCTCGGTTGCGACGTGGTGCGTGGCATCGAGGGCAACAAGACCGTCCTGTCCGACGACCTCCAGCTCGCGCTGCCGCCACTCGTGGGCGGCGCCGTGGGCAGCAACTGGCTCTGCACGCTTCGCGGCACGGCCGCGGTCGCGGACAGCACCATCGACCAGCGGTCGTTGCTGCAGTTCGACGCATCGGGCACTGCACCTGCCACGCCGTTCCTGCCCGCGCCGGTGATCCAGAGCCCGCTGCCGGGGGACTCGGTCTCCGCGAGCGGGTTCAACATCGAGTTCCAGCCGCCTGCCGGGGCCCTCTGGGTGGAGATCGAGCTGCGGAGCACGGTCACCGGCACCAACGGGCTGCCCGACACCGCGGTGTGGCGCGTGGTCGCGCCTGCCAACGTCACCTCGTACCCGGTGGTCGCCTTGCCCTCGGAGTCGGTCACCCCGCTGCAGGCAGGCAGGACGTACTCGCTGTCCGTTGCCGCCTTCCGTGCGGACCGCGGTGTGCTGCCGACGCTCACCGACCCCTACTTCCAGCTCACGCGCTACTTCCTGTCCCTCGACCTCTACGAGGCAGGCGTGACCGCGGTGTCGCGTCGCACCATCAGCATCACTGTGCAATGAGTCCCGCTGCCTGCACGGTGCGCGTCGTCGGCAGGGTGCAGGGCGTCGGCTTCCGGAGGTTTGTCCAGCGTTGCGCCGAGCGGGCAGGTGTGAGCGGATGGGTCCGCAACCTGCCCGACGGTGCCGTGGAGTGCGAGGCCGAGGGAACCCAGGCTGCGCTCGACGTGTTCCTCCAGCAAGTGCGTCAGGGACCGGCCCTGGCAAGGGTCGACGACTGCCAGGTGCGCGCAACGTTGCCTACGGGCGCGGTGGGCTTCAGGATCCGCTGACCGTCGCGGCACCGGGGATCCTTCGCACTGCTGCAACTGCGCGTGCGAACACGGCAAGCCGGTCGGCGTCCAGGGCGCGACCGCCGAACCGGATCTCCTGGTAGGTGGAGAACGCAGCGTGCAGCTCCGGGTCGCCCACGCCGCGTGCACGCAGCCAGGTGGCGTACTCCTCGAGCGTGGTGCGTGCAGACCGTGGGTGCCCACGACGTGCGAGCTCAGCCAGCAGGCGCAGCAGCTCGCGGCGGGCGGGCCGCATGGCACGCTCGACCGCACCCTCGCGGCGACGCTGGAGCGAGCCCGGCACGAACAGCACTGCCAGCATCACGGCTGCGATGCCGAGCGGCAGCCAAGGACTCTCCGGCAGCTGCAGGAGGTTGGTCTGTGCCTCCTCCTCGGCCGTGTCCGCCGCGCCCTCGGCTTCCTCGGCGGCCTCGGTTGCGCGCCTGCCCCGTTGCTCGGGCGGAGTCGGGTCGAACACGACCCAGCCGAGCCCGCGGAACGGGACCTCGACCCATGCGTGCGCGTGCTGCGACCCGAACGTGCGCACCGCGGGGTTCGCGTCGTCCTTGTCGCCGCCGTAGAGGCCGACCCCGATGCGGCACGGGATGCCCTTCATGCGCAGCATGAGTGCTGCAGCGCTCGCGAAGTGCATGCACCACCCGCGTCGGTTGCCGGCGAGGAAGTCGTGCAGCGGTTGCCGGTAGGGACCGGTCGGCTCCTCCAGCGAGTAGGTGCACTGGCGCCTGAGTCCTGCAGAGACGGCTGCAGCGACTTCTTCTGCACTGCCGTCCCGGGGTGCCCACTCCTGCAGCAGCCGCCCGAACAACTGCAGGTCGAGGCCCTGCGGCAGTCGCGTGAGGCCCGGCGCCCACCGCTCGTCTGCGTCCAGGTCGCCCAGCACCCAGCGCAGGTCCTGGCTCTGCACCTCGTAGACGAGTGCCGTTGCGTCCGGGGCCTGCCGGAACCACTCGCGCGCGAGGTCCGTGCGCAACTCGCGCAGGCCTCGGATCGACATCGTGCCGGCTGGAGCGAACACGAAGGCGCGTGCCGCGTCGCGTCGCTCCACGGTCATGCGCAGGGTGGGGACCTCCGCCACACGTGGACGCACCGTGAGGGTCCTCCCGACGGTGTCCCGCGGTTCGGCCTGGAACGTCGAGGTGGACCAGCTGGAGAGGCCGGGGACGTCGAAGAACGTCGTGCGCAGGTAGAGGTCCTCCGGCAGCGGCTCCGCGTCGGAGTTTGTCGCACGCACCAGCTCGACGCGGCGCAGGTCGGCGAAACCGCCGCCGCCACCGAGGTCGAACCGGTCGTTGAGGCCCACCTGCCGCTCACGCGCTCGCTGGGTCTGCGCGGGGTCCCGGGCCTGTGCGAGGGCAGGGACCCAGTCGAGCGTGCGCAGCAGCGCGAGGGCGAGCACGGTGGCGGACCCCGCTGCAGCCAACGCGGCGAGTGCCGGACGCAACGTCTGCGCATGCCGGGCCCGTGGTGCCACCGAGGCCAGCAACTGCAGGCGTGCGTTGCAGCGCAGTTGGACTGCCGCCGAGAGTGCGAAGAGGACCGTCAGTGCTGGCCGTGCGCCGCCCAGGATCGTCCCTACCAGCAACAGGCAGAAGGCGACAAAGGTGGCGACGAGCGGGTCGGATTCGTTCCTGCGACCGAGGGCGAAGCCGAGCGGCGGCAGCAGCACCGCAGTCATCGCAGCAGGAAGGTCCAGTGCGCCGGAGTTGGCGAGTGCCAGCCATGCGGTGGCTGCCTGCGCCGGAAGGTACACGAGGAGCCGCGACCAGTTCAGGTCACGGCGGCGCGAGGAGAGGCCGAGTGCGCACGCGGGGAGCAGCATGGCCCCGAGCCATGTCCAGGGAAGGTGCGATGCAGGCAGCGAAGCGAGCGCGGCACCCGACGAGACGAGGATCATCGCGGTCGAGGCGCGGCGAGTCGGTCCCGATGCGCCCACGGCGTGGCTCACGTGCGCTCCCCTACGAGGATGGGTTGGAAGCCGAGGGCCTCGCAGTGTTCTGCAGGTGCGCCACCGACCGCGACCCAGAACACGGTGTCGGCACCGGCAAGTGGGTCGAGTGCGCCCGGCTCAAGTGCACGATGTGCACTCGTCGCCGCCTCCGAGAACAGGGTGAGCAGGCGTGTTCGCGCGGGCTCGTCGTCGACCGTGAGCGGCACTGTTCGTGACCCGATCACCACCACGCGCAGCCGCGCCTGCTCGTCACGCAGCGCGTCCACGATGCTGGCGGCGAGGCCGAGCTGGTGCTCCGGGTGCTTTGGCACGGCCCGCAGTCCGTTTCCGGGCGGTCGGCGCAGGTCCAGCACGAGGCCGAAGTCCCGGGGCTGCCTGCCGATGTTCTCCTTGCGCACGATCGTGCCGAGGGCGGCGCTGCGGCGTGCGTGCACGGAGCGGGCGTCCTCGCCCTCGCGGTACTCGCGCAACGCGTGGAACTCGTCGCCTGGCAGCCTGCGGCGTGGTGACCATGCGGACTCGCGGTCCGCGAGCGCGTGCAGTGCCTCGGGGGACAGTGGCACACGGGCGGGCTCGACCACGAGGTCTGCGGGCGTGGTGAGCACCGCCCGCATCCGGAACAGGCCGAACGGCCAGCCGGTCGCAGCGACCACGACCCGTTCGACCAGGTGGCCGCGCGTCGCAGCGCGGCACGACAGTTCGACCTCCGCCCTGGCGCGCGGCGCAACGTGTTCCACGAGCGCGAGCCCGCTCTCCCGCATGGTGCGCGGCTCGACCACCAGCAGCTCGCGCAGCGGTCGGTTCCCTGCGTGCTCGACCTCCAGTCGCTCGGCGAACGGGACACCTGCGACGGCGCGGCGGGGGCGGAAGGCGATGCGCAACCGGGAGAGCGACCAGGGCTTGCAGGCGAGGTCCACCAGCAACGGACCCAGCAGCAGGCTCGCAGCGAGTCGGGTCACGGGGTCCCCGCTCATCCAGGCTGTCGTGGCGGCCAGCAGGCCAAGCAAGCCCATGACCCTGCCGCGGACGGTGAGTTCGAGGGACTGGCCGGCTGCAGCCATGGGCTCAGTCGGGGGTCGCGACGGCGGCAACGATCTCCGCCAGCACTGCCTCCGCTGCCCCCGCGCCCGCCGACGAGCCTGCGTTGCGCAGCGTGATGCGATGCGCCCAGACCGGGGCCACGAGTGCCAGCACGTCGTCCGGGACCACGTAGTCCCTGCCGTTGACCAGTGCCCTTGCGCGGGCGGCGCGGTGGAGTGCCTGGGCGCCGCGGGTGCTCACGCCGAGCGCAACCTCTGCCGAGCGCCGCGTGCGGTTCGCCAGTTCGACGATCCAGCGTGCGATCTCCTCCGATGCGGCGATGCCGTCCACGGCGCGCATGGTCTGCAGCAGTTCCTCGCGCCTGGCGACTGGCTTGACGTCGTGGGACCGCCGGTGGCCGTCGTCGAGCGCCAGGGCCCGGGCCTCATGCTCGGCATCGGGGTGGCCGAGGCGGAGGCGGACGAGGAACCGGTCGAGCTGGTTGTCTGGCAGCAGGTAGGTGCCTGCAGACGAGTTGGGGTTCTGGGTGGCGACCACGAAGAACGGTTCGGGCAGGTCGTGGGTCTCGCGGTCGACGGTGACCTTGTGCTCCGCCATGCACTCCAGCAGGGCCGACTGGGTGCGCGGCGGCATGCGGTTGAGTTCGTCCGCCAGCAGCACCGAGGTGAACACCGGGCCCGGTCGGAACCGCACCTCCCCCGACCTCGGGTCGTACACCTGGGAGCCGACCACGTCCGAGGGCAGCAGGTCGGCGGTGCACTGGATGCGCTGGAACGGCAGGTCGAGTGCCCGGGCCAGCGACCGCGCCAGCAGGGTCTTGCCCACGCCCGGGTGGTCCTCGATCAGCAGGTGGCCGCCGGCGAACAGGGTCGTGACGGCCAGTTCAACGGCCTCCGTCTTGCCAAGCAGCACCTGGCCCACTGCCTGCAGCAGCCTGGCCGCGAGATCGTTCCGTTGCGTCATGTGGGGTCCGTGCGGGGCGGGATCCTATCCCGTGCCCGTCGGTGGCGATGCGGGTTTGCCGTCCGGCCGGTGCCGTCCCATGAGCCCCCCGATGGCAGGCCCGGCAACGTCAGCTTGACGGATGCGCTGGGCGGCGCCTTGCCACCCCGGGGTGGTGCCCGCATCCTTCCGCAGCAACGAACATGCGATCCCTCCTCCTCACCACACTCCTCCTCCCGGTCCTCGCGGCCTGCTCCAGCACCATCGACCGCAGGGTCGACCCCGACAAGCCGGACACCGTGGGCGGCGCGGTGCTCGAGAGCCAGGACATCCGCACGATGGCGGACAAGATGGCCCGCGACATCATCCAGACCGGGGTCCTCGCCAACGCCCCCTCGGAGACCCGGACCACGTTCCACATCACCGAGATGCGCAACGAGTCGTCGGACACGCTGAACCGGACGATGATCCTGATGAAGCTGCGCACCGAGCTGTTCCGCGGGCTCGGCAACCGCGTCGACATCCTCGACCGCAGCGCCGAGGGTCTCGATGCCGTGCGCAAGGAGCGCGAGGCCAAGCGCGCGGGCGCCGTGACAGCCAACGCCGGCCGCACCGGTGAGGTGCTGGGCTCGGACTACGTCCTCAAGGGCGTGATCCAGGACCGTGTGAAGCAGTCCGGCAAGCTGAAGTCCGCCTACTACCTCGTCACCTTCGAGCTCACCGACCTTGAGACCGGTCGCCTCGTCTGGACCGGTGACTACGAAGCAAAGTTCGAGTCCGAGAAGTCGGTCATCAGCCGCTGACCGGTCTCCCATGCGCGCGCTCCTCGTCCTCTGCCTGGGCCTGCTGCAGGCAGCATGTGCCGTGCGCATGCCTGCGGTCCCGGTCCGTTCCTTCACCGACGGGGACCTGGAGCGGGTGCAGAAGTTCGCCACCGAACAGGTTGCCGAGGGCCCCGAGGAGAACCTGGCACTGGTGCTCAACCTCCAGGCGCAGTGTGAGTTGCTCCGCGGCGACCTGCCTGCGGCGGCCCGACACTTCGAGACCGCTGCGCGCCTGATGGGGACCTGGGCCACCTCGGGCAGCGAGACCCTTGGTGCCGTGGTGGGCAGCGAGAGCTCCAAGACCTGGCGCGGCGATCCCTACGAGAAGGCCATGAACGCCTTCTACCTCGGGATGACGTACCTCTGGCGCAACGAGCCGGACAACGCGCGCGCCGCCTTCAAGAAGGGCATCCTCGCGGACGGCGAGAGCAACGACGAGAAGTTCCAGGCCGACTTCACCCTCATGTTCTGGCTGGCCGGCAGGATGAGCCGCCTGATGGGGTTGGAGTCGGACGCCAAGGACTTCTTCCGCGAGGCCCGTGAGGCAAACCAGTTCTGCCTGGAGCACGGCAGCCGCGGCACCCGCGACAACCCGCTCCTCGCCGACCCCGAGCGCGGCAACCTCGTGCTGCTCGTCGAGTGCGGGATGGGTCCCGAGAAGTACGCTGCAGGCAGCGAGCGCGAACTCACGCGGTTCCGCTCGCCATGGCACCCAGCGCTGTCGGCGCGGGTCCACCTCGGCGACAGGCTGCTCGGCACCACATCCATCCTCGCCGACGTCGACTACCAGGCCCGCACCCGCGGCGGCACCGAGATGGAGGGCATCCGGAAGGGCAAGGCGGTCTTCAAGTCCGTCGCCCGCGCTGCTGGCCAGACCGCCCTCATCCTCGGTGCGCTCGACGACAGCGACAAGGGTCGCCGCGACAAGCTCATCGTGGGCGGCGCGTTGCTGTTGGCGTCGGTGCTGACGTCCACCGAGGCCGACACTCGGTGCTGGTCCACGCTGCCCGCGACCGTGCAGGGCCTGTGTGCCGAGGTGCCCCCGGGCACGCACCAACTGCGGGTCGAGTTCCTCGGCACCGGTGGCCAGGTGCTCGACTCCCTCACCCAGACCTGGACCGTGACCGTGCCCGAGTCCGGCGAGAGCTGGTACCTGTTCCGATCCATTCCCGGCCTCGACCGCAGCCGCGTCGTGGCCGATGCAACCCCGAAGGCAATGCCATGAAACGACTCGCCCTGCTCGCATCGCTCGCCCTGCTGAGTGCCTGCGCAACCCGTCCCTATCCCGCATACGCCATCGAGGACGATGCCGAGGAGCGCGCATCGGTGGTGGTGAGCGACCGCAGCCTGCAGGGCTGTGTGCGCGTGGGCAAGGCACTCGTGGAGCGCGTGCCCGGCAGCAACTCGCTGCGCGTGGTGGTGCCGGTCCGCAACATCGACGACGAGGAGATCCAGGTGCTCGCGCAGATGACCTTCCGCAACCGGCAGAAGGTCTCGCTGGGCGACAGCACCAACCGGCAGGTGATGGTGATCCCGCCCGGCAGCACCATGGAGTTCGTGTCCACCTCGCGCACGGAGGAGGCCCATGACTGGCTGGTGCGACTGTCCTGGAACAAGTGAGGCCGTGATGATGCGCGTCGCACCCGTCTTCGTCCTGTCCTTGCTGGCTGCCTGCAGCACACCGCCGGTCGCCACCAGTGGCGAGGTGCCACCACCCGTGGCCCACGTGGAGTCGGTGCGCGTGGCCGGTGCACGGCCGGAGCGCGGTGTGGCCCCGACGGACAACGGGGCGACGGATGCCTGGCTCGCGGCGCAGGTGGAGGAGTCGCGTCGGCGCGAGGAGGCAGAGCGCGACCACGAACTCGCGGTCGCCCGGGCAGGTGCGCCGATGCAGGTGGTGTACCGCGAGCGCGTCGTGCGCGAGCGTGTCCACGGCGACCCGGTGGGCTCGTTCCCCTGGAACACGGCGCTCGGCGCCACGACGGGCGCGATCATCGGCGCCCAGTCCTGCGACACGGCCGAGGGCGCCCTCATCGGCGGCTCGATCGGCCTGTTCCTGGACCTCTGCCGCTGGTACTGACCGCCGCGTCGCGCGATCGCTGGCTTCTGCGGCCGCGCCCCCGTTAGCCTGCTGCAGTGACCAAGCCCACCGTCGCCGTCTTCCGTGCCCGGGGACACCTCATCGACTCCGGCCTCCTTTCGGACGCCCTCGAGGCGGTGCAGGCAGCCGGTGCAACCTACCGCGTGCAGCGGCTGGAGATCGGCAAGCACCGCACGGACGAGAGCTCCCTGGAGCTCGAGGTGCAGGCTCCCGACGAACGGGTCTTCGACCGGGTCCGTTCCGACCTCATGTCCCTCGGCCTCACCGAGGAGGCGACCGAGGATGCATTCGTCGTGCCCGTGGGGCAGCCGGGCGTTGCACCCGAGGGCTTCTACTCCACGACCAACCTCGCCACCGAGGTGCGCGTGCACGGCAGGTGGATCGGCGTCGAGGACCAGCGCATGGATGCGGTGGTTGCCGTCGAGGGTGATCGGGCCCGTTGCGTCAAGTTGCGCGACCTGCACCCAGGCCACTCCGTGGTGGTGGGGCACACGGGCATCCGTCTGACACCCTTCACCACGCGCAAGCTGCAGGAGAAGAAGTTCGGCTTCATGCAGGGCGGTGTCAGTTCGGAGCGTCGGCTCGCCGCGCAGGTGGAGGAAGTCGTGCGCGTGTGGCGGCAGGTCCGCGAGGAGGGCCGCAAGGTCATCCTCGTGGCCGGCCCCGTCGTGGTGCACGTGGGGGCAGCCCCCGTGCTCGCTTCGTTGCTTGCTGCAGGCGCCGTGGACGGGTTGCTGAGCGGCAACGCACTTGCCGTGCACGACTGCGAGGCGGACATGTTCGGCACCAGCCTCGGGGTCGACCTGCGGACCGGGCAGGCAATGGTGCACGGCCACATGCACCACATGCGTGCGATCAACCGGATCCGTGCGGCAGGCAGCATCCAGCAGGCGGTCGAGCAGGGCGTGCTCAAGTCGGGCGTCATGCACGCGTGCGTGCGTGCCAAGGTGCCGTTCTGCCTCGCCGGCAGCATCCGCGACGACGGCCCGCTGCCGGACACCGAGATGGACCTGATCCGCGCGCAGGAGAAGTACGCGCGGATCCTCAAGGGCGCCGGCCTGGTGGTGATCCTCGGCTCGATGCTGCACGGCATCGGCGTCGGCAACATGGTGCCGGCCGAGGTGATGACCGTGTGCGTGGACATCCACCCCGCGGTGGTGGCCAAGCTCAGCGACCGCGGCTCGGCCCAGAGCCAGGGCATCGTGACGGACGTGGGGGCCTTCCTGCAGGCCCTCACCGAGCAACTCGGGATTCCGCTGCCCCCGCGCTGAAGTCGGCGGCTCGGACTGCCGATGAGCGATGGCATGGGACCTTCGCTCGCACTGGCCGCCTCGCTGCTCCTGCTGCAACAGGAGCCGCAGCCGCGCCCTGCCGACCTGCTGATCGCCCTGCCCGGGGCGTCCACCACCGAGTCCTGCGGGCTCGGCGACGGTGGGCTCGAGGCGGCCGTGGGACGCGTTGGGGCGGGCGAGCCTCGTCAGCCCGACGGCACGCTGCGCATGCGCGGCGGCGTGGTGGTGGAGGTTCGCAACGAGGGCGTGAAACTCTCGTTCCCCTCCGGGCGGGAGATGCTGTTCATGCGCGACGGCCACCTCCACCTGCGCAGCGGTGAGCATGCCGGCCCGTTCGGCGCCGGCCTCGAGTTCACGTTCGCCAACGGCGAGCAGCTGCGCGTGGTCCGTTCCGGCTCGACACGCGCACCCCTGGAGGAGGTGCTGTGGGTCGACGGTGGCAGCTCGACCCGCATCTGGGGGCGCAGTGGCAAGGTCCACGAGACCGTCGAGCCGCAGGGCTGGGGCGGCCCGCGCGTGCTCTGTGCAGGCAGCGGCGACGCCGTCTACCACGCGGTTGCGATCGGTCCGCTCCTCGCGCTGGAGGCCGCGCTCGTGCCCGCTGCTGAGCGTGCGTCGTTGCCCCACACCCGTCTCGTGCTCGCAGGCGATGCGCTTGCCGCCTCGCTTGTTGCACTGCCGGGAAGTGTTCCCCGGCGTCGACACGACGAGGACGACATGAAGGGCGTCGTCGCACTGGCAGACGCCTCACACCGCATCTTCGCGCCCCAGCGCAGGCCACCGCTCCGTGTCGAGCAGGGTGAGCTGCGCTGGTCGCTGCACAACGGTTTCGAGCTCTCGCTGGCGGTCGACGAACGTGCGCCGTCGCGCCTCGTCCTGCACCGCGGCGCTGCCGTCGAGGGCCTGGTGGAGTGGCAGCTCGGCGCGGTCTCGGTGCTGCGTCTGAGTGCGCCGCCTGCGGCCCCTGCAGTGGAGTCCGACCGCCCGCTCGCCGAGAAGCCGGCCCGTTTCACGGCCACCCCCGTCCGCATGCGGACCGTGCACACCGAGTTCGAGGCCCGTGCCGGCTCCCGCGACCTGCCTGCTGCAGCCGCCATGGTGCGCAGGCTGCTGCGCGAGGACTGAGTCGTCCAGGGCTGCGTCGCGGCGCAACGGCAGCGCGCGACCGAGTGCTCGCTGCCAGCGGGCGGACGGACGATTCCCGTCGCCGCCTCAACTCGCATTCCACGGATTCCGAAGACTGCCTGTGCCCGCGTCTGCGGGTCGACAGGGACTCGCAACCGAAGGACTGCAAGGAACGACATGAAGCTCGCTGCTGGCGAAATGGTGCTGGGATACAGGATCCTGCGGTTCCTCGGTCGCGGCGGCTTCTCGTCGGTCTACCTCGCACAGCAGGAGGAGACCGGCGCCAAGGTGGCCCTCAAGGTGGGCGACGTCGCCGGCGGTGGGCGGCAGCTCGCGCGACTGCTCGAGGTCACCAGCAAGCGCAGCCCGGACGGGGTGAGCCCGGACGAGATGCCGGGCGAGGCAGTCTTCTTCGAGAACAAGGGGCCACGCATCGACCTGCTCAACGAGCAGGAGGTCCAGTCGCTGGTGCGCGCCGAGGGAGACCTCCTCGCCTCCAGCCACGACGACCACCTGGTGGCCCTGCACGACCGCCTGATGGTGGACGGGCGCCCGATCCTGGTGCTCGACTACGTCCGCGGGAAGACCCTGCGCGAGAAGATCCGCGGCCTCGAGGGCATCCACCTCAACTGGTTCCTCGCCATCGTGCGCTCCCTGCTGGAGCTCAAGGCGAAGGGTGTCTTCACCTACCACGGCGACCTCAAGCCCGAGAACATCCTGGTCAAGCCCAGCGGCAAGGTCGTCATGATCGACCCCGCGCTGCGCACGGCCGACAAGCACGTCATCTCCACGACCCCGCACTACAACCCGTTGCTGCTCACCGACAGCAAGGCAGACGTGATGGCGATCGGGATCATGATCTACGAGATCCTGACCGGCACGCTGCCGTTCGACGAGGTGCCGTGGGAGTTTGCCGGACAGCCTGGCGGCGGCGAGACCGTGCGCCTGAGCCTCAGCTACTTCTTCAGCTACGTGCCTCCCCACGCGCTCAACCCCAAGACCCCTCCGGACCTGGAGCGGATCATCTACCGCTGCATCACGGTGCCGGCCTACGACCTCGAGGAGCTCCGCAAGGACCTCGAGGAGTTCATCGCCAAGGCCTGAGGAGGGTGGGGGCCGTCCGCCCTGCAGGCCACGTGGCCGACCCGGCGCGGGAACCCGTTCTGCCTGTGGACATCCGACCGCGTGCCGGGAAGATTCCTGCGCCGGACGGGTCGAACCTCCCCGTCGAGGCCCGACCCCGGCCCCCCGCAGAACCCGCATGAACCGTCCTGCCCCGCTCCGCCTCCTGGCAACGGCCGTTTGCTGTCTCCTGGCCGCCTGTTCCGGGTCCTCCAACGCGATCCAGCGCAGCCGCGACCTCGCCGGCGAGGGCAACTACTACCTAGCCCTGGCGGCCCTGGAGGAGGCCGGTGGCGCGCAGAGTGGCGACCCCGAGGTTGCGGCAGCCTGGCGCGAAGCGAGGATCGACTTCCTGGTCCACGAGGCCCAGCGCATGGTGTTCCTCGACCGTGAGGAGGACGCCCTCGAACTGCTTGCCGAGGCCGTCACGACCCACCCCGGCAACGAGGTCGTCGCCGCCATGGTGACCCGCGCGCGCCAGAAGCTCGCACAGCGCGCCACGGCAAGGGCCGACGCAGCGATGAGTTTCGGCGAGCCCTCCGAGGCCCTCAAGCTCTACCAGGAGGCCGTCTCCTGGGTCCCCGACCACAAGCCGGCCCTCGACGGCATCGAGCGGGTGCGCGCCACCTTCGCCGCGATGCACCAGAAGGCGCAGGAGCACTTCCTCGAGGCCATCCGTCGCTTCCCCGAACTGCGTTGGGTCGAGGTCGACTGGCACGCGAGCGCAGCGTTGCAGAAGGACCCGTCCCGCACCGACGCGAAGGACATCCGCACCCGCGCGGCACGCCAGCTCGCCCAGAAGACCCTTGAGCGTGCCAAGCAGGCCGAGGCCGAGGGCTACTACGGCGCGGCGCTGATGGAGTACCGCTCGGCACGCAAGCTGGACCCGAGCCTGGAGGCGATCGACGATCGCATCGCCCACATGGAGAAGGAGGTCCAGGCCGGCGGGATGCTCGCGCAGGCGATGATGCACTCGGCCAACAACCGCTTCGACAAGGCGCGTGCGATGCTCGAGGAGGCGTTTGTCCTCACGGTGCTGGAGAAGGCCGTCGTCAACGACGCGCTGCTGCAGAACCGCAAGCGCGAGGCCGAGGTCGCCTACCAGAAGGCGCGCGACCTGGAGCTGCAGTCGCAGAAGGCAGAGGCACTGGCCGGTTACGAGGCGCTCGACAAGGCCTGGCCCGACGGCATGCTCGACGTGAAGGCCCGGTGTGCGAGCCTGCGCTCCGACATCGCCGAGGCCGAGAAGGCCTGGGCCGCGGGCGAGGCAGCCGAGGCCGCCAACGACCCGAAGGCTGCCCTCGAGGCCTACCAGAACGTCGAACTGTTCTACCCCGGCTACAAGGACGTCCGGGACCGCATCCAGCGGCTGAGGCCCGCGGTGCAGGCACCTGCCGCCAACGGCTGACCCGTGGCGCCGCGTTCGCTGGCAGGTCGGTTCCTCCTGACGCTGCTGGCAACCGCTGTCCTGCCCCTGCTCGTGTTCGGCTGGTTCGCGCTGCGGGGCGTGCGCGGTCTCGTCGACACCCAGCTCGGCAGTGTGTTCCTGCCGCAACTCGCGGCAGACCACGCGGAGAAGATCGACAGCCGGCTGCAGCAGATCTTCCAGTCGGTGAGCGTGGTTCGGGAGATCGGGCGCAGTGCGCTGGCAGAGCCCACGCGGCGCGCGTGGTTCGCCGAGCAGGTCGAGCTGGTGCCGGACCTGCTCGACAACCACATCGACCTGCTGCTGCTCGTCGACCCTGCCGGTGCCGTCGTCTACTGGCAGGACGGCGAGCGTCTCGACCGCGCCACGCAGGGCCGTCGTGAGTCGCTGGTTCCCGCATCGGCCGCGGACCAGCCGTGGTTCCAGCGCGTCCAGCGGGAGGGCGGGGCCTTCTGGCTGCCGTGGATGCGCAGCCCGCTGCTGCACCGCGGCCTCGACGTGCGCTCGCAGAACCCTGCCGACCACCATCTCGGCCTCGTGATCGACGTGCCTGCGGGCGATGGCCCGCCCGGTGCGTTGTTCGCGCTCGTGCGCTGGCCGGAGGTCCAGCAGGTCCTCGACGCAGCCCGCGACGTGTTGAGCCGTGAGGCCGGCTACCAGCATGCACAAGTGTTCCTCGTCGACCCGGCAGGGACGGTGCAGGCGCACACCGACCGTTCCACGTACGGCGCCGTCCTCGAGCCGGCCTCGCTACGCACTGCCGTGCTGGGTGCCGCAGGCGGTCGCGCCGAGTACACCGGGTCGGACGGTGCCGCATGGCACTGTGGTTTCCGTCGGTTCGGCGAGGATGCGCGCTGCTGGAGCCTCGGCATCGCGGTACCTGCCGAGGAGTTGTTCGCCCCGCGCGAGGCCTTTGCCCGCGCCCTCGGCGTTGCCGTGCTCCTGCTGGTGGCCGTGCTCGCCGCATGGTCGCTCGGCGCATCGCGCGCCATCGTGCGCCCCGTGCGCGACCTGCTCGCGGGGACGCGCCAGGTCGCTGCCGGCAACCTCGAGGTCCAGGTCCCGGCAGGTGGTACCGCAGAACTGCGCGAGCTCGGCAGCGCGTTCAACACGATGGCCGTGGCGCTGGCCAGCGGGCGCGACCGCCTGAAGGCAGCCGAGCGACAGGCTGCATGGGCCGAGATGGCTCGGCAGGTCGCACACGAGGTGAAGAACCCGCTCACGCCCATGCGCATGGCGGCCGAGCTGCTGCTGCGCGCAAGGCGCGACGGCGACCCACGAGCCGACGCGATCGCAGAGCGGCTTGCCTCCACGGTGATGGTGCAGACCGAGCTCCTCGACCGCATCGCATCCGACTTCCGTCAGTTCGCCGGCTCACCTGCTCCCTACCGCGAGGCCGTGCTCGCCGACGAGTTGCTCGCCTCCGTGCGCATCGCGACGGGCTCGCTGCTCGAGGGTGGCCTCGAGCTGGAGGTCGCCGCGGGCGCGCCCGCCGCGGTGCTCTCGGTCGACCGCCGCGAGCTGTTGCGCATGTTCGCCAACCTTGTCCAGAACGCGGGGCAGGCGGGCGCCAAGCGCGTCCGGCTGTCGAGCAGTGTGGTGGGCGGCACCTTCCGCTGCCTCGTCGAGGACGACGGTGGCGGCATCGCACCGTCAGTGCAGGCCCGGTTGTTCGAGCCGTACTTCACGACCCGCACCTCCGGCACCGGACTCGGACTCGCCATCTGCAGGCGCATCGTCGAGTCCCATGGTGGCGCCCTCACGCTGCTTGAGTCCGCGTCGGGGCGTACGGTGTTCCAGCTCGACCTGCCCCTTGCCACCGCCCCCTGAGGCATCTGCAGTACCCTGCGGCGCGAACGGCGACATGCCCAGTCCCCGCGCCGGCCACTCCCGCCAACCGCCGCCGACCCTCATGCGACCCCGTGCCCTTGCCGTCCTCCTGCTGCTGACCGCTCTCACCGCCCTGGGCCTGTTCTGGCTCCGGGGCGAGGAGGTGGAGGTCGTGCCCCAGGGTGGCGGACCCGCAGCGACAACACCTGCAGGCGACGCAGCCTCGGGAGCCCTCGGAGCGGAGGCGGCCCAGCCGGCAGGGGCAGACCTGCTGGCGGCCCAGCGGAATGCCGCAACCGGCCGCCCCGGCGCCTCGGTGCGCGGTTCCGTCGTCGACTCCCGCACCCGGGCTCCCCTGGGCGGCATCGAGGTGGTGGCGACCCGCCGGCTGCCCTCCTTCGAGCGCCTCGAGACCCGGTTCCGGGGGCTGTTCCAGGGCGGCATGTGGGAGCAGGCGTACCAGCCGGTCGAGGTGCTCGGTCGCACCCTGAGCCAGCCCGACGGGACCTTCGAGATCGCCGGGCTGCCCGACGGCCGCGTGTTCCTCGACGGCCGCAGCGACGGCCACTACGTCCGCACGCCCGGCACCGCACGCCTCGCCACGGGTGAGGTGCAGGAGGGCATCGAGCTGCGGGCGTCTCCCGGCGGTCGCGTGCGCGGCGTCGTGCTCGGTCCCGACGGCGCACCAGCAGGCGGCGCGATGGTCAACCTCCGCCCCGGCCTCAACGCCTTCCTCGGCCAGATCACCGAGCGCAACTACCGCTGGCTCGAGACGGTTGCCGACGACGAGGGCCGTTTCGACCTGCCTGGCGTGCCGCCCGGTGCCGGCTACACGCTCAGCGCTTCCGGGCGCACGATCGCGCTGGAGGAGCAGTTCGGGGTCGAGGTGCGGGAGGGCGCGGTGACCGAGATCGTGCTGCGCGCCCACCCGGGTGCGACGGTGTCCGGCCGCGTGGTGGACGGGGCCGGTGCGGCGGTGGCGGGCGCCAACGTCGCGATGGTCTACCTCGACGTCAACCGCATCCTGTTCTCCTCCGACGGGCGCACCGAGCCGATCACCACGGACGCACAGGGCATGTTCCGCGTCGAGCGCGTGGCGGCAGGCCGTGTCGCGTTCATCGCCGCGGCCGACGGGCAGGCCCCTTCCAACATCGAGGAACGCGCGGTGGTGGACGGCGGTTGGTACGACGACCTCGAGCTGCGCCTGGGCGAGGGTGCCACCGTGAGCGGTCGGGTGGTCGACGACCAGAAGCAGCCGCTTGCCTCGGCCAAGGTCGAGGTGCGTCCGTTCGAGCGCCCCAACGACCCCGAGTTCCTCAAGATGGCGCTCAAGATCCGGCGCATCGAGGTGACCACCGATGCCGAGGGACGGTTCACCGCCAACGGCATGTCCGGCGAGCGGCTCGTGGTCACCGCGAGCAAGCCGGGCTACACGACGGCAGTGAGGATGGGCGTGAAGCTCGACGCAAAGGACGTCGAGGTCGAGCTGCAGCGCGGTGCCGTGGTGAAGGGCAAGGTCGTGCTCGCGGACGGCAAGCCGCTCACGCGCTTCCGGGTCGACACCCGCACCCAACCCGTCCCGCCCGCCCAGGAGCCGGCCAAGGACGGCGCTGCAGCTGCGCCCGCCCCGCAGCCCCAGCAGCAGAACGACGGCTGGTCCGGTGCCTCGTGGAGCGGTGGCCGCAACCGCCGCAACCGCAACGTGGGCGCCGACGGCACCATGCAGCTTGCCGAAGGCACCAACATGATGGACCGCGGCATGGACGGCAACTGGCGCGAGGTTGCCGCCGCGGATGGATCCTTCGAGCTGCGCGGCATCCCGCCGGGTCGCGTGCGCGTGCGCGCGCGCGCCGACGGGTTCCTCGAGCCCGACAACCAGGAGGTCGACCTGACCCCGGGCCAGACGAGCGCCGCTCTCGTCTTCACCGTCAAGCCGGGCACGTACGTGACCGGCACCGTGGTGGATGCCGCGACCGGCCAGCCCGTTGG
>JBEGVB010000105.1:0-3256 GCA_041178545.1 Planctomycetota bacterium
CCAGCCCCCTTGCGCGCACCGCCGGGCCCGGGTCGGAACGGCAGCAGCCCAGCGTCCGAAGCCGAACGAACTCCCAACCGCCGCTTGTTGCCCGAAGTTCTCATCCCTGAATACGCAGAAATACGCAATCGGACCAAACAAAGCAAGAACATCCTCGAGAATCCAGCGCGCCACCCTCGCGCCACATCACCACCGCACACCACGCCACATCACGAACCCCGCGCACCCCGCGCGTTCCCCGCTCCACCTCCCGCCGCGCCCTCCTCCTTGTCCACCGCTCCCGTTCCCCGGCCCTCTCTTCCAGCCTCCGTCTCGGCGCGCGTTCCTCGCCCACGCCGCCCACCTCCTCATCTCTCGCGCCACGTCCGCGCGCCCTCATCCCCTTCACAGGTTCTCCTCTCCATCCCCGCTCCATCACCCCGCCGCGCCCTCCGCCTCAACCACCGTTCCCACTCCCCGGCCTCTCTTCCAACCTCCGTGTCCGCGCGCCCTCTCCCCTTCCCAA
This sequence comes from Planctomycetota bacterium, assembly GCA_041178545.1. GTDB lineage: Bacteria > Planctomycetota > UBA1135 > UBA1135 > UBA2386 > JBEATZ01. The sequence goes on from JBEGVB010000105.1 coordinate 506, forward strand.
ACCCTGTCCCTCGCGACGGACTCCATCCGTCTCGGTTTGCTTTCCGAGTCCCGAAGCCGTCACTCCCGCCGCGTTCAGGCCTCGCGCAGCGGGCGGACGATCAGGTCCTTCAGCGCGAAGTTGGAGCCCTCGCCCACGCGCGTGACGAAGAGGTCGTTCTGGTGGCGGATCAGGCCGAACTCGTCGAGGCAGGCAACTCCGCCGCAGATCTCCATCGCCATCGTGAGCAGTTCGCTCGCGGCGCGGGAGCAGTCGACCTTCACCTTGGCGGCCTGCTCGCGCACCAGCGTGCCCTTGTCGTAGTTGCGGCACAGGTGCAGCAGCCACGTCAGGTTGCGGTCGAGGGCGATGTCCATGTCGATGAGCACGTCCTGCACGCGCTGGAAGCGCCCGATCGGCTTGTCGTCGAACTGGAGGCGCTCTTCCGCATAGACGCGGCACTTGTCGAGTGCGAACGCCAGCGAGCCCAGTGCGAGTGCGGCAATGAACAACCGGCCGCCGTTGAGCGTGGTGACCATCACCTTGAAGCCGTCGTTCTCGGCGCCGAGGATCGCATCGTCGCCGACCTCGACGTTCTCGAACATGATCTGGCCGGTGGAGGACTGCTCCCACACCTTCTTGCCCTTCATCTCCTGGTAGAAGACGCCCTTGGCGTCCATCGGGACGATGAAGCAGGTCGAGCGCTTGCCGTTGCGACCGTTGGGGTCGGTGAGGGCGTGCACGACCACGTGGCTGGCCCAGCGGGCATTGGTCGACCAGCACTTCTCGCCGTTGATGACCCAGTTGGAGCCGCGGCGCACCGCGGTGACCTGCGGGTTGGCGGCGTCGGAGCCGCGGCCGGGCTCGGAGAGGCCGAAGACGAACATGCGACGTCCTGCCGCGAGGTCGGGCAGGTGCGCCTGCTTCTGCGCGTCGGTGCCGCAGAGCTGCAGGGGCTTGGCGCCGAGCGAGATGGCGGCGCCCGGGGTGATGGCCACCGACTGGCTGTGGTAGGACAGCGCGAGCCCCATCAGGATGAGGTCGGTGTGGTCACCGCCCTGGCCGCCGTAGCGCTCGTCGATGGGCAGGCCGAACAGGCCCATGGCCGCCATCCTGGCGATGGCGTCCTGCGGCACGAGCACGTGCTCGCGTTCCCAGTGCAGCAGGTGCGGGGCGATCTCGGAGTCCGCGAAGTCGCGGACGCTCTCGTAGAACGCGTACTTGTCCTCGGGCAACAGGTCCTTGAGATAGGTGTCGATGCGGCGTGCCATGTGTGTGACGACGGTATCGGACAGCGGTGACATGCGCCAAGAGCACTTGGTTTCGCCCCTCGCCACTGATCGCTTGATGAGGCAAGATGGGCCGCCTCATGGTGCGCCGGATCCCCTCGCTGCTGGCACGGTTCGGATGCGGTGCGGCATCCCTGTGGGCCCTTGCCGTGGCCGCTTCGCTGCCCGGGCAGGAGCCCGGTGCCGCCCCCCGTGTGCTGGAGGCCCCGGTCCGCTGGGTGGACGGCAGGCCGATGGTGCGGGTGACCCTGCGCGCCGGCGAAAAGGTCTACTTCTGCCACCTGCTGGTCGACCTCGCCACGTCGCTGGAGCTGTACCTGCACCGCAATGCGGCAGGCTCGCTGCGCAGTGAGGAGGCGGACGTGGAGTTCGGCGACATCACGCTGGCTGCCGTGCCGTTCCGCAACAAGCGCGACACCTGGCTGGAGGGCCTGACGGCGAAGTACGCGGACGAACTGCAGCAGGTCCCGGTCGCGGGCATCCTCGGCATCTCCGCCTTCGGGCGGAAGGACGTGGAGCTGGACGGTCCCGGCAGCCGGTTGCGCCTGCTGCCAGCCACGGCCGTGGACGGGATCGCGCCGCCCGACTCGGAGACGCTCACTTCGGTTGCCTTCGGTCGGGACCGCGAGCGCGGCTACCGGGTGCCGGTGGACTTCGGCAACGGTGCGCGCGGCATGCTGGGCCTGCACACACGCGAGCCGTTCTCGTGGATCGACCCGTCGCTCGCCGCCAAGGCAGGCCATGCCGACGGCGTCGTTGCGCAGGCGATCGTGACCCCGTTCCTCGACCTCGCCAAGTGGACGCCGTTCCGGCCGATGGGCTCCGAGGCGGGCGACGACGGTGGCATCGGTGGTCGCGTGCTCCAGCAGATGGTGGTCACGGTGCAGCCCCTGCCCGGACGCGCACTCTTCAGCCTGTCCACGGCACCGGTCTACCCCGAGCTCGACGCCGAGTTCCAGCGCGCGTTCTTCGGCACCGAGGACCCGGAGCCGCTGCGCAAGTTCCTCGCCGACCATCCCGATGCGCCACAGGCCGCCGAGGCCTCCGCCGCACTGCTGGAACGGCTGCGCGAACAGGGCAGTGCGCCCGAGGCCACGCTGGAGGCTGCGCTCGCCGCGATCCGCGCCGCGCCCGTGAAGGCGAAGGCCACGACCGCCGTGAAGATCCTCGCGGATCTCGACCGCAGCGACGCAAACCTCGCAGCCACGCGCAAGGGCATTGCCGAGGCAGGGCTTGCCGTGGCGCGCGACGACGAGGACGGCGGCGCCGCGCACAAGCTGCGGCTCGAACTGGGGCGCATCGCGCGTGCCAGCGGCGACCTGAAGGAGGCGCGTCGGCACCTGCTTGCTGCGGTGTTCGGCATGCCCGTCGACGGCTCCGCCAACCTCGAGATGGGCGCGTGGCACGAGGAGCAGGGCCAGTGGGAGCAGGCTGCAGGCCGCTACTTCCTCGCGCTGCTGGACATGAAGAACACCGGGCAGGA
>JBEGVB010000106.1:0-44184 GCA_041178545.1 Planctomycetota bacterium
TGCACGTAGTTGCTCACGTCGATGAGGTCGCAGCCGTTGGCGAGGATCGCCATGAGCAGCGCACCGAGGAGCGAACCGAGCACCGTGCCCTCGCCACCGGCGAGGCTGCCGCCGCCGATCACGACCGCGGCGATGACCTCGAGCTCGTAGCCGAGGGCTGCCGTGGGATCGCCTTGCGTGAGGCGCGCGAAGTGGAGGACGCCGGCGAGCCCAGCGAGCGCGCCGCACAGCGCGTAGACGGACACCTTGGTGCGTTCCACGGGCACGCCGCACAACCGTGCATTGGCCTCGTTGGAGCCGATGGCGAAGCAGTGCACACCGAACACGCTGCGGTGCAGCACGATGCCGAGCAGCAGGGCGAGGGCCAACATGATCCAGACGCCCAGCGACACCTGCAGCCACTGCGGCTCGGGGAACTTGGTCATGATCGACGCGAGCCAGCCCGGGTCGGCATCGACCTTGGTCTCGTTGCCGAGCCACTTGGCCGCGCCGCGCAGGATGCCCATGGTGCCGAGGGTGACGAGGAAGGGCACGACGCGCAGGCCGATCACCAGCAGGCCGTTGCAGGCCCCCACCAACGCGCCGGCGAGCGAACCGATGCCGAGCGCGAGCCAGGGCGGCAGCCCTGCCTTCACGATGGTGGCGGACAGCACGGCGCTGAACGCGACGATCGAGCCCACCGAGAGGTCGATGCCGCCGCTCACCACCACGAAGGTCATGCCCATGGCGCCGAGGGCCACGAGCACGGCTTGCGTGGCGACGGTGCGCAGGTTGTAGGTCGTGAGGAACGTGTCGGGCGCGAGGACGGCAAACAGCCCGCCCACCAGCAGGATCCCGAAGAACGGTCCCAGCAGCCGCAGCCAGCGCTTCATGCAGCCTCCATCGGCGCACCGAGGGCCTCGTGCAGCAACGACTCCTGCGTGCAGGCCGCGGCATCGCGCCAGGGGCCGAGCCGGCCGCGCGCCATGATCGCGATGCGATCGCAAAGACCGAGGAGTTCGGGCAGCTGAGAGCTCACGACGAGGATGGCAGCGCCGCGGCGCGCCGCGGCATCGAGCAGCCGGTAGATCGCCTGCCTGCTGCCCACGTCGATGCCGCGCGTGGGTTCGTCGAGCAGCAACACCTCGGCGCCTGCGTGCAGCAGCCGTGCGATGGCCACCTTCTGCTGGTTGCCGCCGCTGAGGCTGCCGATCGGCTGGAGCGGGTCGCTGCAGCGCACACCGAAGCGGTCGATCCACGCGCGCGAGGCCTCGGCCATGCCGCGCGGCGAGATCCAGCCGAGGCGCGATGCAACCCGGCCCGTGGCCGGCAGGGTGAGGTTGAAGGCAAGGGAGCGCGACAGCGAGAGCCCGTGCTGCTTGCGATCCTCCACCACCATGCCCATGCCGGCGCGCCAGTGGCCGCGGACGCCGCGGGGCAGGACCCTGCCGTGCAGCTGCACGGCGCCGCTGCGGACGGAAGCGAGGCCGAACAGTGCTTCCAGCAGCTCGGTGCGGCCGGCGCCGCAGAGCCCGCCGATCCCGAGGATCTCGCCACGGCGCAGTTCGAGCGATGCATCGCAAGGCAGCGTGCGACCGGCAAGGCGCTCGACGCGCAACACCACGTCGCCCGCATGGTCGCGGCGCGGCGGGTAGAGGTCGGTCACGTCGCGGCCAGTCATGTGGCGCACCAGCTGCGCATCGGTGACGTCGGCAAGCAAGCCGGACGCTACGGCGCGGCCGTCGGTGAGGACCGTGAAGCGGTCGCAGATCGCACGCACCTCCTCGAGGAAGTGGCTCACGTAGACGATGGCCATGCCCTGCTCGCGCAGGGTGCGCACCACGCGGAACAACCGCTCCACGTCGGCGGCGCCCAGCGAACTCGTGGGCTCGTCCATGACGAGGACGCGCGCGCGGCTGCCGATGGCACGCGCGATCTCCACCATCTGCCGGTCGGCGGGCGACAGCGCGTCGAGCCGCGCGTCGGGGGACAGGTCTTCGCGCCCGACCGCGGCGAGCAGCTGCCTCGCCTCGTCGCGCATGGCGCGCCGGTCGAGGGTGCCGATCCAGGTGCGCGGCAGCCGGTGCAGCAGCAGGTTCTGCGCGACGGTGAGGTGGCCGAGCACGCTGAGTTCCTGGTGGATGGTGACGATGCCGCTGCGGATCGCGTGCGCGGGATCGCGCGGCTGCCAGGGCGCGCCATCGAGGCCCAGCATGCCGGCATCGGGTGCGTGCACGCCGGCCAGCACCTTGAGCAGCGTGCTCTTGCCGGCACCGTTCTCGCCCAGCAGCGCATGCACCTCGCCCGCGCGCACCTCGAGGGCCACGTCGGCAAGGGCCTGGGTGCCGCCGAACGACTTGGCGATCCCCGCGGCCCGCAGCAGCACCGGCTTCACGGCATCGACCATGCCTGCCTCACTTCGCGGCTGCTCCGGAACCGGCAGGGAACAGCAGCGACTTCACCTGCGCCTCGCCCAGGTTCTGCGGGGTCGCGAGCACGAGCGCCGTGCGCACGTCCTTCTGCACGGCGGTGCCACGCAGGTGTGCCACCATCGCGCGCACGCCCTCGCGGCCGATGGCCACGGGGTCCTGCAGCACGAGCCCGTGCACGGAACCCTGCACGAGACCCTCGGCGAGCCGCGGCGAGGAGTCGAAACCGCAGAACCGCACCTTGCCGGCGAGCTTGGCGTCCTGCAGGGCACGCAGCATGCCCATCGACGTGGACTCGTTGGAGGCGAAGGCAGCATCCACCTGCGGGTGCGCGGTGAGCAGCGATTCCGCGGCCTTGTAGGCCTTCTCGCTGTCGCCGCCGTACTGGTTGTCGCTCAGCACCTTCACGCCCGGGAACTCGGCGGCCAGCGTCTCCAGGAAACCGGCCTCCCGTTCCATCGTCGAAGCCGAACCCTCCATGAAACGCAGCACGACGACCGTGCCCTTGCCGCCGAGGAGGCCGCCGAGGTGGCGCGCGGCGAGCGCACCACCCTGCTTGTTGTCGGTGGCCACGTAGGCGACGTGCTTCGAGCCCTGCAGCGCACTGTCGATCACCACCGTGGGGATGCCGGCTGCAGCCGCCTCGGCGACGACGGGGGCAAGCGCACGGTCGTCCACGGGCGCGAGCACGATGCCCTTCACGCCCTTGCTGACGAAGTTCTCCACCACGCGCACCTGCGCCTCGCGATCGCCCTCGGGATCCGGACCCTTCCACTCCACCGTGACGCCCAGTTCGGCTGCCGCCTGCTTCGCGCCCTCGTGCACCGAGCCCCAGAAGTCGTGCAGCGTGCCCTTGGGGATCACCGCGATGCGGACCTGCGCGTCGGCTGGAGCCGACTCGCCACTGCAGCTGCAGAGGAACGAAACCGCGCCGAGCGCGAACAATCGCGCAGAGGCCACGAGGACTCGCTGCTTCATCTGGGCAGTGTGCCCGAGAGGCAGCCCTGCAGGAAGGTCCCGCTGGGACAGGACCGCGGTCTCAGGCGAATCGTTCGAGCACCACCGGACCGCGAGGGGTACGGGTCGGCCCCAACCGGACTGCCTGCCGGACCGTGGCCGCCGCGCGCGCTGCAGCCTCTGCCGTGGCCGCATGCACGGTGGCGAGGGGCTGTCCGCGCACCACGGCATCGCCCACGTGGGCGCCGAGCACCATGCCCACGTGCGGGTGCACGCGGTCCGAGGGCTGCCTGCGGCCACCACCGAGCTCGACCGTGGCGATGCCCAGCGCCATGGGGTCGATGTCCTGCACGAAACCGTCGGACGGGCTCGCCACGACCACCACCACCGGGGCCGTGCCGAGGTGCCGCGGGTCGTCGGCGATGCGCGGGTCGCCGCCTTGCAGTTCGAGGTTGCGGATGAACAGCCGCAAGGCACTGCCGTCGGCAAGGTGCCTGCGCAGCCGCGCGCGCGCAGCGCCGAGCTCCGCATCGATGCCGCCGAGCAGCAGCATCTCCGCGCCCAGTTCGACGGTCAGGTCGACCATGTCTGCAGGGCCTCGGCCGTGCAGCGAGTCGACGATCTCCACCACCTCCAGCGCGTTGCCGATGGCGCGGCCGAGCGGCACGTCCATGTCCGTGAGCAGGCCGCACATCCGCACGCCGGCAGCGGTGCCCACCGCATGGATGCCCTGCGCGAGCGCCACCGCGTCGTCGCGCCGCTTCATGAACGCCGCGCGTCCGCACTTCACGTCCATCACCAGTCCATCGATGCCCTCGCTCAGCTTCTTGCTGAGGATCGAACTGGTGATGAGCGGGATCGACTCGACGGTGCCGCTGATGTCGCGCACGGAGTACATCCGTCGGTCGGCAGGCGCGATCTCCGGACCAGCCGAGGCCATCGCGTAGCCGCCCTTCGCAAGCACCGACTGGAACTCCTCCACGGACAGTGCCGTGCGGTAACCCGGGATGGACTCGAGCTTGTCGATCGTGCCACCGGTGTGGCCGAGGCCGCGCCCGCTGATCATCGGCACCGCAAGCCCTGCTGCCGCGCAGAGGGGAGCCAGCAGCAAGCTGGTCTTGTCCCCCACGCCACCGGTGCTGTGCTTGTCCACCTTGGGTGCGTGCACATGGTCGTGCCGCAGCACGCGGCCCGAGTCGCGCATGCAGAGCGTGAGGGCGACGGTCTCCGCCTGCGTCATGCCGCGGCAACACACCGCCATGAGGAAGGCCCCGAGCTGCGCGTCCCCCATCGAGCCGTCCACCACGCCACCGACGACGTCCGCAACCTCGCCCGCAGTGAGTTCGCCGCCGTCGCGCTTCTTCTGGATCAACAGGGCAGGCAGGTTGCGCATGGGTGGCTCCTCGTCACGGGGCGACCGGGTGCCACAACGTCTTGGTCTCGACGAAGGGCTCGACCCAGAGCAGCGACTGCAGCTTGCGCGGGTCGAGCCAGGCCGCCGGCGGCAGGTCGGCGAAGCGGATGCGCGCCACGTGGTCCGCTCCTGCCTGCGCCACGGCAGGATCCGGCTTGCCAGCGACCAGCAACCCGTCGACGTCGCGGTGCGCGGCGAGCGCGGGCAGCAGTTCGGCACGGTGGCCGGCCAGCAGGTTGACGGTCCCTGCCGGCAGGTCGCTCACGCCCAGCAACTCCGCGAGGGACAGCGGGCAGAACGGCGCGCTCTCGCTCACCACGGCCACGATGCCGTTGCCGCCCACCAGGACCGGCAGGCAGAGTGCGAGCAGGCCGCTCAGCGACGGACGGTCGGGTGCCACGACGCCAACCACGCCCGTGGGCTCCACCGTGCTGAAGACGAAGAACGGGCCCGGCACCGGGTTCTGGCTGCCCAACAGGGCCTGCACCTTGTCGGTGAGGCCTGCGTACCACGTGGTGATCCCGACGGCCACGTCGACCTCGCGACGCGCAGCAGCCGCACTGGCTCCGCCGAGCCGCAGCTCGGCACACAGCGAGTCGCGGTGGGTCTCCATCAGCTCGGCAAGGCGGTGCAGGACCTGTCCGCGCAGGTAGGGAGCCGAGCCGTTCCAGGCCTTCATGCCGCTGCGCGCGGCGATGACGGCATCGCGCACGTCCTTGCGGCTCGCACGGGTGACGTTGCGCTCCGGGTTGCCCGCGGGACGGTAGCTGCGGCCGGACTCGCTGCGCGGGAACTTGCCGCCAACGAAGAGCTTCCAGGTCTTGCGCACGGGGAGGTTCATCGTGGGTGCTCCATCAGCCGGGGGAGAGTGCGCCGTCGAACTGCAGGTAGGCGCGCAGGCCCTGCCGACCGCCCTCGCGGCCGAACCCGGACTCGGCGTAACCGCCGAACGGCGCGGCTGGGTCGAAACGGTTGAAGGTGTTGTTCCACACGACGCCGGCGCGCAGGCGCTGCGCGGCCCAGAGGATGCGGGCGCCCTTGTCGGTCCAGACGCCGGCGCTGAGGCCATAGCTCGTGTTGTTGGCCTTCTCGATCGCCTCGTCTGGCGTGCGGAAGGTGAGCACGCCGAGCACCGGACCGAAGATCTCCTCGCGGGCGATGCGGTGGCTCAGCGACACGTTGGTGAAGACCGTCGGTGCGAACCAGAACCCCTTCCGGGGCAGCGCGCAGGAGGACTGGTGGAGCACCGCGCCGTCCTCGACGCCGCTGCGGACGTAGGCGCGCACGGTGGCGAGCTGGGTCGCACTGTGCACGGCACCCATGTCGGTGTTCTTGTCGAGGGGGTCCCCCACGCGGATGCGCTCGATGCGCCGCAGCAGCTTGCGCACGAACTCGTCGTGCACCGACTCCTGCACCAGCAACCGTGAGCCAGCGCAGCAGACATGGCCCTGGTTGAAGAAGATGCCGCGCACCACGCCCTCGACCGCCTGGTCGAGCGCAGCGTCCTCGAACACGATGTGCGCCGCCTTGCCGCCCAGCTCGAGGGTCAGCTCGACGTTGCGACCAGCCACGGCGCGCTGGATGTCCTTGCCGACCGCCGTCGAACCGGTGAACGCCACCTTGGCGAGGCCAGGGTGGCGCACCAGGGCGGCACCGGTCGCACCGTCGCCAGTGACGACGTTGACGACACCCGGAGGCAGCTCCGCCTGCTGCAGGATCTCGCACAAGGCGAGCACCGAGAGCGGCGTGCTCTCCGCAGGCTTGAGCACCACCGTGTTGCCGGCGGCGAGCGCGGGAGCCAGCTTCCACGCGGCCATGAGGAGCGGGAAGTTCCAGGGGATCACCTGGCCGACCACGCCCAGCGGGCGCGGCCGCGCGCCCGGGAACGCAAGCTCCAGCTTGTCGGCCCACCCGGCGTGGTGGAAGAAGTGCTGTGCAGCGAGCGGCACGTCGACGTCGCGCGTCTCGCGGATGGGCTTGCCGTTGTCGAGGGTCTCGAGCACCGCCAGCTCGCGCGCGCGCTCCTGCACCAGCCTGGCGATGCGGTACAGGAAACGGCTGCGCTCGGCACCGGACAGCCGGCTCCAGGGGCCGAAGGCCTTGCGCGCGGCGGCCACGGCACGGTCGACGTCCTTGGTGTCGCCGTGCGCCACCTCGGCCAGGTGCTCCTCGGTGGCCGGGTTGACCGTCGCGAGGAACCGACCGGAACGGGGCTGCACGAACGCACCGTCCACGAAGTGCCCGTAGCGGTCCTGGAGCCGGACGACCTCGCGGCTCTCGGGCGCGGGCGCGTACTGCCAGACGCTGCCGAAGGACAACTTCGGCTTGGCGGCGCGGCGCGCGCGGGTTGCGGTTGGCTGCTTGCGTGTTGCCATGGTCAGTCCGTGCTGAAGTCGACGGGGCGCTGGTACCTGCCGGTGCGCTCCTTCTCGAGCTGCATCAGCACGTCGTTGAGGAGGGAACTGGCGCCGAAACGGAACCAGTGCGGCGTCATCCAGAGGTCGCCTGCCGTCTCGTTGACGAGGACGAGGTACTTGAGCGCGTCCTTGGCGGTGCGGATGCCGCCAGCGGCCTTCACGCCCACCATGCGGCCGGTGTCGAGGTAGTGGTCCCGCACACACTCGAGCATCAGGAGGACCACCGGGAGCGTGCTCGCGGGCACGACCTTGCCGGTGCTGGTCTTGACGAAGTCCGCGCCGGCGTCGATCGCCAGCAGCGTGGCGGCGCGAATGGCATCGTAGGTGCGCAGCTCGCCGGTCTCGAGGATGACCTTCAGGTGCGCGGGGCCGCAGGCGTCCTTCACCGCACGGATCTCGTCCTCCACCTTGCGGTGCTCGCCGCGCAGGAACGCACCGCGGTCGATCACCATGTCGATCTCCGTGGCGCCGTCCCGGACCGCGAGCCGCGTCTCACGCAACTTGGTGGCACGGTCGGTGCGACCCGCCGGGAACCCCGTGGCCACCGAAGCCACCTGCACGGCACTGCCGCGCAGTGCGTCCACGGCCACCCCGACGAGGTCGGGGTAGACGCACACGGCTGCACAGGAAGGAACGTCGGGACGGGAGGCCATGGGCCGGAGGGCCTTGCCGCACATGGCGCGCACCTTGCCCTCGGTGTCCATGCCCTCGAGCGTCGTGAGGTCCATCATCGAGACCGCGAGCTTCAAGCCCTGGACCTTGGCCTGTTTCTTGATCGAACGGGTGCCGAGCTCCGCGGCACGGGTCTCGAGTGCAACCGCGTCGACGGGTGCGCAGCGCGGACGGGAACTCGGTTGCGGGGTCATCGCCTGAGGTCGTGGAAGGTGAACGGCTCGGGGAGCAGCCGGTCCAGGGTGGTGACAACGCGCCTGCCACCGTTGCCGCCCAGCACCACCACCATGTGGAGCCCGAACTCGGCCAGCACCTGACGGCACGCACCGCACGGGCGGGCCGGGTCGTCCATGTGCGTCACCACTGCGACGGCACGGATGCTGCGCGCACCGCCGGCGACCGCCGCGCCGACCGCATTGCGCTCGGCACACACCGTGAGGCCGTAGGAGGCGTTCTCCACGTTCACGCCACGGAAGACCCTGCCGTCCTCGGCAAGCACCGCGGCACCCACGTGGAAGCGCGACACGGGGCAGTAGGCATGCGGCTGCGCGGCCCTTGCCTCGGCCAGCAACTGGTCCAGCACCGCGTCCGGCAGCGCAGGGGCGCTCGGTTCCATGGCCGCGCAAGGCTAACGAGGGACCACGGTCCTTGTCGACGGTCGCGCCGAGTCCTCGCGTCGCCCCAGGACGCGTGGCGGGTAGGATCGGTGGCGTGGCGGACTCCACTCCTCGAGCTCCCGATCCGGCCGTTGCGGCGGCCCTCGCCGAACTCGGCTGCCCCCACGGCCCACTGACGTTGGGCGGGACCGCGGCAACCGAGCTGGCCGCGCGGCACGGCACGCCGCTCTACGCATTCGACGCAGCGACCCTGCGCAACCGGGTCGCGCGGGTGCGCGAGGCCATGGGCCCGCGTGTCGAGGTGCTGTACTCGCTCAAGGCCAACCCGTGTGTTGCGGTGGCTTCCCTGCTGCGGACAGCAGGCACAGGGTGCGAGATCGCGTCCCTCGGCGAGCTGGAGGTGGCGCGCGCCGCAGGGTTCGACCCGCGCGAGCTGCGCTTTGCCGGCCCCGGCAAGAGCGTGGAGGAGCTGGCGACGGCACTGGACCACGGCGTCGGTGTGTTCCACGTCGAGTGCGCGAGTGAACTGCGCGACCTCGCTTCGCTCGCCGCAAGACGCGGCACGCGTGCCAAGGTTGCACTGCGCGTGCACCCGGGCGCAGGCCCGGCCGGTTCTCGCATGCGGATGTCCGGTGCATCGAGTCGGTTCGGGATCGACGTGGCACAGGTCCCTGCACTGGTCGCGGAGACCCGTGCAACCGGGTCACTGCAGCTGGTGGGGCTCCACGTCTACGGCGGCACCCAGCTCTTCGACGCGCATTCCTTCGTGCAGCAGGCTCGGCAACTTGCGGTGCATGCCGATGCCTGGGAACGCGACCTCGGCGTGCGACTCGACGAGCTCGACGTGGGCGGCGGGTTCGGCGTGGCAACCTTTGCCGGCGACGGTGCATTCGACCTGGATGCAGCCGCAGCAGGCCTGCGCGAGGTCGTGCAGCAGCACGACCGCCCGGGCAGGCGCTGGTTCGTGGAACTCGGCCGCTGGATCTGCGGTCCTGCAGGCGTCTACCTCACGCGCGTCATCCGGACCAAGGAATCGGGTGGCATCCGGCACGCGGTCGTCGACGGCGGCATGCACCACTGTGCTGCGGCCGCGGGAGTCGGAACCGTGCTGCGGCGGTCGGCGCTGCTGGTGGCGGCCCAGCGCCCCCTCGAATCGGGGCCCGCACAGACCGTGGGCGGCGTGCTCTGCACCCCCCAGGACCAGTTCGCGGAGTCGGTGCCGCTCCCGGAACTGCGCGAGGGCGACCTGGTGGCGGTGCTCCATGCCGGAGCCTACGGCACCACGTTCAGCCCCAACGGCTTCCTCGGCCACCCGGCTCCCGCCGAGGTGCTGGTGGAGCAGGGCAGCTCGCGGGTGGTACGGGCACGCGGAATCGCCGCGGACACCTTGCGCGGCCAGCGCTGGTGACCGAGAAGACGCACATGAGGCAAGGAGCCTTTTCCGCGGCGCTGGCCGCATGCTGTCTGTTTCCCGCTGCCTGCAGCCGAGAGGAGCTGGCCCAGTCCGTCGACCGTGCCAAGCAGGTGACGGCCCAGGTGGTCGACGCCGCGGCCCAGACCAAGGCGGCGCAGGAGGCGCTCGCACTGCTGTCCAACCTCGACGCCGAACTGGAGGCGATCAAGACCGGCCCGCAGGCAGAGGCCGCGCGAGCAAAGCTCGCCATCCTCGCCGTGCAAGTGGAGCAGGGCATGACCAAGCTCAAGGAACTCGGCCCGTGGCTGGACGAGGCGCTGAAACAGACCGGCGTGCGGATCGACGAGGCCCTCGCGCGGATCCGCGCCGAGATCGACGCGCTGCTGCAGGACGAGCAGGTGAAGGCGCACCTGGAGCCGGTGTTGGTCAAGCTGCGCGCCGCGCTGGGCGGCTGACAGGCGTCAGAGGACCGGGTTGGCTGCCTGACGTCAGCCGGCCGGACGGGCCTGTGCAAGCACCTTGTACCGGTGGCCCTCGAAGTGCCGTTCCGAGGAGTAGAGGGTCACCGAAGGCACGCGGAAGGTGTGCGGCAGCACGAGGCCCTTGTGCTGCTGCATCGCCTTGGTGAGCACGGCACAGCCGCGCGGGGACCGAACGCGTGCGAGGGTGACGTGGGGCGCGAAACCGCGCTCCTCCACCTCGATGCCCAGTCCCGTGGCGAGGTCGTGGAACCTTGCGGCGAGCCGCTCGAGCGGTGCCAGGTCCCCTTTCACCCCGGCCCACACCACGCGTGGCGTGCCGCCGCGCGGGAACTGGCCGAGGCCCTCGATGGACAGCCGTACGGTTGCCAGTTCGAGCTCGCGGACGGCGCGGGCCACGGCACCGAGTTGCGCGTCCTCGATGTCGCCGAGGAAGCAGAGCGTGAGGTGAAGTTGCTCCGCCTTCGACCAACGGCAGTCGCCGATGCCGTGCAACGGCGCAGCTGCAGCGTGCAGTTCCTGCTGCACACGCTCAGGGAGGTCCGCGGCGACGAAGCAGCGGGTGCGGCGCGGTTCGTCGGGAGAGCGTGCCATGCGGCTCAGCCCAGGAACTCGATGGCGCCGCCGGGCAGGAAGTAGAGGATGAGCATCTCGCCGCCGCTCACGGTGGGCACGTGCGTGGTGTCGGGCCCGTAGACCGTCCAGCCCGGCTCGTTGCCGTCGAACCGAGGCGTGCCCGAGCGCGCGAAGCACAGGTCGATCTCGCCGTTCGGGTGCCGGTGGCGCGGCCCTGGCTTGTCCATCAGCACCGCATCGACGCTGAAGCCGCACAGGTCCTTGGCCACGCGGCCGAACCGGATGCCGCCGGCTTCCTTGGGCAGCAGCCAGTCGGAGGCCACGGCAGCGAAGGCGGCCGTGCGCACGGCTCCCACCAGCGGGCCGTCGAAGGGGACCGCGGCGGCAACGGCAGCCGCTCGCTCCTTCGACGTCATGTCGACGGACTTCAACTTCTCGGCAATGGGACGCAACAACTCGACGAAGGCTTCCTTGGTGGTCATGGCTGGGAACTCACTTGGACTTGGGCCGGAACACCTGGACTATGGCAGGGTTGCCCTCCAGGTACGGGCCGCCGACCAGGTCGATGCAGTAGGGCACTGCCGGGAACACGGCATCGAGACAGACACGGATCGACGAGGGCTTGCCCGGAAGCGTGATGACGAGCGCCTTGCCGCACAAGGCAGCCGTCTGCCGGGAGAGGATGGCGGTCGGCACGCCCGCGGCGAGGCTCGCTGCCCGCATGCGCTCGCCGAAGCCGGGCAGTTCCTTCTCGCACACGTCGCGGATCGCCTCGGGCGTCACGTCGCGCAGCGCAGGGCCGGTCCCGCCGGTGGTGCACACGAGGCAGCAGCCCGAGGCGGCCATGGCGCGGATCGCCTCGGCGATGAGTGGGCGCTCGTCTGGGACCACGCGCTTCTCGTAGGTACACGGCGTGGCGAGGTAGTCGCGCAACGCGGCCTCGATGGCGGGGCCCGACTCGTCCTCGTACACGCCCTGGCTCGCGCGGTCGGAGATGGTCAGGATGCCGATGCGTGGCTCGCTCACGCCCGCAGCATAGGCCACGGCAGGCGCACGCTCACGCGTCCGGGGCCCCGGACCGCAACGATTCCAGCACGGCAGCGAAGTCCTGCGGAACCGGCAGGCGGAACTGCAGTTCCTTGCCGAGCTCGGGGTGGACGAACCCGAGTTCGGCTGCGTGGAGGAGGATCCGCGGCGCCGCCAGCACCGGGCCACGGTGTTCGCGCACGTAACCGCGCTCGCCGAGCAGCATGTGGCCTGCCTCGGCCAGGTGGATGCGGATCTGGTGCGTCCTGCCGGTCTCGAGTCGGCACGCAACGAGCGTGGCGCCGCGCAACCGCTCCACCACCTCCACGTGGGTGACGGCCTCCTTGCCGAAACGCTCGCCCGCCACGCTGCCGCGCAACCCGTCGCCCCGGTCGTCCGCGAGGTGGCTGCGCACCGTCTGCGGGCGCACGTCGCCGTGGGCCAGGGCGAGGTAGCGACGGTGCACGGAGTGCCTCCGCAGCTGGTGGACGAGGCGTCCCTCCGCCAGCTCGTTGCGTGCGAACACGAGCAGTCCCGAGGTGTCGCGGTCCAGACGGTGCACGACGCGCACGCCTGCCCCCACGCGCGTGGCGAGCCTCGCAGCAAGTCGCACGTCGAGGCTGTCGCGCTCGTCACCCCACGGGACGGTGTTGACCCCGGCAGGCTTGTCCACCACCACCACGTGGCGGTCGAGGTGCACGATGCGCGACTCCTCGAGCGCGGGAGCTGCTGCCCGCACACGGTCACCGGACGCAGGCACCGCAGCCGCACCCCCGAAGCCGGCAAGCCGCAGCTCGAGCCGCTGCCCTGCGCGCACGGCACTGCCCGGGTCCCTGCACGGCACACCGTCGACGGCCACCTTGCCGCGCGCAACGAGGTCGCGCAGCACGGCCCAGCTCAGCTGCGGTCGATGGCACCTCAGCACCCGGTCGAGACGGTCCTGCGGCGCGCCTTGGAGCACACCAGCGTCCACCTCGAAGACGCCGTCGCGCGGGTCTGCAGCCATGGCCGCGCGCGACCCCGACTAGCCCGGCCCGCTGATCAGCTTGCCGGACGGCGGTTCCTCGACCACCTTGGCCCGCAGGTACTCGCGGTTCATCTCCGCGATGACGCGCACGGGGATCTCCTTCGGGCAGGCGGCCTCGCACTCGTACTGGTTGGTGCAGTTGCCGAAGCCTTCCTTGTCCATCGCCGCCACCAGGTTGCGGGCGCGGCGCTCGCGCTCGACGCGACCCTGGGGCAGGTGCACGAAGTGGGAGACCTTGGCGCCGACGAACAGCATGGCAGAGGCGTTCTTGCACGCAGCCACGCAGGCGCCGCAGCCGATGCAGGTGGCTGCGTCAAATGCCTTGTCGGCATCGTCCTTGTTGACCGGGATCGAGTGGGCGTCGGGCGCCGAGCCGGTGTTGACCGAGACGTACGCGCCTGCCTGGACCACGCGATCAAAGGCTGAGCGGTTGACCATCAGGTCCTTGACCACCGGGAAGGCCTTGGCGCGCCAGGGCTCGATGTAGATCTCCTGGCCGTCCTTGAAGCTGCGCATGTGCAGCTGGCAGGTGGTCGTGCCGCGCTCGGGGCCGTGGGGCAGCCCGTTGATGGCCATGCCGCACGAGCCGCAGATTCCCTCACGACAGTCGTGGTCGAAGGCCACGGGCTCCTCGCCCTTGAGGGTGAGTTGTTCGTTGAGCACGTCCAGCATCTCGAGGAAGGACATGTCGGGAGACACGCCGTCGAGGTCGTAGGCAACCATGCGGCCGTCGCCGTGCGGGTTGTCCTTGGTGGAGGGCTTGCTCTGGCGCCAGATGTGGAGTTTGAGCTTCATGGCCTGGGTCACTTGTAGCTGCGGACGGCGAGGTGGACGTTCTCGAACTCGAGGGCCTCGGTGTGGCGGACCGGCTTCTGGTCCTTGCCCTTCCACTCCCAGACGGCCGCGTGGCAGAAGGCCTCGTCGTTGCGCTTCGCCTCACCGTCCTCGGTCTGGTACTCCTCGCGGAAGTGACCACCGCAGGACTCGGTGCGCTCCAGGGCGTCGCGGCACATGAGTTCGCCGAACTCGAGGAAGTCGGCAACGCGGCCGGCCTTCTCGAGCGACTGGTTCACGTTCTCGCCGCTGCCGGTGACCTTGACGTCCTTCCAGAAGCTCGCGCGCAGGGCGCCGATCCGCTGGATGGCCTCGGTCAGGCCCTTCTCGCTGCGTGCCATGCCGCAGTACTGCCACATGATCTTGCCGAGTTCGCGGTGGAAGCTGTCCACCGTGCGGTTGCCGTTGGTCTCCAGCATGCGCTTCGTGAGCGCCTGCACCTCGGCCACCGCGGCACGGTGCTCGGCGCCGTCGGCCTTGCCGCCGTTCGGCTTCTCGCCGGCGAGGTAGCCGCCCACGGTGTAGGGCACCACGAAGTATCCGTCCGCGAGGCCCTGCATGAGCGCGCTCGCGCCGAGGCGGTTGGCGCCGTGGTCGCTGAAGTTGGCCTCGCCTGCCACGAACAACCCGGGGATGGTCGACTGCAGGTTGTAGTCCACCCAGAGCCCACCCATCGTGTAGTGCACGGCGGGGAAGATGCGCATCGGCTGCGAGTACGGGTCCTCGGCCGTGATCTTCGCGTACATGTGGAACAGGTTGCCGTAGCGCGCGGCAATCGCGTCCTTGCCGAGGCGCTGGATCGAGTCGCGGAAGTCCAGGTACACGCCGAGGCCCATCGGGCCGACACCGCGACCCTCGTCGCACACGACCTTGGCAGCGCGGCTCGCGATGTCGCGCGGGGCCAGGTTGCCGAAGCTCGGGTAGCGGCGCTCGAGGTAGTAGTCGCGCTCGCTGTCGGGGATCTCGTGCGGCGCACGCTTGTCGCCCACCTGCTTGGGCACCCAGATGCGGCCGTCGTTGCGCAGCGACTCGCTCATGAGCGTGAGCTTGGACTGGTGGTCACCGCTCACCGGGATGCAGGTCGGGTGGATCTGCGTGAAGCAGGGGTTGGCGAAGCCGGCGCCGCGCTTGTGCGCGCGCCAGGTGGCCGTCACGTTGCAGCCCTTGGCGTTGGTCGAAAGGTAGAAGACGTTGCCGTACCCGCCGGTGCACAGCACCACGCAGTCGCCTGCGTGCGAGCGAATCTCGCCGGTCGTCATGTCGCGGACGACGATGCCCTTGGCGTGGCCGTTCACCAGCACCACGTCGAGCATCTCGGTGCGCGGGAACATCTTGACCGTGCCCGCACCGATCTGGCGGCTCAGTGCCGAGTAGGCGCCGAGCAGCAGCTGCTGGCCGGTCTGGCCACGCGCGTAGAACGTACGGCTCACCTGGGCGCCGCCGAACGAGCGGTTGTCGAGGTAACCACCGTACTCGCGCGCGAAGGGCACGCCCTGCGCGACGCACTGGTCGATGATGTTCACGCTCAACTCGGCGAGGCGGTAGACGTTGGCCTCGCGGGCGCGGAAGTCGCCGCCCTTCACCGTGTCGTAGAACAGCCGGTACACGGAGTCGCCGTCGTTGCGGTAGTTCTTGGCTGCGTTGATGCCGCCCTGGGCAGCAATCGAGTGCGCGCGGCGCGGCGAGTCCTGGTAGCAGAAGCACTCGACCTGGTAGCCGAGTTCTGCCAGCGAGGCTGCCGCGGCAGAGCCGGCGAGGCCGGAGCCCACGACCAGCACCTTGAACTTGCGCTTGTTGGCGGGGTTGACCAGCTTCAGGTCGAAGCGGCGCTTCTCCCACTTCTGCGCGATGGGACCGGAGGGAATGTTGGATTCGAGCTTCATCGGACCATCCCCGAGAGCACTGCGACCGGGATGAAGATGTTTCCGCCGGCGACGGCTGCGGCGAGCAGCCAGCCGAGGCGCTTGACCATGGGCGTGTAGCGTCCGTGGTGGATGCCGAGGGTCTGCATCAGGCTCTGGAAGCCGTGCGACAGGTGGAAGAACAGCATGAGCTGGAAGGCGATGTACACCCCGCTGATGGCAGGGTTGGAGAAGCTCTTGACCACCATGGCGTACACGTCGTGCTGGCCGTCTGGAGTGCGCAGCGCGTGGTGCTCGGGGTTGGTCACCCCCAGCGTGAAGTGCAACAGGTGGTACACCACGAAGCCGAGCAGGCTGAGGCCCGACAGCACCATGGAGCGCGAGGCCCAGGTGGCCTTCATGGTGTCCTCGTAGGCGTAGCGAACCGGACGCGCTGCGCGGTTGGCGCGCGTGAGCCGGATCGCGGTGACCACGTGGAGCACGAACACCGCGGCAAGGCCGATGCGGGCGAACCAGAGCACGGGGCCCAGGTTCTTGAGCATGAGCGCGTATCCGTTGAGCTTCTCGGCGCCTGCGAAGATCTGCAGGTTGCCGAGGAGGTGCGCGATGACGAACAGGTAGAGCAGCAGGCCGGTGACCGCCATGGTCACCTTGCCGCCGATCGACGACCGCCAGAAGGAGGAGATCCAGGACATCGTACGAGGGGGCGAAGGATGGAAGTCCGTTCGACCGTTTGCAACAACCCGGATGCCCGGCGCAGATTTCAGTCAGCGAAACAAGCGTTCTTCAGGAAGTGCAACACCTGCCGGATCGTGGCGGTGGCATTGGCGATCGCCGTGTGGCCGTGGGCCACCAAGACGGTGGGATGGGGCTCGGGCAGCGTCGCCTCGACGACGCGCACGGTGCCGTCGTCGGCGCCGGGCAGGTCCTCCGAACCCATGAACAACCAGGCCCGCGACCCTGCGATGGCCCCCATGGCCGGGCCCGTCGGCAGTGGCTGCTGGTGGAATGGGTCGCCCGGACGGAGTTGGAGCGCGGCCTGCTCCCCCATCGCCAGCCGGAACGGCCACCACCGACACCGCAGCTCGGCCAGCAACGCCCCTCGGTGCGGGGTGGCCACGAACACGCACCGCGTCGGCAACGGGTCCTCCTGCGTGCGGGTCCGCAGCCACTGCTGGATGACGAGACCGCCCATCGAGTGGCCGACGAGGTGCAGTTCCACCGGGGCCGGGCCCTGCGCCACGGCACGCACGACCGCCACCCCGAGACGGCCTGCATGCTCCTCGATCCGCGCCTGCGTGCTCGGGTAGTCGAACGCGAGCACCTCGTAGCCGTGCGCCTCGAGCGCGCGCTGCATGCGGCCGAGGGAGGCGGAGGAGCGCCACAGTCCGTGCACGAGCACCACGAGTCGACGCGCACCGTCCGATGGCGCAGCGAGCGTCGCATCGCGTTCCATGGTGCCGGCGCTGACCGCAAGGTCGAAGGGCAGCGAGGGCTGCATCCCGGACAGCACGCTGGTGCCGTAGACACCCACGACAAGCAGGCCCGCGAGCGCGGTCAGTGCTGCGCCGCGCACGCGTCTGCGCGGGGCCGGCTCAGCCTGCGGTTGGTGCTGCACCATCGGCGGTGGCGCCCAGCGTACCAGAGCCACCGTGCAACCGCGGCAGGAACGGCAGCGTGCCCAGCACCCGTGCCTCGTGGGCGGCGATCCGCGCCCAGCTCTCCAGCACGCGCTCCCTGCCGAACATTCCCTCGGCGATCTCGAGGTAGTCGCCGTGGTGGCGCTCCTCGGCCTCCACCAGTCCGTCGTAGAAGTCGGCTGCTGCCACGTCGCGCCCGCGCAGGGCTGCCGCGAGGAGCGCCATGCGTTCGTGGGAGCGCGACTCGATCACGGCCGACACGACCAACTCGTCGAGCAGCCGGGCAGGCATGTGCGCGCTGCGTGCCGACTTGAGCGCGTCGGCATAGGGCGACGGCGCCTGCTGGCCGAGCTCGATGCCGCGGTCCTGCAGGATGCGCAGCGTGCGCTCGAAGTGGACCAGTTCCTCGCGTGCGAGCTGCGACAGCGACTTCTGCCACGCAGGCACACTGGGGATGCGGAAGAGGAAGGAACTGGCGGAGGCAGCAGCCTTCTTCTCCAGGTGGGCCTGCTCCACCAGCAATTCATGGAGGTGCGGCACCACTGCTTCCGCCCAGCAGGCAGGCGTGGCAGCGTGCAGCCGGCAGGACGCGACGAGGGTCCCGGCTCCCATCGGGTTCACTGCGTGGCGCCGCGACGGGCGACGAGTGCCGGCACGAACTCGGGGTCCACCACGTAGCTCACCCCGCGCTGGATCTGCTGGACTGCGATCACCACCTTCTCGTGCCGCAGGACCAGTTCGGGGAACGCGGCCTCCACCGTGGTGGCCAGTGCCGCCACGACCTCGCCCTCACCTGGCTTGATCAAGGTGATGCGGATGGTCACCGAGTCTCCTTCCGTCACCGTGTCGCGCAGCGTGGCCACGTATCCCGAGGTCGGGACCCGGAACTGCGCGCACATGCCGGGCAACCGGTCCTCGAGGCCGCGCCGCACCTCCACTGGAGGTCCGTCGTAGCCCGGCTGGCGCTGGAAGAACGGCAGTGGCTCGGGGCCGCCCCCGCAGGAGACGAGGAGGACCCACGCAAGGGCGCTGATCGAGTTGCGGGACTGGGTTCGTGGCGTCGACAAAGGACTCTCTCTGGGACCTGGCTCCGGGCGGAGGAACCGGGCCAAGGGGGGAACATCATGCCGCGCTGCAGCAAGTGGTTCCAGCGGCTCCGGGGTTGGAGCCTCTTGCCGGAAGGGTCTGCGACCTTTCACGGGAGTCCTATCAGCAGCGGATTCCTACACGCCGGACGCAGTTGCCACGGCTCCTTCGACTCACGGCGCGCGGCGTACCAGCCACCACTCCGCTGCGGCGCACAGCACGAGCATTGCGATGCCTGCAAGGGCCCAAGGGGCCGCGAGACCACGCGACGCAGGCTGGAGCAGGGGCGGCGGCACCGACCAACCCACCATGCGGGACGCGGGTTGGATGCCGAGCGCATCGAGCTCGGCGGGGGTCGGACGTGCGGGCTCGACCGCTGCGACGGCGACGAGGTTGGCGGCCTCGACCCGCCGCAGGGGGCGGAGCACCGCACCCACCCACTGCGCAAGCCGCCCCGGGAACGCCGGGTCCGAGAAGAAGGCTGCGTTGTCGCTGCCGGGTTCCGCAGCGAGGGCACCGACACGGCCAAGGCCGCGGTTCGCAAGGGCAAGGAACGGCATCCCCTCGTCGCCGACCACGAGCAAAGTCTGCGCGTCGTTGCGGCCGGCGACTGCCACGGCACGCGCGACCGCGGGCCACGCGGCGGACTTCGGCTCCAGCAGCACCGAGTCCGAGACCGGACGCACCTCCAGCGGCGCCGCCGCAACGGGAGGTGCGGGCTCGGGACGCGGCGGCTGCGGCGGAGGTGGCTTCGGCCTCTCTGGTTCCGGCTGGGGCGGTGTCGGAGCGGGTTCGTTCTTCGCCAGGTCCGGGCCTCCCGCATTGCCGCCTGATCCGCCCGGTTTCCTGCCGACGCGGTCGAGTGCACGCACCACCTCCCCGCTCACCAGCACGGGTACGCGCGACGCATCCGCCACGGGCCAGTAGGTGCCGCCGCCAGTCTTGGTGAGTTCCTCCGCGAAGCGACGCTGCGTCGGTGACGTGTCGTCGCCGCTGATCTGGATCAGGCTCAGCGTGCAACCATTGCGCGCGAGGTCGCCTGCAAGGGCCGTGAGGGCGAGCCGTTCGTCGAGCACCACCGCGCCGTCGCTGACCACGACGATGTGGCGCACCGCGGCCTTGGAGTCCTTCAACTGCCGCTGGGCAAGGCGCAGCCCGTCCAACAGGTAGGTGGACTCGTTCTGGGCACCCAGCTGCTCGATGCCCTTCCTCACGCTCGCACGCTCGGCCACGTCCGTGAGGGGCAGCACGAGCACGCCTGCGTCCTGGTTGCCGAAGGTGACCAGCGCCACCTGGTCGCCCTCCAGCAGCGCCTCCGCCGTGCGCAGCGCTGCCGTCTTCGCATAGCTCATGCGCGTGTTGCCCGCCTGGTCCGTGAGGCTCATGGAGCCCGAGCGGTCGACCACGAGCACCATCGCGATGCTGCGACGGTCGACCTCCACGGGCCCGCCGGGGACGACCTTGGCGGGCGGCAGTTCCCCGGACGGGGGGCGCTCGCCCGGCTGGGGAGGAGGCGGCGCCACCGTGGGCGGCGGCTCGACGGGTGCGGGCGCAGGCGGTGCCGCTGCAGGAGCCGAGGCATCAGGACCGGGCGGCCCCGAACCAGCAGCTCCGGCGCCCGAGCCGGTCCCGGACGGGGCAGGGGGCAGCACGGGCGGCAGCACCCGCAGCGGCGCGAGGTCGGCGAGCACGGTGCCCTCGACGAGGGCACGGCCCACCAGCACGAGCCCCATCCCCTCCTGCACCGCATCGGCAACCCGCATCGCCGTGGCGGCATCCAGCGGCTGCGCGAGGACGAGCGCAGCGCATGCATCGAGTTGCCCGGTTGCCGCCGCACCCGTCACCACGCGCACGCCCTGTGCCTCGAGTGCCGCGGCAAGTGGACCACCTGCATCCTCGAGCACTGCGACCGCAGCCGGCTCGACGACCTCGACCTGGCCAGCCCACTGCAGGAGGACCTCGCCGGTGCGCGCGGAGCACTCGATGCGGTGCATGCCTGCGGCAGCAGGCCGCCACTCCACCGCAGCGGTGGAGCGGGCGGGCAACGCAACCGACTGGTCCAGTGCCACGGCACCGCCGGGCTCGAGGACGCGGACGCGGAGCGCAAGGTCCGTTGCCGCCCCCGGGAGCGAGAGGCCGAGGTTCGCCGGCCGGTCGCGCTGCAGCACGCTCGCACTGCGCAGGCTGAGCCCGCCCGGGTCGAAGGGCAACGGCGCGGCAACCGTGCGGCCCTCGAACACGCGGGGGAGCGCACCCGCGGGCAGCGGTCCCGGCGGCCCCGACCACGCGAGCACGCGTTCCTCCGTCCTTGAGCCGGCGCGGGCAGCAGCCACCGCGAGTGCCTCGCCGAGTCGGTCCGGGGCCGACTCCAGCACCTCGACCACGGGACCCGTTCCTGCGCGCGGTGTGGCAAGTTGCGCGAGGCCGGACCCGGAAGCGGTGGCCACCACCACCGCATGCGCCTCACGGGTCGCGACCGTAGGCTGCTGCAGGTCGAGCGCGGCGACGGCAACAGCAGCCATGGTGCACAACGCAAGCAACCGGGCGAGCGGGCGCACGGAGCGCACCAGCACCAGGCCCGGCAGGGCGGTCAGCAGCAACAGGGCTGGGTACAGCGGTTCCAAGGGAGTCGCACGCGGCGCGTCACCGGGCCTGCAGGAACACCGGCAGCAGCCAGTCGACCCGGTCTGCCAGGTCGCGCCCCTTGCCGAAGTCCACCTCGAGACCGAGCACCTGCCCGGGTTTCACCGCGAACGGCCCGATCGCAACCGGCGCGTCGCCCGCACGCAAGTCCTTCGCGAACACTTCCTCGCCGTCGAGCAGCACGCGCACCTGCACGTGGGCCCTCGGGCCGAGCCCGAGCACACTGTCGTCGATGCCCACCTCGGTGGCGAACGAGGCAGCCGCGGCTGGCACCACCCAGCGGATGCGGCTCCTGCTGTGCACGCCGATGCCGCGCGCGGACGTGCGTCCGCCGCTCACCAGCATCCCGCCGTGCACCGCACGGTCCCGTGCCCATGGCAACACGACCTCGCCGTCGTACCCGCGCTCGTCGACGGCATCGGGGACCAGCGACGAGAGCCAGGTCACGCCCTGGAGCCTGCAGAGCGAGGCAACATCGGACGCGCGGATGCTGCCCTGGCGGCCGTCCTCCCACTCGAACTGCATCGCGTCCTCGTTCCACCCCAGCACGCGGATGCCGACGCGGTCCCCGGCCCGCGTGACCAGCTCGTGGCTCGCAGGACGCTCGCGCTGCTGGGCATCGCCGATGCGCAGCCCGACCAGTTCGCGCCCGCCGAACCAGCGCGCCGACCCTTCGCCCTCGGGCTGGAACTGCACACCCTGCTCGCCGAACCGGTGGACGGTTCCGGCCACTGCGTCGAGACCGATGCCGGCGCGGGTGAAGAGACTCTCCGCGACCCCCTTGGCGAGCCGCAGGTCCTCGACGCGCGCGAGTCCGGGACGGAGCAGCAGCGCAGTGAGCCGGTCGGTGGCGATGCGGACCCGACCGAGCGAGGGGGAGAGGACCTCGAGCCAGTCCCCCTGCTCGTCACCGCCGACGAGCGCCCCGCGCACGACCTCGCCGCCCGCAAGGTGGGACTCAGGGAGGTCCACCGCGACCACTGCCCCGCCCCGCAGGGCCACCACGTCGTCGAGGCGCACGCGCCGACTCCCGCGGTCGCCCGCGAGTTCCAGTTGCCCCTCCCCCGCGCTGCGCAGGGTCGCAGCCGTCGCGCGGCCGCCGTCGGCAAGCAGGAGGTCGAAGCCCCCCACCGGCCCCTGGCACGGCAGCGCGCAGCAAAGAACACCTGCAAGGGTCAGGAAACCAAGGGCTTGCATGCTCATGCCAGAATGTCACCAAAGTGGAGAGGGGAAGGAATCGAGTCTGTCAGTTTGGCACCGGAAGCCCTTTCCACAGGGCTTCCACAACGCCAATACGGCCGTCACAACACACTTCCAAGCAAAGACTTGAGAGAAAAGGGGCCAGGGGCAGGAAAGTCCGTCAGGTCTCGGCACCGCCTTTGCTTGGCGCGCGCCCCACATCGCCGGCGCGCGCCCCGTGCCGTCGGCGACCCGGGACCCGGGTGCTCGCCCTCACGGTGCGAGGTGCCGCGGTCCCGCCGACAGTCCAGATTCCACCCCGAGGACGTAATGGTCAAACAACTCGTGTTCGAAAACGACGCGCGCGAAGCAATCCTCCGCGGCGTCTCCAAGCTTGCGAAGGCAGTCGTATCCACGCTGGGCCCCCGCGGCCGCAACGCCGTGCTCGACAAGGGCTGGGGCGGACCCACCGTCACCAAGGACGGGGTCACGGTCGCCGAGGAGATCGAACTGGACGATCCCTACGAGAACATGGGCGCGAAGCTGGTGCGCGAGGCCGCGTCCAAGACTTCGGACGTCGCCGGTGACGGCACGACGACGGCCACCATGCTCACCCACGCCATCTGCGAGGAGGGCATGAAGTACCTGACCGCAGGCGCGAACCACGCAGAGCTCATCAGGGGCCTGCGCGCCGCCGCCGCCAAGGTCGTGGAGGAGCTGCAGAAGATGGCGAAGCCGGTGCCCGGCACGGACACCAAGGCCATCGCCCAGGTGGCGACCATCGCCGCCAACAACGACCCCGAGATCGGCAAGATCATTGCCGACGCGATGAAGGTCGTCGGCCAGGACGGCGTGATCACGGTCGAGGAGGGCAAGGGCCTCGAGACCGAGGTCAAGATCGTCGAGGGCATGCAGTTCGACCGCGGCCACCTCTCGCCGCACTTCGTCACCGACCCCGACTCCATGACCGCCGAGCTGCGCGACTGCTTCGTGCTCGTGCACGAGGACAAGCTGTCGAGCATCCGCCCGCTGCTGCCGCTGCTGGAGAAGCTCAAGGAGTCCAACAAGCCGCTGCTGATCATCGCCGAGGACGTGGAGGGCGAGGCGCTCGCCACGCTGGTGGTGAACAAGCTGCGCGGCATCCTCAAGGTCTGCGCCGTCAAGGCGCCTGGGTACGGCGACCGCCGCAAGGCCATGATGCAGGACATCGCGATCCTCACGGGCGGCGAGGCGATCTTCAAGGACCTCGGCATGGACCTGGAGAAGGTGTCGCTGCGCCAGCTCGGCGTCGCCAAGAAGGTGATCGTCGACGGCGACAACACCACGATCGTCGAGGGCAAGGGCAAGACCGCCGACCTCAAGGCGCGCGCGGAACAGATCCGCCGCGAGATCGAGGGCACGACCTCGGACTACGACCGCGAGAAGCTCCAGGAGCGCCTCGCCAAGCTCACCGGCGGCATCGCCGAGATCCGCGTCGGCGCCCACACCGAGACCGAGATGAAGGAGCGCAAGGCGCTGGTCGAGGACGCGCTGCACGCGACGCGCGCCGCCATCGCCGAGGGCATCCTGCCCGGCGGCGGCACCGCGCTGCTGAAGGCCGGCAAGGTGCTTGCCGACCTGCAGCTCCAGGGTGACGCGCACTTCGGCGTCGACGTGATGAAGGTCGTCTGCGAGCGTCCGGTCCGCACGATCGCGGGCAACGCCGGCATGGACGGCGGCGTCGTGGCACGCAAGGTGCTGGCCGGCAAGGGCCAGAACTTCGGCTACAACGCACTCACGGGCGAGTACGGCGACATGCTGTCGTACGGCGTCGTCGACCCCACCAAGGTCACGCGTTCGGCACTGCAGAACGCGCTCTCGGTCGCCTCGCTGCTGCTGACCACCGACTGCGTGATCGCGGACGCGAAGCAGGAAGACGAGTCCACTGGAGCCGCACCCGGCGGAATGCCCGGCGGCTACTGATCCCCCACCAACCAGCAACCACAACCGGAGCAACTGACATGGCATCCCTGCGTCCACTCGAGGACCGAGTCGTCCTCAAGGTGATGGAGTCCGAGGACAAGACCGCCGGCGGCATCCTGCTTCCCGACACGGCCAAGGAGAAGCCGCAGCGCGGCAAAGTGACCGCGGTCGGCGAGGGCAAGCTGTCGAAGGACGGCAAGCGCATCGCGCCCGACGTCAAGAAGGGCGACATCGTGCTGTTCGGCAAGTACGCCGGCAGCGACATCAAGGTCGACGGAGTCGACTACAAGATCCTGCGCGAGAACGAGATCCTCGCCAGGGTGGAGGACTGACCGTGGCAAAGCAGATCATGTACGACGAGGTCGGTCGCCGGAAGGCGGTCGAGGGTGTGCAGAAGCTGGCTCGCGCGGTCAAGGTGACCCTCGGCCCGGCCGGCAAGAACGTGATCATCGAGAAGTCCTTCGGCGGCCCCCAGGTCACCAAGGACGGTGTCACGGTCGCCAAGGAGGTCGAGCTGGAGGACCCCTTCGAGAACATGGGCGCCAAGCTCGTGCGCGAGGTTGCCTCCAAGACCAATGACGTTGCCGGTGACGGCACGACGTCCGCAACGGTCCTCGCCGAGGCGATCCTCACCCAGGGCCAGCGCTTCCTCATCTCGGGTGTCGACCCCAACGACCTGCGCGCCGGCATCGATGCCGCCGTCGCAGCGATCGTCGAGGAGCTCGGCCGGATGAGCAAGAAGATCAACTCGCGGAGCCGCGACGAGATCGCCCAGGTCGGCGCCATCTCCGCCAACAACGACATGGAGATCGGCAACCTGCTTGCCGACGCCATGACGAAGGTCGGCCAGGAGGGAGTGGTGACCGTCGAGGAGGGCAAGAGCGCCTCCACGGAGCTCGAGCACGTCGACGGCATGCAGTTCGACAAGGGCTACATCTCGCCCTACTTCATCACCGACGCGAAGGCGATGGAGACCCTGTTCGACGACGCGAAGATCCTGATCTGCGAGAAGAAGATCAGCTCCGTGCGCGAACTGGTCCCCGTGCTCGAGCAGGTGAGCCGCACCGGCAAGCCGCTGCTGATCATTGCCGAGGACGTCGAGTCCGAGGCGCTGGCTGCACTCGTGGTGAACCGCCTCAAGGGCGTCCTCAACGTGGCTGCCGCCAAGGCCCCTGGCTTCGGCGACCGCCGCAAGGCGATCCTGCAGGACATCGCGGTCCTGACCGGTGGCCAGTGCATCAGCGAGGACCTCGGCATCAAGCTCGAGAGCGTCACCCCGGAGATGTTGGGCAGCGCGTCCAAGGTCCGCATGACCAAGGACCACACCACCATCATCGGCGGCGCCGGCAAGAAGGCCGAAATCGAGAAGCGCGCGGAGAGCATCCGCACGCAGGTCGAGAAGACCACCTCCGACTACGACCGCGAGAAGCTCCAAGAGCGCCTCGCCAAGCTGACTGGGGGCGTTGCCATCATCCGCTCGGGCGCGATGACGGAGGCCGACATGAAGCAGAAGAAGCAGCGCATCGAGGACGCCCTCAACGCGACGAAGGCCGCGGTCGAGGAGGGCATCGTCCCCGGTGGCGGCGTGGCCCTGCTGCGCGCAGCCAAGGTCCTCGACACCCTCAAGGTGAAGGGCGACCGTCAGTTCGGCGTGGAGATCATCCGCCGCGCCTGCTCTGCCCCCATGCGCCAGATCGCCGAGAACGCCGGCGAGGACGGCTCGGTGGTGGTCGACGAGGCACTCAGCCGCAAGGCGAACGAGGGCTTCAACGCCCTGACCGGCGAGTGGGTCGACATGTTCAAGGCCGGCATCGTGGACCCGACCAAGGTCGTCCGCAGCGCGCTGCAGAACGCGGCGAGCATCAGCGGGCTGATGCTGACCACCAACACCCTCGTGACCTCGCTCGGCGACGAGAAGAAGTCGGTCGAGGGATCGATCCGCTGACGTCCCCTCCCGGTCGCGCGGGCCATCCTGCGCGACCGGGTGCACGAGGTCCCCGATGGCTGCGAAGCGCGACTATTACGAGGTGCTCGGCGTGCCGAAGGGTGCGGACGAGGACTCGATCAAGAAGGCCTACCGCAAGCTCGCGCTGGACAACCACCCCGACCGGAACCCCGGCAACGCAGAGGCGGAGAAGCGCTTCAAGGACGCAGCCGAGGCCTATGCCGTGCTCTCCGACAAGGAGAAGCGCGCCCGCTACGACCAGTACGGCCACGCTGGCGTGGACGGCAACGGGGGTGGCGGTTTCTCCAACGCCGAGGACATCTTCTCGGCCTTCGGCGACCTGTTCGGCGGCCGGGGCGGGTCGTTCTTCGAGCAGTTCTTCGGTGGCGGCGGCGGTGGCCGCGGCAGGCGCGGGGCCAGCCTCAAGGTCGACCTGGAGCTCACGCTCGAGGAAGTGGCGAGCGGGACCAAGAAGACGCTCGAGATCCGCCGGCAGGAGACCTGCGCCGCGTGTGAGGGCAGCGGTGCCAGGAACAAGGCCGCGCGCAAGCAGTGCGGCACCTGCCGCGGCCGCGGCGAGGTGATCCGCAACCACGGGTTCGTGCAGATGCGCTCGGTCTGCCCTGAGTGCAGCGGGGCAGGCGAGCTGGTGACCGACCCCTGCCCCAAGTGCAAGGGCAGCGGCAGGGTCCCCAAGGCATCCCCCATCACCATCACCATCCCGCCCGGCATCGAGGAAGGACACGTCGAGCGGTTGCGTGGGCAAGGGGAGGCAGGCGAGGGCGGCGGCCCGCCCGGCGACCTCGTGGTCGTGGTTCACGTCCGACCGCACGACGTCTTCGAGCGCCACGGTGACGACCTCCTCACACTCGCGAGGGTCAGCTACCGCCAGGCAGTCCTCGGGGACGAGTTCGAGATCCGCACCATCGGCGGCGAGGACGTCAACCTGTCGATCCCGGCCGGCACCCAGCCGGGCGAACGCATCCGCATCCGCAACCACGGCCTCCCGCGCGGCGACGGCCACGGCAAGGGCAGCCTCTTCGTGCAGGTCCAGGTGGACGTGCCGAAGAAGGTCAGCGCCGAGCAGGAGGAACTGCTGAAGAAGTTCGACGAGCTCGACGAGGGGCGCAGGAAACGCAACGGCAAGAAGGGCATCTTCGAAAAGGTGAAGGACATCTTCTCGTGAACCAACCGCAACAGGATCCCGCACCGCAGGACAACACTGGCGGGGAGAACGCCGCAGCCGCGGGTGCTGCAGAGCTCCAGCGCCTCAAGGAGGAACGCGACCAGCTGCAGGACCAGCTGAACCGCACCCTCGCGGACGTGCAGAACATGCGCAGGCGACAACGCCTCGAGGTCGAGGAGGCGCGCAGGCGCTCGCTCGAGGGCCTCGCTGGCGAACTGCTCCCCGTCCTCGACAACTTCGCGCTCGCGCTGCAGAGCATCACCCAGAGCAACGGCCAGGACCCCAAGGTGATCGCCGAGGGCATCCGCATGGTGCAGGTCCTGCTCCAGGCGGCCCTCGAGAAGCACGGCTTCCGCGAGATCGCTGCCGCCAGTGCCACCTTCGACCCGGGCATGCACGAGGCCGTTGCCGTCGAGCCGCGCAGCGACGTGCCCCCGAACCAGGTGCTCGAGGTGCTGCAGAGCGGCTACATGCTCGGGGACCGGGTGCTGCGCTTCAGCCGGGTCCGTGTGTCCTCCGCACCCTCCGACAACACGAACAAGTGACCTGCCATGCCCACCTACGACTACCTCTGTGACAGCTGCGGACACC
Organism: Planctomycetota bacterium; assembly: GCA_041178545.1. Taxonomy (GTDB): domain Bacteria; phylum Planctomycetota; class UBA1135; order UBA1135; family UBA2386; genus JBEATZ01. The sequence goes on from JBEGVB010000106.1 coordinate 27,936, forward strand.
GCTTCGAGGAGTTCCAGAGCATGACCGCGAAGGTGCTGCGCAAGTGCCCGGGCTGTGGCAAGAACGCACTCCAGCGGCTCATTGGTCCCGGCGCTGGCGTGATCTTCAAGGGTTCTGGCTTCTACGAGACCGACTACCGCTCCAGTTCGTACACCGAGGGCAGCAAGAAGGACTCGGGCTCCAGTGGCGGTGGCTGCCAACCGAGCTGCGGCACCCCCGACGCCCCCGCTGGCTGCAAGCGCAAGCCCGACGCCTGAGCCACTCGGACCGAGGCGGCGCGCGACAGTCAGGCCCTTGACCCGGCCACGGTGGGCGCATTCCCCGGGACCGCGCGACGCGGCGGTGGTCACCCGGTCCGGGGAAAGGTATCGTCCGCCCGTCCGTCCACCGCGTCCGCAGGAACCAACCATGCGCCACTTCCTACTGACCGCCACGTTGCTCGCACTCGCCGCGGCACCGATCGCCGCCCAGGGTGAGTTCCGCTGGGAACAGAGCGATGCCCTCAAGGTCCGCTTCAAGGTCCACAACAAGGTCTTCCCGATCCCGTTGAAGCTGGGTGCCGGCGAGTCCGAGGTCCGGATGCAGTTCGAGCCCAAGGACCCCGGCGACTACATCTACGGCCGCTACGGTGCCTTCAAGTGGGAGTTCGTCGTGCTGGAGTTCCCCAAGGCCAACGCTGCTGCGAAGCCTTCGACGGGCAGGCCCGGCGCCGAGGTGCCCGACGCGGACGAGCGCGGCCCCGCCAGTTCGTTCGTGCAGTGGGTCACCGAGCGCGATCGCAACAACAAGGACCGCACCTTCGCGGTCAAGGGCAAGGAGATGAAGCCCAAGGCCAAGGCACCGGCATGGACCTGGTGGGAGTACACGGACAAGGTGCCGATGACCAACGGCTCCGAGAACTTCGAGCAGCTCTGGTACAACACGGCCGCGGTCTACAGCTTCCCGGAGCGGGACGTGGCACTGGTGGCACGGATCCCGGTGAAGAAGGGCGCCAAGCCGGATCCCAAGCACATGAAGTGGATGGAGACCATGTGCCAGAGCGTGGAGACCATCGCCGGCAGCGACGGCGACGAGGTCGACTCGAAGCGGGACCAGCACGCGAACACCGAGGAGCGGAAGAAGGACCTCGAACGCGCGAAGGCGAACATCGCGAACCTCAAGGGCTGGGACTACTACACGACACCCAACTTCATCGTGCTGTACTCCTGGAACCCCGAGCAGCCGGCGAAGCGCACCGACAGCCTCAAGCTCGCCCGCAACCTCTCCGACAACCTGGAGGAGATGCGCGAGCTGTACCAGAAGGACTACCCGCCGCACGACAAGCAGCTGTCCTTCTACTCCGTGCTGCGCATCTGCGACAGCTACGAGGAGTTCATGAAGTACGGCGACACCCCGCCTGGCGTGGTCGGCTGGTTCAACCCCAGGTCACTCGAACTCGTCGTGTTCGACGACAAGCAGAACCTGGTGGGTGGTGACAAGAACCTGCTCGCCACCGTGTTCCACGAGGGCTGGCACCAGTACGGCTGCTCGTACTTCGGCCTGCGCATCGAGGACGACGCGGCACAGCTCGGTGGCAAGGAACTGCACCGCTGGTTCGACGAGGGGACCGGTGACTACTACGGCGGGTTCACCCGCGCCGGCAAGAGCTGGAAGTACGCGGTCGACAAGGGTCGCAAGCAGTCCATCCGCGCCCAGGTCGCGCGCGGGACCCACATCCCGATCGCCGAGATCATCGGCTGGAACAAGGACAAGTTCTACGGCCCCCGCGCACCCGACCACTACGCGCAGGGATATGCCATCGTCGACTTCCTGCGCCGCGGCAAGCAGGTGCTGGGCACCAAGTTCGACGACCGCTGGGACCAGGTCCTCGACATCTACCGCGCCACGATGCTCGAGACCAAGGACCAGAAGCAAGCCGTGAAGAAGGCTTTCGAGGGCATCGACATGGCGGCTTTCGAGGCACAATGGGTCGACTGGGTGAAGACCCAGATGAACTGAGTCCCATGCAGAAGACCCTCTGGCTTTGTTCTCTCGCGTCGTGCGCGCTGCTCTCCAGCTGCGCGCAGTGGTTCTTCTCGGGCAGGCCGGAGTCGAGCCGCATGCGACCGGTTGCACTCGTGGAGACCACGGGCGGTGTCGAGCTTGCTGCCACCACGGAATTCGGCGTCCTGACCCTCGGGCGCACGGCAACGGCAGGCCCGTGCAGGGTCCACTACTTCCTCGGGGACGCTCCCGTCGTCGAGGACGGGACCATCGCGGCGGCCACACCCACCTTCTGCCGCGCAGACATCGTGCTCGCCACCCAGAGCATCCGCGTGCTCGACCGCCCGCTGCAGGAGGATGACGCCCTGGTGGCCATGTACACGCCGGACGGCAAGGAACTGGTGCAGGTGGCTGTCGAGCGGGCCGTGGGCATGGGAGCCACGGGCGACCTCGTGGACACCCGTGGCACGGCACTGCCCGCAGGTGCGGCCGTCCTGCTCGACAGCGACGACGGCTACCGGTTCGTGGGCCTCGTCACGGCCCGCGCGGAGCTGACGACCGACGGCTCCAGCCGGACCTTCCATGCCTATGCTGGGCTGGACCGGCTACGCGAACTCGCAGCGGTGCCCGTCCCCCACCCGGTCAACACGACCTGGGACCACCGGCCGGACGGCGTTCTCATCCGCCGCAACTGACCGCGGACCCTGCCCTCACTCGCGGGGCACGCCAGCCAGGGTCAGCACCTTGTCCAGCACCTTGGCGAGCGCGAACACCACCAGGTGGTCGCCTGCGAGCACCTCGTCGTCCCCGGTCGGGTAGAGGATGTTGCCGTCCTCGCGCGTGATGGCACCGATCACGCAACCGCGCGGCAGGCCGGCCTCCTTCAGGGTGCGCCCTGCGAGCTTGCTGCCGTGGGACACCTCGACCTCGAGGACCTCGGCCTTGCCCTCCTCGATCGACGCGATGGTCGAGATGCTGCGGCTGCGGACGAAGGCGAGGATGCGGTTCGCGCAGAGGAGCCGCGGCGAGACCGCGACGTCGATGCCCAGCTGCTGGTACAGCGCCACGTAGTCCGGCTTCTGCACCAGGGCCACGGTCCGCTTCACGCCGAGCGTGTGGGCGAGCTGGCAGGACATCAGGTTGCGCTCGTCACGCTCGCTCAGCCCGAGGAACGCATCCGCGTCCCCCACGTGCTCCTCGTTGAGGAAGTTCATGTCCGTGGCATCGGCGTGCAGCACCACGACGCCCTGGAGGACCTCGCTGAGGCGCTCGGCCTCCTCTCGGTCCTCGACGATGAGGCGCACCTTGATGTGGTTGCGGCGAAGGGCCTCGCACACCTTGACGGGCACCCCGCCGCCGCCGCCATAGACCACGACGTTGCGGAAGCAGGTGGACTCCATCCCGTGCCGCTTCTCGAACGCGCCGACGATCTTGGGCTCACCGAGCAGGAAGACCTCGTCGTCCGCCAGGATCTTGTCGTCCCCGCTCGGGATGATCACGTCGTGCGCCCGGTCGATGGCGGCCACGAGCATGCCCTTGGGGATGCCCAGCGACTTGAGTGAGCAACCGATGAGGTCGCTGCCGGGCACCGCCTTCACGCGGTGGAGCTGGATCCTGCCGTCCGAGTAGCTCTCCACCGCCAGCACCTGCTTCTCGCGCACGTGCTTGAGGACCTCCTGTGCCGCCAGGTCGTCCAGCGTCAGCAGCAGGTCGTACTCCAGGTTGCGCTTGAAGAAGGTGCGCATCCGCAGCAGCGAGCTGGTGTCGCGCAGGCGCAGCACCACCCGCTTGGAGCCCATGCGCTTGCCGAACAGGCTGGTGAGCATGTTCACGCGGTCGTCGTTGGACACGGCGAGCACAACGTCTGCCGTGGGCGCGTCGGCCTTGTCCAGCACGTCCGGCCGCGAACCGTCGCCCTGCACCACCTGCACGTCCAGCAGGTCGGCAACGCGGCGGATGCGGTCGAGGTTGGGGTCGACCACGGTCACGGCGTGGCCCTCGGTCGAGAGCACCTTGGCGAGGTAGGAGCCAACCTCGCCGAGACCGACGATCAGGATGTTCATGTGGCGACGGGGAAGGATACTCTGCCCCCCCTCCTTGATCCTCATCCTCGACAACAAGGACTCCTTCGTGTGGAACCTGGCCCAGGGATTGGAAGCGCTGGGGGCCACCGTCGAGGTCGTCCGCAGCGACCGGGTGGCCGTGGAGGAGCTTGCCGGCGCCGCTGCCCTGGTGCTCTCGCCCGGGCCGGGTCGACCCGAGGACGCCGGGATCACGGTGGCTGCGGTGCGCCGCTGGTCGGGAGCCGTCCCGGTCCTGGGCGTCTGCCTCGGCCACCAGGCCATCGGTGCCGCACTCGGGGCAGCCGTCGTGCGCGTGGCGCCGACGCACGGGAGGACCAGTGCCGTGCTGCACGACGGCAAAGGACTGTTTGCAGGCGTGCCGCAGCCGATGACCGCGTGCCGCTACCACTCGCTCGCCGTCGATCCGACGACGCTGCCTGCGGAACTCGAGCCCACCGCATGGACCGTGGACGGAGTGCTGATGGCGGTACGGCACCGCTCCCACCCGACCCACGGTGTCCAGTTCCACCCAGAGTCGTTCCGCACCGAGGCGGGCACCATCCTCCTGCGCAACTTCCTCCGCCTGCTCGGCGAAACGGCCCCAGCATGAACCCGGGAACGACGGCACCGCTCGCAGTCCGGGTCCAGGGACTCTGCCGCAGCTTCGGGCCGAAGGCGGCACTGGACGGGCTCGCCCTCGAGGTGGCGACCGGGGAACTGCTCGGCGTCGTCGGGCCCAATGGCGCCGGCAAGTCGACCCTGATGCGCGTGCTCACGGGGCTGGTGCGGCGCGACCGCGGCGAGGTCTCGGTGCTCGGGATCGACCCGGCGCACGACAGTCTCGCGGTCCGCAGACGGTGCTCGTACCTGCCCGGGGAGACCTCGGTCTACCAGCACATGACCGGCAAGGGCTTCCTGGACTTCGCATGGTCGTTCCACGGCGCGGTCCAACGCGACGTGGCGGACCGGCTCCAGGAACTGTTCCGGTTGCCGCTCCACGCACGGGTGCGCAGCTACTCCGCCGGGATGAAGCAGAAGCTCGCGGTGCTCGCGGCACTGGCCCCTGACGTGGAGGTCTACCTGCTCGACGAGCCCGACCGGGCCCTCGACGCATCGGTACGGCACGACCTGCGGACGGTGCTGCGCGAGTTGCACGGCAGGCGCAAGACGATCCTGCTCAGCTCCCACCACCTTGGCGAGGTGGAGACGCTTGCAGGTCGTCTCGTGTTCGTGGTCGGCGGGTCGGTGGTGCCAGAGGCCACGGTCGCAGCAGCTCGCACGCGACTCTCCCGGAGGCTCAGGATCCGGACGCGACCGGGCGCGGTGTTGACGGAAGGTGCCACCCTGCTCGCCCGCGAGGCCGACGGTGTCCTGCTGCTGGAGACCGAGGGGCCGCCCATGCACTGGCTCCAGCGCGTGCATCCCGACGACGTGCTGGAGGCGGAGATCGGCGTGCTCCGGCTCGAGGAGCTGTACCAGGTGCTGCTCGCGGAGGCTGCCCGATGATTGCCTCCAAGACGTGGCGCGAGATCCGGTGGATGGGACTCGTCTACCTCCTGATCCTCGAACTGTTGCTCGTGCCCGCCGTGTTGCTCTGGCCCGACATCTACGGCGACCTGCAGCGCAGCGGCCTGCTCCGCAAGGTCGACTACGACCTGGTCCGGAACATCACCGAGGGCATCACCAACCGGAACGAGGACATCGCCTACGTCAACTGGGCGGCACTGCAGCTGTTCTTCAAGGGCGTCAACCTCGCGGGGCTCGCGTGTGCAGTGCTGGTGGGCACGGGTCTCTTCGCTCGCGAGCGCGAGTCGATGACGCTCGAGTTCCTCCTCTCCCGCCCGGTCGCCCGTGGACGCATCCTCTGGCAGAAGGCCTGGCCGTCCGCCCTCGTGGTCGTGGTGCCCGTCTTCCTCGCCAACTGGTCCGCGATCTGGTGGAGCCGCAGCATCGACCAGGACCTCGCCTTCTGGCCGCTCACGCTCTGCTGCGTGCACAGCTCACTGTTCTGCCTGCTGTTCCTGGCCTTCACGACGTTCGTCTCGGTGCTGTGCCGGGTCCAGAGCCACGTCGCGTTCTGGGTCGGCGGCATCTCCATCCTGCAGATGGGCATCTACCTGATCCCGCGGCTGCGCAGGTTCAGCATCTTCCGCCTCTCGGACTTCGACTGGTACGGCCCGATGCTCGCGGGCAACCTCGGGCCGGAACGGATGTTCAACCTCGTCGACCATGCCGGGAACACCAGCTGGGTGCTGCTCGCGACCGCGGCCTGCTACCTTGCCGCACTGCAGGCGCTGCGGAGGATGGAGCCGTGACCGGCGTGGTCGTCTGGTGTGAACTGGTCCTCACGCTGCTGCGCGAGCTGGTGCGCGCGCTCGCCTCGCCCCTGCGGATGCTGTGCTACCTGCCGTTCCGCAGGAGGTGGCGCGAGGAGGCGCTGCAGGTGCTGGGCTCGGCACCCCCGCCCGGGACCGCTGCGGACCTCGATGCCGTTGCCGACGGCCTGCGCGCCGTGGCAGGGACCCGACGCGGCACGCGCCCGCACGTGTTCGTCTCCGCGGGCGAGGCGTCCGGCGAGGGGCATGCGACCCGGCTGATGGAAGCCCTGGCAGGCGACGGCATCCGCTTCAGCTGCTTCGGGGGCGACGCGATGACGCGCGCAGGCGGCACGCTGCTCTACCCGTTGAGCCAGCATGCCGTGATGGGACTCGTAGGCGTGCTGCGGCACCTGCCATTGGTGGTGCGGGCCCACGCACGCTTCCTGCGGCTGCTGCGCGAGGACCCGCCAGACCTCGCAGTGCTCGTCGACTACCCCGGGCTCCACCTCGTCATGGCCAAGGCGGCACGCCGCCATGGCGTGCCCGTGCTCCACTACATCGCACCCCAGTACTGGGCATGGGGCCCCTGGCGCATGCGCCGCTACCGCAGGAGTGTTGACGCGACCCTGACGATCCTGCCGTTCGAGCCCCGCTTCTTCGCGAGGTTCGAGGTCGCTGCCGGCTACATCGGTCACCCGCTGCTGGACGGCCTTGCTGCAGGTCCGGTCGACACGTCCACGGCACCGAACCATGCAGGGCGTCCGGTGCTCGTCGTCCTCCCGGGCAGCCGGAGCGCGGAGATCCGTGCCAACCTGCCGGGACTGGTCCAGGTCGCGGCACGGGCACGGGAGGCGGTGGCAGGCCTGCGGGTCGCCGTCGTGCACCGCGACGAACGCAAGGCGGCGACGGTCCGTGCGATGCTTGCCGAACTCGGTGCAGCAGACGTGGAGGTGCACGTGGGCCCGGTCGCCCCGTGGCTCGCGCGCGCACGCGCAGTGGTGGCCAAGTCCGGCACCGGCTCGCTCGAGGCGTGCCTGCACGGTGCACCCACCGTGGTGGTCTACCGCCTCGTCAACCCGCTGGCCGTGTGGGGCTACCGCAACCTCGTGCAGGTGCCCTTCATCGCCGCCGCCAACCTCGTGGCCGGGCGTGCCGTGGTGCCGGAGTTCTGCTTCCACGGCATGCACCACTGGCACCAGGTCGCGGAGGCGACGGTGGACCTGCTGCGCGACGGCCCTACGCGCGAGGCATGCCTTGCCGGCCTGCGCGAGGTGCGCGAACGGCTCGGAGCACCCGGTGCCACCGGCCGCGTTGCAGCCATTGTGCGCCGGTTCCTGATGTCCCAGACCACCGGCTCGCCATGAGTGCCCCCCGTGCCCACTCCCCCTCGCCATTGCCTGCGGGCTCCGGCCTCGCGGACCTGCGCGCCCTGCTGGACGTGTTGCGGCGCGAGGGCGAACTGGTGGAGATCGACGCGGAGGTCGACCCCGACCTCGAGGCCGCCGAGGTGCACCGGCGCGTGATCGCAGCAGGCGGCCCGGCACTGCTCTTCCGCCGGGTGAAGGGGGCCTCGTTCCCGCTGGTCACCAACCTGTTCGGCACCAAGCGCAGGGTGGACCTCGCCTTCGGCCCCAGGCCCGAGGCCCTCGTGCGCCGCATCGCCGAACTGCCCCACACCATGCTGCCGCCCAGCCTCGGCAAGGTCTGGCAGCAACGCGACCTGATCGGCTCGCTGCTCCGCGTGGGACGCAAGCACCTGCGTCGCGCCCCGGTGCTCGAGGTCGTCGACCAGCCCCCGCGTCTCGACCGCCTGCCGCTGCTGCGCACCTGGGCGAAGGACGGCGGCCCGTTCGTCACCCTGCCGCTCGTCTACACCGAGCACCCTGCCGGCCTCGGCGGCAACCTCGGGATGTACCGCATCCAGCGATTCGGTCCCGACCGCGTCGGCCTGCACGTGCAGATCGGCAAGGGCGGCGGGTTCCACCTCGCCGAGTACGAGAAGCTGGGGCGCCCCATGCCCGTGCACGTGCACGTGGGTGGCCCGCCTGCCCTGATCCTCTCCGCCATCGCGCCGCTGCCGGAGAACGTGCCAGAGCTCATGCTCGCCTCGCTGGTGCTCGGCGGCCGCCTGCCCACCGGCAGGCACCCAGCGAGCCCGTTGCCCGTCGTCGCCGGCTGCGAGGTCGTGATCGCAGGCGAGGTGCACCCGGGCGAGCGCCACCCCGAGGGCCCGTTCGGCGACCACTACGGCTACTACTCGCTGAAGCACGACTACCCGCTCGTGCGGGTCAAGGCGCTGATGCGCAGGCGCGACCCGATCCTGTGCGCCACCGTGGTGGGCAAGCCGAGGCAGGAGGACTTCTTCCTGGGGGACTACCTGCAGGACCTGCTGCTGCCGATGGCAAAGGTGGCGATGCCGGGCGTGAAGGACCTGTGGAGCTACGGCGAGACGGGCTACCACTCGCTTGCCGCCGCCGTGGTCCAGCAGCGGTACAAGCGCGAGGCCATGGCCTCCGCCTTCCGCATCCTCGGCGAGGGGCAGCTCTCGTTGACCAAGTTCCTGCTGCTCACGGACCGCCCCGTCGACCTGCGCGACTTCCGCGCGACGCTCGTGCACGTGCTGGAGCGCACCAACTTCGAGACCGACCTCTACGTGTTCGGCAACCTGTCGATGGACACCCTTGACTACGCCGGCCCCGCGGTCAACGAGGGCTCGAAGGGCGTGTTGCTCGGCTCCGGCGAGCCGGTGCGCAAGCTGCCCGGCGAGTTCCGCGGCGAGCTGCCGCAGGGATTCGTCCGCGCGATCCCCTTCTGCCCTGGCGCACTGGTCGTCGAGGGACCCGCCCATGTGGCCGAACCAGGTGCTGCCGCACGCCTCGCACAGTGCCCTGCGCTCGACAACTGGCCCCTCGTCGTCCTGGTCGACGACGCGCGCAAGGCCGCGCGCAGCGCAGTGAACTTCCTCTGGACCACGTTCACGCGCTTCGAGCCCGCAGCAGACCTGCACGCGCGATCGATGCGGGTGGTGCGGCACCAGCCCAGCTACACTCCCCCGGTCGTGGTCGACGCCCGCATGAAGCCCACCTACCCGGAGGAACTGTTCTGCGACCCGGACACGGCAGCCACCGTGAGCAGGCGCTGGAACGAGTACTTCCCCTCCGGCAAGGTGGTCATGGGCGACAGCGACCGTGCCCACCTCGACTGACAACCCATGACCCACCGCGACCTGGAGCCCCTGGCGGCAAGCGCAGAACTGCAGCAGGACCCCTCGCTGCGCATCCTCGACGTTCGCACGGACCACGAGTTCCGCAGCGCCCGGCTCCCCGGCTCCCAGCACATCCCGGTCCACGAACTCCCCCAGCGCGTCGACGAACTCGACCCGCAGGGCAACTACCTGGTCGTGTGCGCCGGCGGGATCCGCTCCGCCCACGCGTGCGTGTTCCTGCACCAGTCGGGATTCCGGCGGCTGGCCAACCTCGCAGGCGGCCTGCACCTGTGGGCCCACTCCGGGCTGCCCCTCGAGCGCTGAGCCGAAGGGCATGATCAAGTACCTCGGCAGCAAGCGCACGTTGTTGCCGTGGATCACGGGGTTGGTGCGCGCGGTGCCTGGGGCGGCCTCGGTTGCCGACCTGTTCAGCGGGACGGCCCGCGTCGGGCATGCCCTCAAGCAGCTCGGCTTCCGCGTGCTAGCGAACGACCACAACTCCTACGCACTGGCCATTGCACGTTGCTACGTGGAGGCGGACCGAGAACGCGTTGCAGCCGACGCCGAACGGCTGCTGGCCGAGTTCCGTCGGCTGCCCGGGGAGGCCGGCTGGTTCACGGACACGTACTGCATCCGCTCGCGGTTCATCCAGCCGCACAACGGCGAGCGCATCGAGGCCATCCGCAACGCCATCGCGCGCAAGTCCCTCGAACCCCTGCTCGAGGCCGTGGTGCTGGTGAGCCTGATGGAGGCAGCGGACCGAGTCGACTCCACCACCGGGGTGCAGATGGCTTACCTCAAGCAGTGGGCCCCGCGGTCGTTCCGCGAGCTGGACCTGCGGCTGCCCGACCTGGTGGCCCGGCCGGCGTCGGGGCGTTGCGAGGCGCACGGGATGGATGCGCTGGAGGCGGCAACCGCACTCGAGGCCGACGTCGCCTACCTCGACCCGCCCTACAACCAGCACTCCTACCTGCGGAACTACCACGTGTGGGAGTCACTCGTGCGGTGGGACAGGCCCGAGGTGTTCGGCATCGCCTGCAAGCGGACCGACTGCAAGGAGCGCAACAGCCCGTTCAACTCGCGCGTCCGCATCGCAGGCGCCTTCGGCGAGTTGTTGCGCCGCGTCCGCGCGCGTGCCGTGGTCGTGTCCTCGAGCAACGAGGGCTGGCTGTCCCGTGAACAGGTCGAGTCCGCACTCGGCGGGCTCTGGGGCGGCAGTGCACGCGTCTTCAGCCTGGGACACGACTACCGGCGGTATGTCGGCGCGCAGATCGGCATCCACAACCCACGTGGCGAGCGTGTGGGAACGGTGAGCCACCTCCGCAACCGCGAACACCTGGACGTGGCCGTGCAGCCGTGCGACGCGGACGCGATGGCGCGTGCCGTGCGCGAGTTCTCGGACCGTGCAGCTCTGCCGCTGACCCACCGCGCGTGATGCCGGTGGCACTTGGCTCAGTGCGGCCAGGCGGCAACCGCGGCCCGGCACTGCTCAAGCGTCGGGCCCAGTGCAATGCGCACGAACCGCTGCTGCGCCTTGCCGAACCAGCTCCCCGGCGCGACGAGGATCCCGACCTCGCGGCACCGAGCCGCGTACTCGCGGTCGGTCACGCCCTGCGGCAGCTCGGCCCAAAGGTAGAGTCCGATGCCCTTGGTGCAGCGCAGCCCGCGGACAGCAAGCGCAGCTGCAACCAGTTCGCGCTTCTGGACCAGCTGCTCGGCACGTGCCCCGACGCGCTGGTCGTCACGCCATGCAACCGCAGCAGCGTCGGCCAGGAAGTCGGGTGGTGCGATGCCCATGCCCGTGCGGAACCTGCGGGCGCGGGCGACGAGAGCCGCGTCGCCGGCCACGAAACCGCTGCGCCAGTTGCCGATGCCGGCGCGCTCACCCAATGAGTGCGCCACGAGGCAGCCCCGCCGGCCGAACTCCAGCAGCGAGCGCGGCCGCACGGCACCACGACCGAGGTCGGCCTGGCCCTCGTCGTTGACGAGCACGAACTCGTACTGCTCGCGCGCGCGCACCCACGCCTGCAGCACCTCGTCGGAGAGCACCGCACCCGTCGGGTCGTGCGGCGAGTTGAGGAACACCACGGCAGCGCGCCGCAGCACCGACTCCGGCACGAGGTCGGGGTCCATCTGCCAACCATTGGCCGGGCCGAGCGGCACCGCGTAGGTCCACGCCTCGGCGAACAGCGCCCCCAACTCGTACACGGGCTTCGCAGGCTCGCCGTAGAGCACCAAGTCCTTGTCGGACGGCACCTGTGCGAACAGCATCGGCAGGTGGAACAGGGCCTCGGTGCTGCCCATCGTCGGCAGCACCTCGCGCTCGGGGTCCACCGTCACGCCGTACCGGCGGTACAGGTGCTCGGCCGCGGCCCGCCGCAGCGCCCGCGCGCCACCGCCACCGGCCTGACGCGCCGTCGCGGGAACGGCCTCGCGCAGGGCCTCCCGCACCGACTCGGGCACCGGCTCGCCCGGGTCGCCGGTGCCGAAGTCGAACACGGTGGCGCCGGCGACGAGCATCTCGTCCCGCAGCCGTTCGAGTTCCTGCAGCGGGTGAACCGGCAGTTGTTCGATTCGTTCGTTCATGGCCGCACACAGAGTAGGCCAAGCCCGGTGCCGCGCAGCAACCCTGTGCGAATCCTCCACGGGCCGTCCCGGCCCGGGTCGCGCCCCGGCACCCCGGGGAGGGTCAGGACCGCAGAATCGTTGGCGGTCCGGACGGGGCTGTCCTACCCTCCCGCCCAACCATCCCCCCTCCCATGAACAGAACCCTCGCCCGCTCCTCGGTTCTCCTCCTCGGTCTCCTCGCGGTCCTGCCCACGGGCCCCATGACGGCGCCGCTGGCCGCACAGGAGACCCAGGCCCCGGCAAAGCCGACCCGCAAGTCCGGCACGATCTTCAAGGCGGAGATCGACCAGCTCGTCGACGGGCTGCGGCAGCACGCGCGCCAGCAGGGCAACGCACCCCTGGGCGGTGCAAGCCTCGTGGCATCCGCCCAGGTGCTCACAGCCATGGCGAACTGCCACCGCCGCTACCACGTGAGTGACGGACCGGTGGTCAAGCCGACCCTCAACGCGTTCTTCCAGAGCCGCGGGGCAGACGGTTCCTTCGGTGCAGGCGACACGATGGAGAAGGCGCAGGCAACGGCGTGGATCGCCGACGCCCTTGCTGCCATCGACCCGGACGGTACGCGCACGGAGGTCGATGCCGCGCGCACCTGGCTCGCGCGCAACAAGCAGGAGGTCCCCTCCTGGGGATCGCTCGTCCGCACCACGCTGGAGTCGGTGCGCGCCGACTGGTACCCGCAGGACATCGGCAAGTCATACGCCCAGGCAGCCAACGAGCTGCTCGGCAAGCAGCCGTTCGACGCCACTGCGGCGGTGCCGCTGCTGGTGCAGCTCGTCGCCTGCCAGGTGGCCAACCGCGAACTCGACAAGGCGACCCAGCCGGCAGCGGCACCGTGGTCCGACGCACAGCAGAAGGCCTTCGACTGGCTGCTGGCCCAGCAGGAAGGCGGCATCTTCTCGTTCCAGATGGGAGCGCAGAAGTTCCCCGACCCAGGCTTCACGAGCCTCGGCCTGCAGGCGCTGCTCACCAAGCCCGCGGCAGTGCGCACCAAGAAGGAGTCGGACGTGCTGGAGCAGGGGCTCCGCTGGCTCCTCTCGCAACAGAACGAGGACGGCTCGTTCGGCAAGCAGAACACCAACTACGTCACGTGCGTTGCCGTGGGTGCGCTCGCCCGCTGGGAGGCGGTCGAGGTCAAACCCGCACTGCTGCGCGCCCAGAGCTACATCCTCGCGATCCAGAACGTGGAGCGGAACGGCTACCAGCGCGCCGACCGCGACTACGGCTCGATCGGCTACGGCGGCGACCAGCGCGGTGACCTGAGCAACCTGCAGTTCGCCCTGGAGGCCCTGCGGGTGAGCGGGCTGCCCGCGGACCACGAGGCCTTTGCCAAGGCCATGGTGTTCCTGCACCGGACGCAGAACCTCAAGTCGGTCAACGAGTTCTCCGGCAAGGTCCCCGACGACGAGGGCAACCTCATCCAGGTCACCTCGGGTGACGACGGTGGCTCGGCGTACTACCCGGGCAACTCGCCGATGGGTTACGTCGACCTGCCGGACGGCACCAAGCTCCCCCGCAGCTACGGTTCCATGACCTATGCGCTGCTCAAGAGCTACACGCTGGCCGGCGTGCGCGGGGACGACCCCCGGGTGCAGGCTGCGGTCCGCTGGCTGCAGTCCAACTGGACGCTCGAGGAGAACCCGGGCGCCGACCCGCGCCTCGGCGAGAAGGCCCGCTGGCAGGGCTGGTACTACTACTTCATGGTCATGGCCCAGGCCCTCGATGCCGCGGGCATCGCCGACCTTCGCACCACGGACAAGGACGGCAAGGAGTCGGTGCTCGACTGGCGCAAGGAGCTGCGCACGTTCCTCGTGGCCCAGCAGCAGGCCGACGGCTCGTGGCGCAACCAGAAGAACGACCGCTGGTACGAGGGCATCGAGGTGATCGGCACCTGCTACGCGATGCTGGCACTGGAGAAGTGCCGGTGAGCCAGCACCTGCCGGCGGCACCGGCATGGTTCCGCTTCGTGCAGGGCACCGCGGTGCACCTCGGCATCGTCGACCCGCGCGGCCCCCACTGGTTCGACCTCGGCCCCGTCGACGTCCAGGCGATGCTCGCCCGCGGCGGGCTGCGCAGCGCGCACCTGCGCGAGCTGATGACCGAGGGCACGCCCATGGCTGCACCCGTCCAGTGGGCGGTGCCGGTGCCGAGGCCCGGCAAGATCCTCTGCCTGGCAAAGAACTACGTGGCCCACGCACGCGAGTTCGGCGCAGAGGCGCCCAAGGAGCCGATCTTCTTCAGCAAGCTGCCCGACACCCTGCTGCCGCACGGCGGGACGGTGCGCATCCCCTTCTTCCACGACGGCCGTGTCGACCACGAGGCCGAACTCGCCCTCGTGCTCGGGTTCCACGACCCGGAGGACAAGGGCCGCAAGTACGTGCCTGCCGACCGGGCAGGAGAACTTGTCGCCGGGTTCACCCTCGTCAACGACGTCACCGCGCGCCACCTGCAGGGGACGGACCGCGAGCAGAAGTACCCGTGGCTGCGCAGCAAGTCGTTCGACACGTTCTGCCCAGTGGGCCCCTTCGTCGTGCCGGCAGACAGCTTCGACGGTTCCGACGTGATGGTCACCATGCGCGTCAACGGGGTGGTGAAGCAGCAGGCGCGCACCTCGGCCATGGTGTTCACCATCAGTCGGATGCTCGAGGCCATGTCCTGGCACACGACCCTCCACAGTGGCGACCTGGTCGCCACCGGCACGCCGGAGGGCGTCGGCCCGATCCGTCCAGGCGACCGTCTGGAGGTCGAGGTCGAGGGACTTGGCGTACTGGCCAACGACGTGGCCAAGGAAGTCGCGCCGGCCTGAGCGGGCTCAGGCCTGGAGCCCGCCGTCCACGGTGAGGTTCTGGCCGGTGACGTAGCCAGCCTCGTCCGACAGCAGCCAGAGCACCATCCCCACCACGTCGTCCACGCTGCCGAGCCGCCCCAGCGGGACACGTGGCAGCATCCGGCGCTGGCTCTCCTGGTGGCTGGCCTCGTGGTGGATGAGACCGGGCGAGACCATGTTCACGGTCACGTTGCGCGGCGCGACCTCCGCGGCAAGCGAGCGGGTGAGCTGCAACAAGGCGGCCTTGGCTGCGAAGTAGACCGGGGCCCGCGTCATGGCGCGGTCACGGTCGACGCCTGCCGCGCCGAACAACACCACCCGGCCGCGCCCGGCCGCTGCCATGTGCGGCACGAATGCCTGCACCACGTGGAGCGCGGTCGTCACGTTGTTGCGCCACAGGTGCTCGGTGGTCGCGAGGTCGGTCTGCAGCAACGGGGCCTCGTGGAAGTCCCCCACTGCGTGGACCACGGCCCACGGCACCCCACTGCGGTCCATGAGGGCGTGCGCGGCCTTGCGCACCTGCTCGGGATCGGCTGCGTCCACGCCGTGGCGGCGCGACCAGACGACAGATCGGTCACCACATGCGTTCGCGACCGCCGCGCCGATGCCGGCGGCGCCGCCAACGACCAGGATGGTGCCACGGTTCACGACGGACAGCGTACCAGCAGGGTCGTGGACTCAGAACAACCGCGAGCACGCGAGTGGCCAGAAGCGGGCGCGCACGGTGCCCTTGACGAGTTCTGCTGCCACGAGCCCGAACTCCCGCGAGTCGCAGCTGTCGGGACGGTTGTCGCCGAGGACGAAGTAGTGGCCGTCCGGGACCTGCACGGGCCGAAAGCTGGACGCGTCCTCGATGACGACGTCGTGCTCGAGGTCGAAAGGCCTGCCGTTGACCAGCAGTTGGCCGCGCTCCATCGCGATCCGGTCCCCGGGCACGCCGACCACGCGCTTGACGAAGTCCACGTGCGTGGCAAGCGGGCAGCGGAGCACGACCACGCTGCCGCGGTGCACGGCATCGAGCACCGGGCTCACGCGGTCGACGAGCAGCCGGTCCCCGTCCTGGATCGCCGGCTCCATCGAGTGGCCGCGGACGACGGCAACCTGCACGAGGAACAACTGCACCAGGAGGAAGCCTGCAGCACCGAGTGCGAGGTCGAGGCAGAGTCTCCCCCGTCGGCGCGTGGCCAGCACCGTGCCGCTCCCGAGCACTCTCCCCGGCCCCTCCATG
>JBEGVB010000107.1:0-11307 GCA_041178545.1 Planctomycetota bacterium
TGCAGCAACCGCCGGTTGCCGCACCCGCTCCAGAGCCCGCACCACGCAGGGCCGAGGCACAGGAAGCGCGCAAGGAGCCCTGGCAGCCCCGCGAAGCGTTTGCCCCGGCCACGCTGCAGGACCGGCGCGAGCCGGGTGAGGACACGGCCCCTCGGACCGAGGATGAAGGTCCCGCGGCCCGAGAGGACGGGGAACCCGGCGGGCTTGGGCAGGATGGCGAGCGACGCCGCCGCCGTCGCCGCGGCAGGCGGCGTGGCCGCGGCCGCCGTGATGACGACCTTCCGTACCCGCCGCGCGAGGGCAGCGACGGCGGTTCCGCTGCCGACGGTCCCGAGAGCGAGGTCGACGAGGACGTGCCCTTCGACGGGGCCGAGGCACCCGCCGCGCAGGACCGCGACACCGAGACCCGCACCCAGGAGACACGCCACCCACACCACGGCCGCGAACGCGACCGCTGGCGCGACGAGGACCGCGGCCGCCACGGCCGGGATGACCGACAGCGCCATGGCGGTGGCCCACGCCAAGGGCACCCCTCGCACCCGCCGCGGGAGAGCACTCCGGTGGTCCCGCCAACCCCGGTGGCCACCGTGGCCGTGCTCGTGGACCTCGTGGCGCTGGAGAACGAAGTGCGTGCGGCAGGCGGCGAAGTCGCCTTCCGCAAGCTGCTCACCCTCCTCGCCAACGGCAGGAAGGTGACCCGGGCCATCTGCTACCTGCCCGAAGGCACCCCTGCACGTGGGTCCATCGCCGGCAGCGGGTTCCAGGTGCAGCCGCTCAACCACCCCGAGGACCTGCCCCTGCGCGCTGCAGTCGATGCCGCGGAGCTTTCCTCCGACCTCGACGCCGTGCTGCTGGTCCCCGGCACCCACGGTCTGCTGGCCCTCGCCGACGTGCTGCGGGACAAGGGCGTGGTGGTCGAGACCGCGGGCTTCGACCCGGCAAGTGGTGCAGGCACCCGACACCGGCGCCTCGGCCGCGAGTCCATGTTCGTGCCGTGAGACCTGCGTACGCTGCCGTACGAGTGGTGCCGAGCGGACGGTGCCAACGGCAGCTGCTATGCTTGGGCAACTCGGGCATGGACGCAGTGCGCCCCACCCGGGGACTCCGTGCAGCCCGCGACGGCAGCGACTGCAGTTGAGACGAATCGAGTGCCGATCCACGAAAGCGGATGAACTTCCTCGCACGCATCGCTGCAGCAGCCGCACCGCACCTGCTGGCCCTGGCCGCATGCGCGACCGTGTCCGCACAGACGGTCCAGCAGCCCCAGCAGGCAGCGGCAAAGCCTGCCCAGGCCAGTACCCGCCGTGAGGTCGCCACCGCCAGCTACGACATCCAGAACAGCCGCCAGCTGTTCGCTGCCTGCGACCGCAACGGAGACGGCGACCTCGACCTCTTCGAGGCCGTGGACGCGATCGACAGCCTCGACGGCTCGCGCGAACGGTTCCGCCGCCTCGACCGCAACCGCAACGGATTCCTCGGCTTCAGCGAGTTCGACCGGCACTTCCAGGACGTGGTTGTGCACGGCGGCACGATGCGCCTCTTCACGACGCGCCCGGTTGCGCTGATCGACCGCGAGGAAGCACGCTCGCAGGCACCGCGCCTGATGCAGCTGTTCGACCGCGACCGCAGCGGCGAGCTCTCGCAACCCGAGATCGCGCGCATGCTGGAGTACGCGAACCTGCCGCCGCCCCTGCTCAAGCAAGTCGACATCGACCGCAACCGGTCGGGCACGCTCTCCATGGAGGAGCTGACGCCGATCCTGCCCTTCCTGCAGCTGCCGGGCATCGAGCGGCAACAGGCCCCGCCCGGGGCCACCATCCTGCCCTCGCCCTTCGACTCGTGGGACCTCGACGCCTCGGGCGCAATCGACCCCTCCGAGCTCGGCCTCGCGCTGCGCCGCGTCGACCCGCAGCTCTCGCGCTGGGCGGAGTCGGTGATGCCGGGCCTCGACCGCAACAAGGACTGGCGACTGAGCGGCGAGGAACTGCGCGGCCAGGAGCCGAAGGCTCCTCCTGTGGCGGACGCGACGCAGCGGCGATAAACCACTCGGGTGAAGCCCGCCTCGTTGCGCACAGCGCTTGCAGCGCTGTTCCTCGCCCTCCTGTCGGCCCCGGCAGCCGTGGCCCAGCAACAGGACCCGTCTCCTGCTGCGCTCCCCGAACAGACTGCGCTCGCGCTCAAGGCAGCCACCCGCTACCGCGAGGCCACTGCAGCACTTGCGGCCTTGGCGACGACCAGTGCCGCGGCGCCAGGCGCAGGGAGGAACGAAGCCGCACTCGTCGAGACCTGGATGACGATGGCCGTCGAGCTGTGGGGCCAGCAGCCGGACAGCGGCGAACTCACCCGCTCGCTTGATGGACTGCGAGGGACCCCGCTCGCGGCACGCATCCCGTCGCTGCGGGACCGGCTCGGCATGTTGCAGCTCAGCCATGCGGCACGCACAGGCACCACCGGTATCGGTGCCCTTGCCAACGACCTGGGCATGGTGCGGGAATGGTGGGTCCTCGGACCGTTCGACAACGAACGCGGCAAGGGCCATGCGCGAAAGCTGCCTGCAGAGCAGGGATTCGACCCGGGCGCGCAGTTCGACGGCAAGAGACGCAAGGTCTCGTGGCGACTCCTGCCCGAGCTCGCCGTCGACGGCATCCTCCCGGTCGGGGAACTGGTGCGCCCCGCGGAACAGGCAAGCTGCCTCCTCGCGACCGCAGTCCACTCGGCATCGACACAGCCTGCAGCACTCCTGCTGGGCTCCTCCGGCAGCCACCGGGTCCTGCTGAACGGCACCGTGGTCGGTGAGCGAGAGGTCGAACGGAGCTTCCGCCCCGACCAGGACGGGATGGCCCTCACCCTGCGCGAGGGGTGGAACCTGCTGGTGGTCAAGGTGAGCCACCAGGAGGGCGCCGGGTATGCCGCAATGGTGCGGTTGCGTGGCACCGACGGCAGCCCGCTCACCGGGGTGCGGACCAGCGCTGCAGAAGCCGACCTGCGGACGGCTGCGGCCAAGGTCGATGACGCTCCTGCAGCTGAGTCCACGGCACCAGACCTCGGTGCCCGTAGCACCCTTGCGGGGCTCGCCAGCGCCGGCGACGGCGCTGCGAAGTTCCGCCTTGCCTGGCTGCTGCATGTTGCCGACGTGGACGGCGAACAGGGGCGCGAGGACGTGTTGCTCGCCACGGCCGCTGCCGAGGCACTGCCCACGCTCGCGGAGGCACCGTTCCTGCTCGCCCGCACGAGGGTCAAGCAACGGGCCAGCCGTGCAGACCGCGACGACAACCCCCGCCGCGCCGACCTGGAGCGGGTGCTCGCAATCGCACCCGACCACGTCGAGGCCATGCTCCAGCTCGCGGCCATCGACCTCGAGTCGGCAATGCTGGCCGCACCAGCACGCGCCCGCGTCGAACAGGCCCTGCAGGTGGCACCGCAGAGCACCGTGGCAAGGGCGATGCTTGCCGAGGTCCTCGTGGCCCAGGACCAGGACGCACTGGGCTGGCGGTTGCTCCGCCAGTTGCGACTCGAGGACTGCCCGGTGGACTTCCTGCCGCGCCTTGCGACGCTGCAGCAGGAACAGGACGAGGACGAGGATGCGCTCGAGACGCTGCAGCGACTCGGCACCGTGTCGGCCTCGGCACAGCACCAGTTGCAGTTGGTCGACCGCCTGCTGGACTCAGGGCGGGAGGAACAGGCGCTCGAACGGTTGCGCAACCTCGTCGCACAGGCTCCCCTGCTCCGGTCCCCGCGCCGCGTGCTTGCTGCCCACCATGCAGGCCACGGCAGGGTCGACGAGGCACTCAAGGTGTGGGCCGACTGGCTCGCGGTGTGCCCGGACGACGAGTCCGCGCTGTTGGAGTGCAGTGCCCTGCACCGGCTCGCAGGCGACACGGACCGCCAGCTCGAGACCCTTCGAGACGCACTCGAACTGAACCCCAACCTGCGCGAACAGCAACGCTACCTCGAGTTCCTCGCGGCCGAACAGGTCCCCTTCCACGAACCCTTCCGCATCGACGACGCGACCTTGGCTGCAGCCGACAAGGGCCCGCCCGAGGATGCAGCTTCCGCGCGCGACCCGCTCCACCACGTGCTGCAGCAGCACGTGGTCAAGGCGCACCGCAACGGGACCACGAGCACCTACGTGCGCGACGTGGTCCGCGTGCTGAATGACGAGGGTGCACGGCGACTCGAGCGCTGGTCACTCCCCCACTACGCAGGTGAGCAGCGCGCACGCATCCTGGCATGCACGGTGCGCAAGGCCGATGGTCGCGTGGAGCGCCCCCGCGTGAGCGGCGGCACGGTAGGTCTCGGCGGACTCGCTGCAGGCGACGTGGTGGACGTGGAGGGACGAATCGACGACGTGGCACCGGGCTTCTTCGGCGACTACTTCGGGCTGGAGCACTGGTTCACCAGCATGCACGGGGTGCCCCTCGCACTCTCGGTGCTCACGGTGACTGCAGATGCCGGGCGCGACTACCGCTGGCAAGCGCGCGGCGGCGTCCCCGAGCCCTCGGTACGCACCGGCACCGACGGTTCCACGACGTGGAGCTGGCGCGTCGAGAACCTCGCAAGATGGGTCGACGAGCCGCGTCGGCCGTCACCCAAGGAGACCGAGCCCCTGGTTCGCATCACGACGCACGCGGAGTGGGACAACTTCAGCAGCTGGTGGTGGAACCTGACGCGCAACCAGATCGTCGTCACGCCGGAGATGCGGCAGAAGGTGCGCGAGCTGACCGCCGGGGCGACCGACGATGCCATGCGCATCGCAGCGGTCTACGACTTCGTGACCAACGAGGTCCGCTACGAGGCGTGGGAGTTCGGTGTCCATGGGTACAAGCCCTACAGCACCGACGTCATCTACGAGCGCCGTCACGGCGACTGCAAGGACAAGGCACTGCTGCTGTGCGCAATGCTGGGAGAACTGGGCATTGAGGCCCACCCCGTGATCATCCATGCCGACGAGCTGCGGTCCGAGGACGACCTCACGCTCCCCCTCGTCAGTCACTTCAACCACTGCATCGCCTGGCTGCCGCGGGGTGCAGCGGCCACGGGCGGGTTCCTCGACGCAACTGCCACGCTGCACCCGCCGGACACCGTGCCCGAGATGGACCAGGGGGCGCGGGTGCTGGTGGTCGAGCAGGGCAAGGCCGTGCTGCGGGAAGTGCCTTGGACGACGCCTGGGGCGAACCAGGACCTGGAGACGGTTGCCGCGGAGTTGGACGCAGACGGCAGCGCACGGGTGACCGTCGAGTTCGCGCCGAGCGGCAACCAGGGTGCCATGCTCCGCAACCTGCTCGCGAGCGAGCCCGCGAGACGGGCCGAACTGGTGGAGCGCATGCTGCTGGAGTCCTTCGGCAAGGTGACCGTGGAGGAGGTGACTGCAAGCGAGGTCGAACAGTTGCTGACTCCCGTCACCCTGCGCGCACGCTTCCGTGCAGTCGAGTTGGCACGCAAGCAGGGCGAGGGCCTGCTGCTGCCGGGAGCGATCGGCAGGCAGAGCTGGGTGGAACTGGCATCCGAGCCGGAGCGCAGGCACCCGCTGGTCCTCGGCGTCCCACGTGGCGACCGGCAGACCATCCGCTGGCGACTGCCCAAGGGCATGAATGCTGCGGAACTGCCGGCACCCGTTGCGCTGGAGACCACGTTCGCGAGTTTCCGCAGGACATGGCGCCGCGAGGGAGACGAGGTGGTGGTCGAACGCGAGCTGCAGCTCCGCAGGCCCCGCATCCTGCCGACCGAGTACACCGCCTTCCGCGAGTTCACTGCCAGCGTGCAGGAAGCGGATGCCCAGCGGCTGCAGGTCGTTCCCGCCAAGGAGGTCAGGTGAAACGCTTTCTCGCAACGTCCTTCACGCTGGTCGCGGGCGCCCTCGTCCTCGCACAACAGCAGCAACCCGACACCGAGGCCGTGGCACGCGCCCTCGTGACCTCGCTGGCGCCCGAACGCGACGACCCTGATGCCGCAATCAGGTCCCTCGTCGAGACCGCACTGGCACGAGGCGACAAGTTGGGGGCCCTGTTGCTGAGGGAGGCGATCGCAAGAACCGACGCGCTCCAGTCGCCAGCCCAGTTGCTGGCGCTGCTGCCTGCAGAGCCCGCACCAGCCATCCGGTTGCCGGTCGCCCACCTGCGCCTGCGGCTGCAGGCAGCTGCTGGCGTGACGGGACCGCTTGTGGATCCATGGGCCGGGGATGCATCCAGCCTGCTGGTGGTGGGCCCGTTCGGCGACCACGGCGACCACTGGAACCACGTGCCGTTCCCCCCGGAGGCACGATTCCCGCGCCTCGGCGAGGCACTTGCCGGCCGCGGCAGGACGGTCACGGCTCGGGTCCTCGTACGCGAGACACTGCAGCGCACGGTCAACCTGACCGACCCCAAGCTCGTGCTCAGCGGCTGCTGGTACGCCCTCCACCGGGTGCGCACCGACAATCCCGTGGTCGGGTTCGCCGAGGTGGAGTGCGCGAACGGCGCCTTCGAGCTGTTCGTCAACGGCAGGATCGTGGCCTCCGTCGACCCCGCACTCACGCCGGGAACCCACGCCCGCCACGCGCCGGTCCGTTTCCTGCCGGGCGAGAACCACGTCGTGCTCAAGACCTGTACCAATGGCGCCCATGTCGTGGCCCTTCGCTACGTGGGTGCGGACGGCGGCCGCCTCGACGGACTGGTCGAGGTGGATGCCTCCGCCGAGCCCGCACCCCACGTCGCGCCAGACGATGCTGGGGCACCTGTGTGGGACGACGGCCTTGCAGCCTTGCTGACTGCCTCCCAGTCCTCCGAGTGGGCCCTCGCCGCCGCAGCTGCCGTGGCCCAGCGGCTCGACCGCGAGGAGGACCTGTTGGCTCTCGCCGACATTGCCACGAGCGCCCAGGTGCGCGAGCCGCAGCCGGCACTGGTTCTCGCCGGCGTGCTGCGCGCTGCATCGGACCTGCCCGAGGAGCAACGCCGTGCCCGTGCCGCGCAGCTCGAGGAACTGGCACTGGCAGCGCTGCCCACCCACCACCATGCGGCGGTGCGTGCCCGCGTGCGCCAGCTCGAGGATGCCGACCAGCGGGAACAGGCGGTGCGGTTGCTGCGGGCACAGGCCGAGGCCGGCCATGCCGGCCCCGCGACCTACTCCTCGTGGCAAGCAGCCCTGCGCAGGCTGCGGTTCACGGCTGAGGAACAGCCGCTGCTCGCGGCATGGGCTGCTGCGTGCCCGGGCGACCCACGCCCGCGCGGCATGACGGCAAACCTCCTCGCATCACAAGGCAACGCGCGCGGCGCCGTCGCACAGCTGCGTGCAGCGCTCGCGGCGCGACCCGACCACGAGCCTGCTGCCCAGAGCCTGTTCCAGATGGCGCTCGACTGCCAGGACGAGGCATTGGCCCGCGAAGCCCTCGATGCCTGGTTCCCGGCCAACCGATTCCCCGGCGAGCCGCCGCTCCAGTTGCTGATGGCGCGTGCAGCACTCGCGAGGAGGCTGGGTGACGAAGCCTCGCTGCGCAGTGCGCTGGAAGCGCTCGGCGCGAGCCCCGCGGCAGACGCGGACATCCAGCGCGCGCTGGGCGAACGACTGCTGCAGCTCGGGGACGATGCGGCGGCACTTGCCGCGTGGGACCGCAGTCTCGCCCTGCGCGGTGACCAGTTCGGGCTCCGTGCCGTGGTCGCAGGCGTGGCGGGACCTGAGGACCCTTGGGCCCACTTCGCACGCTTCCGTCGCGACGGACTCGCCGCGGCACGCGCACACCAGTCCGGACCGCAGGATGCATCGGCACCCACCACCGCGGTTCTCGACCAGATGATCGTCGAGGTCTTCCCCGACGGCAGCCAGGTGCAGGAAGTGCACATGGTGCGAAGGGTCAACGACCTCGCCGGCGTGGAGGCCACCAAGGACGCGCGCGAAGCCGCAGCTGCAGACGAACTGCTGTTGATCCGCACCCTCGGCACCGACGGGACCACGGCAACGCCCGTGCGCCTCGACGAGGGGTTCAGCATGACGCGCCTGGAGCCGGGTGCCTTTGTCGAGTTCCGGTACCGCAACCACCGAGCGAGTACGCGGCCCGACCCGCAGCAGCCGTTGACCTTCCTCTTCCGTTCCGAGGACGAGCCGTACGGCCTCTCCGAGCTCGTGCTCGTCCTCCACGAGGATTCGCCCGGCGAGCTCCGCACCCGCGGCCTCGATGCACCCAGCGAGGAGCTCGACCTCGGGGACGGGCGCCGCGCCCTCGTCTTCCGTGCCGAGAAGGTCGACCGGTTGCCCACGGAACGCGCCACGCCGCCCGTGCAAGAGCTGGTGCCCGTTGCCGGCTGGGGCGAGGACGGTGCGATGGGTGCCGTCGCGCGCGCGTCGCGCCGCGCCCTGGTGCGGGCCACGCGCCCCTCGTTGCAGGTGCGACGCACCACGGAGGAGGCACTGGCTGGCGTCGAGGACCCTGCTGCGAAGGTGCTTGCGCTGCATGAGCACTGCCACCGCGAGGTCCGCGACGGGTCCTCGTCCAGCCCCACGGAGACCGTGCTGCGCGGACAGGGTGACCGCTTCGGCCTGTTCGTCTCGATGCTGCGTGCAGCAGGCATCCCGCACCGACTCGGTTTCGCCGAGGGCGAGCGCGAGGAACTCGGCTCCGGGGAAGCGCCGTTGTTCGACCAGGACGACCCCTTCCAGGTGCCTTGCGCGGTGGTCCCCGTGCCTGGCCGTGAGCCACTGTGGTTCTTCGCGGAC
The DNA here is from genome assembly GCA_041178545.1 of Planctomycetota bacterium. Taxonomy (GTDB): domain Bacteria; phylum Planctomycetota; class UBA1135; order UBA1135; family UBA2386; genus JBEATZ01. Next base: position 8,686 of record JBEGVB010000107.1, read on the forward strand.
GCACCCCGGTACTACCCTGCAGGCTGGGTGCAGGGCAGTCGCTTCGGTGCGCGGGCGCTGCTGTGCGACGAGGACGGATTCGAGCTGGTGCGGGTGCCGCAGTCGGCAGAGGCATGGTCGCAGTCCTTCACGGCGCGGGGCACCGCCACGGTCGGCAACCGTGGCAACGTGACGCTCGACGTCGAGGTGTCCTTCGCCGGTGCGGCAGGCTTCGGCATCGCCGACGCACTGCGCGAGCGACCTGCAGACGAGCAGAAGCAGATCAGCCGCCAGGTCGCACAGCAGCTGCTGCCCGGCTGGCAGCTGTCGCTTGCCGAGGCGCGCGACCTGGAGCCTGTGGGCAAGCCGGTCGTGTTCCGCGTCCGTGCCACCCGCCGGGCGCTCCAACAGGCTGCCGACGGCAAGACCCTCCTGCAGCTGCCCCTGCCCAGAGGCAGCTACGTCCCCTCCTTCGGCGACCGGTCGAAGCGCACCCTCCCGATGCGGCTCCCAGCCGAGTTGCACGCGCGCTGGGAGGTCGAACTCGTCACCGGTCCCGACCTCGAGGTCGCGAACCTTCCGGGCGCCGTGGTCGTGAGCGAGGGCACGTTCGACTACGGCCTCGTGGTGCGACCTGGCGCCAAGGGACTCCGCATCGAGCGCACCTTCTCGCTGCGTCCCACCACGATCCCGCCACAGCGCTTCGGCGACTGGATGCGCGCGCTCGCAGCCGCCGACCGCGGCGACGAGACGGTGGTCGAGTTGCGCGCAACCCGCTGATGACAGCGCGCGCGAGCGGCTTCACCGCAACCGCTGCAGGTCGTACAGCACCAGCGTGCACCGCGGCTGCCCGTCCGGTCCCTGCCGCACGCGCGGGACGAGCAACTGGCCGAACCCGTCCCCGTCGAGGTCGGGGACATGCAGCATGCGCACGCGGTCGTCCGCAGCGATGCCCTTGGCACCACGGAAGTCATTGGGCAGCGCCTGCGAACCAAGCATGCTGCCGTCCGCAGACGAGACGAACAGCACCCGGCAACGGGAGTGGATGCCAACGAGGAGGGCCACGTCGCCACGGGAGTCGCCGTCGAGATCTGCCACCGGAAAAGCCTGCCGTAGCTCGGTGTCCTGAGGGTCCCACTGGCCATCGCCAGCCAGCCTGGCCTGCTGGTCCCAGAGCACGCCGCGCGGCAGGGAGATCATCGTCATGATGACCGTGCCGCCCATGCTCTGCAGGTGGGAGAAGGAGAGGAAGAGCTCGGGCTTGCCGTCCCCATCGGTGTCCGGAACCCAGCACCCACTGGCCCACCGGGACCGCGCGTCGAAGTAGTATCGGTGCAGGGGCACGAACTCGAGACCTCCTACGACGGCCGGCGGCATGCCCTGGAGCTGCAGCAGACCGTTGCCGCTCCAGATCTCGAGGACCGAAGGTGGGAAATCGCGGTTCGCGCGCGACCCCATCGGTCGCAGGGTTGCAAACTCCAACAACCGGTCGCCGTCGAGGTCGGCCGGCTCCGCGAGCGGTACGAGGTTGAGTCCGACATCGGGAACCGGGTCCATGCCGTCGACACGCGCAACCAGAGCCTTCGAACGGGTGTCAAGCAGCACGATGGCGCCCCGCTTCTCTTCCCCGCCTGGGTAGCCGCGCGCATCAGCGACGAACAAGTTGTCGGTGGCGTAGGAAAGCACTGGCTGCACGACCTCCCCGAGCTGGTGGTGCGGAGTCTTGGTGCCGACCGGGGGCAGCTGCCATGAGTTGAGTTGGCTGCCGGTCGCGCTGGAGACGAGGAGCAAGCGCCCCGAGCGGTAACCCGGCTGGGAGTACTGGGAGTCAGCGAGCAGGAAGTCGCGTTGGCGGTCGCCATCGGCGTCAGCGACCGACAGGATGACCGGGACCACCGTCGAGAGGGCCTCGCAGGGGAGCGGGTCCGTTGTCTCCCCGCTCTGCACCTCCACCCGGTGGAACTGGCCGGCCACCGGAGGTGCCGATGAGGCAACGGGCGACATGGCGATGACGGCATCGAGCAAACGAGGGTCCCTTCGCCCGGGCTCGAGCACCATCCCTCCCGGCACCCAACCGGGAGGCAACTCGGTGAGCCGCCGCTCCGCAAGGGCCAGCTCCTTCACCTGCAGCACTGGCAGCGCATTCCAGCTGGTGCGCCGGTGGGAACCGGGATCGAGAGCAGGCTGTGCGTACCAGGAGACGAGGTCGGGATCGGCCACCACCGCGAGACACACAGGGTCCGACTCCACGTGGCCGCCACTGACAAAGCTCGCAAGGTGCCGTACCACCACGCCGTCCGCATGGTCGTGGGCACTGCGCATGCGTGCGAACAGACGGAAACGCCTGCAACCCGGATCCCCGACGGCAATCTCCAGCACCTCGGGCTCTGGCAGCTGGAGCGAGTTCGCCAGCAGCTGGCCAGGACCGATCGACACCTCAGCCCCCTCGTCGAGTCGGTAGCTGAGCTGCAGGTCCCCGTCGCGGTCGGCACCGGACCGGAACATCACGCAGAGGGACCGCACCCGCTCGGGAAACGTGACGTCGACCACGGCAAGCGCGTGATCCTCGCCCGCCTCGAGCGGCGTGATGCACGCCATGGCCATGGGCAGGAAGTCGGCAATCTTGCTCACCTCCTGTGTGTT
>JBEGVB010000108.1:0-6057 GCA_041178545.1 Planctomycetota bacterium
TGGAGCACCCGGACGACGTGCGCAGCATGGGCGGCCTCGTGGTGCACCGCGCCGGGGGCGCCCTGCCCGAACAGGGGCGCTGGTTCGAGGGCCCCGACGGTGTGGGGCTGCAGGCGACCGAAGTCTCGGCGCGCAGGGTGCGCACGGTGCGCGTGCGCGAGGGTGGCGCGCCCCCGCAGGCTGCAACGCTGGGCGGGTGAGCTGCGTCAGTTCCCCGGGTGCAGCCGGGGCAGCCGCGCCAGGTCGAACCCGGGCGGCGTCGGACATGCGGGATTGAGCCACTGGATGACCGCGGCCCAGCCGAGGCTCTCCTCGTCGTGCGGCAGGTAGCCCTGGATGGCCGTGGCGGCGAGCCAACCGTCGTGCAGGTGCGCCGTGAGCACGGGGTCCGTGAGGCTGCCCGCGGAAACGGCGCGGATGTAGTCCTGCGGCGCGTACGCGGCGGCATGGGCCCGGTAGCCAGGCAGCCTGCTGCCGCCCACCATGCGCCACAGGCCGAGGTCGCACACGAGGTCGCGCGCAGCGTTGGTGAGCTGCCTGCCGAGGCCGTGGTGCTGGTGGTCGGGGTGCACCATCAGGTCGGCGCCGTAGAGCGTGTGCCCCTCGGGATCGTGGTCGCGGAAGCTGCCGCCGGCGGTGAGCACCTCCCACGAGTCGTCGACGTGGAACTGCTGCAGGTCGAGGCGCAGCGTCAGGTGGCAGCCCGCCACCGTGCCCGTGGGCACGTGCACCGCCACGATCTGGCCGTGCGGGAACACCGCGCTGTGGGCGCGCAGTTCTTCCTCCGTGTACGGACGCTCGGTCGGGTAGACGCGCGCACAGATCGCGGCCACCGCACCATGGTCGCAGCTGGCCATCGGCCGCATCGCATAGTCGGGAAGCGTGGTCATGGGGTGCGGCAGGTTACGCGAGGCGCGTTGTGCGTGCAGCAGGGGGCCCGTGGCCGCACGGCCCGATCGCGCCGAGCCGGCAGCAGGCCGGGGGCTCGAACCGCACCCTGCGGCGGCCAAGGGCGCGCGGGGTGGGGTCAGGCCTGGCGATGGGCTGCGCCGATCGAGTCGCGGACACGGCGAACGAGGCTCTCCATGCCGGCCTCTTCCTTGTTCAGCACGGTCTCGGTCCTCGCGTCGAGGAAGCGCTGCTCGTCCTTGGTGAGCTCCTTTGCGGTGAGGACCAGCACCGGGATCTGCCTGCCTGCGCTTCCGGACCGGAGCTGGGTGAGGAACTCGAAGCCGTCCATCACCGGCATCATCAGGTCGAGGAGGATGATGGAAGGTGGTGCGGCCCTGACGCGCTCGAGACCGACGGCGCCGTTCTCGGCCTCGTCGACGACGAAGCCGGCTTCCTCGAGCATGCGTCGCGCGAGCGTGCGGGTCGGCTCGTCGTCCTCGATGACCAGTACGGTCGTTGCTGCCCGCCCCCCCACGTAGCGCTGGATCGACTCGACGAGGTGCGCGCGGTCCACGGGCTTGGTCATGTAGTCGGTGGCGCCGAGTGCGAACCCCGTGTCTGCCTCCCCCACGATCGTCACCATCACGACCGGGATGGGGCGCAACCCGGGGTCGGCCTTGAGCGCGCGCAGGACGGACCAGCCGTCCATGCCGGGCATCATCACGTCGAGCGTGATCAAGGCGGGCCGGATGACGCGGGCGAGTTCCATGCCGTCCTCACCGCTTGCAGCCGTGAACACGACAAAGCCCTCGCGCTCCAGAGTGCGCTGCAGCAGCTGGCGCGCGTCGGGGTCGTCGTCGATGACGAGCACGGCAGCGCCTGTCTTGGTGACCACCGGCTCGCCGGCTGGAGTCGCCGCGGTTTCGACCGAGGCCTCGCGCAGCGCTTCGCGCACGTCCACCCGCAGCGGCAGCTCGATGGTGAACGTCGATCCCTTGCCCACGACGCTCTGCACCGTGATGTCGCCGCCCATCATCCGGCAGAAGCGGCGGCTGATCGCGAGTCCGAGCCCCGTGCCGCCGTAGTTGCGGGTCGTCGACGAGTCGGCCTGGGTGAACTCCTCGAACACCAGGTCGAGCTTGTCGGCCGGGATGCCGATGCCGGTGTCGGTGACGGCAAAGTGGATCCGGTCCGCGGACACCCAGGTCTTCAGCGTGATCGTCCCGTCCTTCGTGAACTTGGCCGCGTTGCTGAGCAGGTTGAACAGCGACTGCCGGACCTTCGTGAGGTCGGCGCGGATCTTGCCGATGCCGCTCCCCGCCTCGATCACGAGGCGATTGCCGTTCTTGGCAGCCAGCGGCGCCAGCGTGGCATTCGCCTCGTCCAGCACGGTCTGCACCTCGAAACTCTCGACGTAGAGTTCGACCTTGCCGGCCTCGATCTTCGACAGGTCGAGCACGTCGTTGATCAGCGCGAGCAGGTGCTTGCCGGCACCGTGGATCTTGCGCAGGTCGGCAACCGCGGCATCCCGACCCTCGTCCTCCAGTTCCTCGATCAGCATCTCGCTGTAGCCGAGGATGGCGTTCATCGGCGTGCGGAGCTCGTGGCTCATGCTGGCGAGGAACGCGCTCTTGGCGCGGTTCGCGGCGTCGGCTTGCTCACGCGCCTCCGAGAGTTCTGCCGCGGTCTGCTGCCGACGGTCGATGTCGCGCGCGATCGCCCCGGACATGCTGTTGAACGCGGTGGCGAGCCGGCCCAGCTCGTCCTTGCCCTCGACGGCCACCCGGGTCTCGTACTTGCCGGACTCGATGGCCTCGGCCGCCTGCGCGAGGGCGCGCACGGGACGCTCGACGCGGGCGCGGATCTTGAAGTAGGCGAGCCCGAGCAGCCCGAGCATCGCCACCATCAAGGCGAGCGCGAGGAGGCCCAGCTTCTGCCCCTCGGCGCGGAGCGCGGCCGTTTCCGCGGCTGTGCGCGCCTCGACCATCCCGAGGAACTCGTCGATGGGCTCCATGATGTCGGCCTTGGCGCGGTGGTACTCCGGCCCGTGCAACAGGCTGCGCGCGAGCGCAAGGTCGGGCTCGCCCCGGACGACGAGCGCACCCGCTGCATCCGGGAAGATCCCCTTCACCGCGGCCATGGCTCGCTTCTCGAGCTTCACCAACTGGTCGGAGCGACCTTTCGCCTGGTCGAGCTTCGCGAACTCCTCCTTGGAGAAGGCCATCTCGCGCATCAGGTCCTTGAGTGCCACCGGGGCGCCCACGCCGCCGGGCTCCCCGCCCGTTGCGGTCACGAAGTCCCAGTAGATCCCGCCATAGTCGTCCGGCCGCTGCGCCTCGCCCTCGCGGATGCGGAGGATGCGCTGGAAGTGCTGCTCGTAGGCGGGGTCGCCGGTCACCACGTAGGTGCGGACCATCCGGGTCAGGTCGTCCGAGCTCTGCCGCAGCTCGTCGGCGAGCTGGTAGGACTCGTAACGGCGCGACTCGGCTGCGGCCACGGCCTCCTGGTGCTGCACGACGCGCGAGACGGTCCAAAGGAGCGCCAGCATCAGCCCCAGGAGGGACACGAAGGTCAGCAGGAACACGGCGCGGATCGACAGCATCGAGCGACTCCGAAGGGGCTGGCCGCCGAAGGGGCGGCCCGATGCATCCTAGCCTCGGCTGCAGCCACGGCACGCAGTCTGGTCCGCGATCGGGACTGGAACGACATGCCGGCGGGCCAGGCCGACCGGCATGCAGCAGGAGCGCGTGCACGCAGGCTCGTGGCGCAGGCACCGGAGGAGTGCCATTGTGGTGGAACTCGTGGCGTGCGAGCCGCACGCGCAGCCAGTGGGTGTCACGGCAATCCGATGCACGGTCACGCGTGGGTCGCGACCCTCTAGTCCGTTCCAGTCGTCGACCGAGGCCCATGCCTCGGTCCCACGCAGGCGACCCACGACGAGCTTGGACCAGGTCGTGGTCTCGCAACGGGCGGCTACGGCCTGGAGCCGACGACCCATGCGATCCCCTGGGACGCAGCCAGACCGACGATCCCGCTCGGCCCGGTCCGGACATTCAAGACCTGGTCCAGCACCTGGACCCCGTTCAGCGAGGGTGAGTTGGGTATCAAGATGCTGTGCAACACGACGGAACTCCCGCTCGGCGGCGTAACGAGGAGGGTGGCAACGGGATTTACGAGCAGGTCGCAGGGACCGCCAAGCCCAGGCAGGATGACGGAAAGCGGCGTTGCTGCAATCTGGAAACCGAGGACCACGACACCGAGGCTGTTCAGTTGGATGTTGTTGGTGCGCACAAGGGCAGGCTCACCAATCCAAGGCAACCTGTCGACCGATGACTGGGGCGCGCTCGGATCCGTAGCGGAGCCGCAGGCGGAGCCGAAGGAGGTTGCTGTTGCACGACAGTTCGGTGCCAGCTGGCCCACACCGCCTCGCACGACGGTTTCGGCTGCAGCACGAGCCATGCCGCCAACGACTACATCGCCGTCGAAGCGAATCAGGAGAGAGCCACGACCCCCACCGAGAAGTGCAATCGGATGGTCCTCTGCGGGGGGAACGCTGAAACCTGAGTCGAAGCGTGCGAGGGATCCCTGGAGGGTAGTGGTCGTGGTGCCGACGATCTCCTGCAGCTGCCCGCGGTAGAGCAGCCAGTTGTCAGCAGCCACCGACTTGAACGCTTGGGCATCGTTGACCCGCAGGACCGCCCCTGGGACTCTCTCGACGGGGCTGAGAATGATGCCGTTGTCGCTGCCGCGGTAGATGACCTGCCACGCCGGGTCATTGGACTGGACCGCAACAAGCCATTCCGATGTGCTTTGATACACGCCAACCGCGCCCACTGCCGGCGCACCAACGGAGATTCCAGACAGCAGGTATGGATCCCATCGGGCACCAGCAAGTTGGAAGCGCGCGAGGTTGTTGACCACGAGGTTGCCCGTGCCCGCGGTGACAAACGTGCCAGCGACGCAGAAGGAAGCGTTGATGGTGGCGAGGTGATCCACCACGGGGTTGCCGGTGTTGCCATCGAGTCCGCCGCCCACGTTCGACCAGACCCCGGACTGCAAGATCGCAAGGCCGCGCGCATTCACGCCTGCCATCGTGGTGAATGAACCGCCGGCCATGATGGTGGATCCCACACTTGCGAGCGCGTGGACCGGACCATTCGCCCCCCCACTGCCCACCTGCCCCCAGGACGTGCCATTCCACACCGCAAGGCGATCGGCCACGCCGCCCGTTGCGAGGGCGAAGTCACCACCGACATGGAGGCTGCCATTGACAACGATCATGGCGCGCACCTTGCCCACGCCGCCGGTGACGCCATTCCCCAGCGGCTGCCAGTTGCCGGCACTGCCGATGGCCACGCCGTTCACCGTCGTGCCGTCGATCTGCTGGAAGTCACCTGCGATCACCGTCTGGCCGTTGAACTCCTCCACCGCGAGCACGTTGCCGCGGATCCCCTGCCCGTGGAGCGTCGTGCCGTCGGCGCGACGCAGGGCGTAGCTGGACTTGGAAGGGTCGTTGAACTCGAGGGCATTGACACCGGACGTGAGCTGACCGCCCTGCTGCGTCAGGCACGAGACCGTCGCCGGAGCGACCTCGAACACCTGTGTCCATGCCGTGCCGTTCCACCGGTGCACCGTCGAGCCGGTGCCTGCATTGCACTCGAAGGACGAGGTGCCCACGCCGCGGACGAAGAGGGTGACACCGTCCGTCACGTACGAGGCCGGCAACCCGCTCATCGGATTCCAACTCGACCCCACCAGCGCGGCAACGCGGGCCACGCCCTGCGCCGCAACCCCGCCGATGCTCGTGAAGCGGCCACCCACGAACAACAGCGTGCTGGTCAGTGCCACGGAACTGCGCACACCGAGGCTGTCGACGGCGGCATTCGGGTTGCCCGAGGCGCTCCAGGTCGTGCCGTTCCAGTTCCCAAGGTTGGTCGCGCTCACGCCGCCGATGGACGAGAACGAGCCGCCTGCGACAAGGTTGCCGTTGAACACCGCCAGCGCACGCACGTCCGGCGTGATGGCGTTGAGGGCGCCGACGGCCGACCAGTTGGTGCCGTTCCACCGGGCGATGCCGGGCGCGGTGACGGCCGGCTGGCCGGGCGACGTGATGCTCGAGAACAATCCGCCGACGTAGAGCTCGTTCTGGAACACCGCTGCGGCCTT
>JBEGVB010000109.1:0-16542 GCA_041178545.1 Planctomycetota bacterium
CACATCTCCATCGACAACGACGTGGGGTTGCGCGTAGGGCGCGAACTCGCCACGTGGTCGTGGCCGCGCTACCAGCAGTGGTTCGACGGCACGGCCACCGTTCGGCCGTGATCCACGCCGCCGCTCAGGCGCGCACGTGCAGGTCGTCGGCGCCGTAGGTGATGCCGAGCGGTTCCAACACCACCTGCTTGGGGCCCGCCTCGACCGTGCCTGCAACCCAGGCCTCGATGCCGTGCTGCCTGGCGATTGCCGCCGTGCGCTCTGCATCCGCGGCCGCCACGTACAACGCGAAGCCCGCTCCCATGTTGAGGTTGCCGTAGGCCTCGCGCAGGTCGTTGCCCGTCTGCTCGACGAGGAACTGCAGCACCTCGGGCACCGGTGGGACGGTGCGGATGCGGTAGGTGAATGAGCCGGGGTGGCGCATGACCTTGCGCCAGCCGTGGCCGGTGATGTTGGCGCAGTAGTGGGGCACGATGCCTGCAGGTGCGAGGGCCTCGGTCACCGGTGAGTAGAGCACGGTGGGGGCGAGGATCGCCTCGCCGTAGAGGGCACCGCTCGGGAGCCGCGTGCCGAAGCCCAGGGGCAGGCGTTCCGCAAGCTTGCGCGCGAGCGAGACTCCGTTGGCGTGGATGCCGCTGGAGGCGAGCAGCACGATGGCATCGCCGGCCGCCAGCTTCTCGCCGAGGGTGAGGCGCGACTTCGGGCGCACGAGTCCGACGCACGAGGCCGCGAGGTCGATGCGGTCGTCTGCCACCACGCCAGCGAGCGCAGGTGTCTCGCCGCCGCCCCACGACACGCCGCAGCGGTCGCATGCCGCCTTCCAGCCGTTCACGAGGTCCGCTGCACGCTGTTGGTCGTGGAACCAGCCGCTGCCGCCCGCGGCCCAGTAGGCGTGCACCGAGACCGGGGTCGCACCCACGGTCACGAGGTCGTTGACGGCCATCGCGATCGTGTCCTGCGCGATCGCGTCGTAGTAGGTGCGGCCGGTGACCGCGCGCGTGGCGTCGGCGACGAGGGCCTTGGTGCCCAGGCACTCGGTGATCGAGGCGAGGTGGAACTCGCCGCAGTCCACGACGTAGGCCGACTCGCCCCGCGAGGCCGCGACCTCGGCGAGGCCGTGCTGCTTCAGGTTCCCGGCGGTGGCTGCCGCAGCCTGCTGCGCGAGGATCTTCAGCGGGTCGATCTTGGCGTAGTCGACCCCGGCCTGCTTGTAGTCGAGTCGGGACATGCGGACAGGATGGCGACTGCGGCGGCGGAATGCGAGCCTGCGCGGGCTAGGATCGGGGTGTGACCACTCCCGAGACCGTGCTCGTGCGCAGGCTGCGGCTCGTCGACGCCGTGGCCGTGGTGCTGAGCGCCTGCATCGGCATCGGCATCTTCTTCAGCCCTGCAGAAGTCGTCGCGCGCACCGGCAGCGGCGGCTGGGCCATGCTCGCCTGGGCCACGGGCGGGCTGGTCGCGATCGTGGGCGGACTCTGTTTCGCCGAACTCGGCGTGTTGCGACCGCGCATGGGCGGGCAGTACCGGATGCTGCGCGAGGCGTGGGGTCCGGCCGTGGGCACCGCATACGCGGGCACCGGCGGCCTCGTCATCGGCCCTGGCGCCATTGCCGTGCTCGCCGGCTGCGGCACCGACTTCCTCGCGCAGGCACTGGGGGCAACGCCTGGGCCCGTTGCGTGGACGTGCTGCTCGATCGGCATCCTCCTCGCGCTCGGGCTCGTCAACTGCATCGGCATCCGCCGTGCAGCCGACCTGATGGACGTGCTCACCCTCGCCAAGGTGGTCACGATCGGCGCGCTCGCCTGGGCGGGCCTGTGGCTCGCGCTGCACGACGAGCCGCGCCACGAGGTCTCGCCGTTCGCCTTAGGCGCCGCGCCCACGCCCACGAGCTTCCTGTACGCCATGCTGCCCGTGTTGTTCTCGACCGGCGGCTGGCAGCAGGTGCTGTGGATGGGCGGCGACATCCGGGAGCCCGCGCGCAACATCCCGCGCGCGCTGTTCCTCGGCATTGCCTCGGTGCTGCTTGCGTACCTTGCCGTCAACGCATCGTGCCTGTGGCTGCTGGGCCCGCAGGCGGCAGCTGCCTCGAAGACGATCGCATCCGATGCCATGTCCGTGTGGTGGCCCGGCGCAGGCACGTGCCTCGCCGCGGCCATCGGGTTGTCGGCGATCGGCACCACGCACGTGATCCTGATGACGACGTCGCGCGAGCAGGCGGCCTTCGGCCAGACCGGCGACGGACCGCGCTGGATCGCGCCCGTCGACCCGGTGAGCGGGGCCGCGCGGCGCTCGGTGGGCGCGATGACGCTTTGGGCGTGCGCGCTGCTGGTGATCGCCGGGCGCGATGGCATCAACAGCCTGCTCGATGCCGTGGTGATGGCGGACTTCACGTTCCTCGGCCTGTGTGCCCTCAGCGTGCTCGTGCTGCGGCGCCGCCACCCTGACGAACCGCGGCCGTTCCGCTGCCCGCTGGGGCCGGTGCTGCCGCTCACGTTCGGGGCCGTTTCCGCGTGCATTGCTGCCACGCCATGGCTGGTGGTGGAACAGCGGCCGTGGGCCCTGGCCGTCACGTGCATCGTGGGCGGGTTGCTGCTGCTCGGCTGGTTCCGCAGCCGGCGCGCGGCCTCAACTGCCTGACTGCAGGCTGCGCCAGTGCTGTTCGATGGCGGCGGGGAACGCCTCGCACTCGGCCGCGAACACGCGCGCGGCGAGCGTGTCCGGCGTGTCGCCGGGCAGCACCGGCACCGACTGCTGGTGCACGACCGCGCCGCGGTCGTACTCGTCGGTGCACAGGTGGACCGTGCATCCCGACTCGCGGTCGCCTGCGGCCAGCACGGCCTCGTGCACGTGGTGCCCGTACATGCCCTTGCCGCCGTGGCGCGGCAGCAGCGCCGGGTGGATGTTGAGCACGCGGTCGCGGAACGCGGGGTCGATGGGCAGCAACCGCAGGTAGCCGGCGAGGACCACGAGGTCGCAGCGGTGCTCGCGGATGCGCTGCCAGATGGCAGCTGCATCGCGTTCGACGAAGGCCGGGATGCCGGCCGTGCGCGCACGCTCGAGCCCGAGCACGCCGGGCTTGTCGCTCAGGACCACGGCGACCTCGGCGGCCAGCCTGCCGCTGCGGATCCGGTCGACGAGGTTCTGCAGCGTCCGTCCGCCGCCCGAGAGCAGGACGCCCAGCCTGGGCACGCGGCGGTTCGTCATGGCGTGGTCGGGATGCGGTGGAGGACGCCTGCAATGAGTGCTGCGATGCGAGGCGCTGCGAGGTCTGCTGCGTCGAGCATCGACTCGAGGGATGCCTGCTGCGACTGGCCCTCCGCGACCTGCTGGGTCACTCCGGCGAGTGCGAGCACCTCGAACCCTGCGTGCACGGCGGCAACCGCCTCGGGGACGAGCGACATGCCGACCAGGTCGGCACCGGCACTGCGCAGGAACCGGTACTCAGCGCGCGTGGGCAGGTTGGGGCCCGGCACCGCCGCGAACACACCGGGCAGGCACGGGATGCCTGCCTCGAGTGCGGCCTCCTGGGCGATCGCCTGCAGCCTGCGCGAGTAGGGCTCGCTCATGTCCGGGAACCGCGGCCCGAGCTGGTCGTCGTTCGGGCCGTGGAGCGGGTGGATGCCGCTCAGGTTGATGTGGTCGTCGAGCAACGCGACCGAGCCGGGCTCCATGTGGCGCGTCAGGCTCGCTGCACCCGCGGTGAGCACCAACACGTCGCACCCGAGCGCGCGCAGGAGTCGCACCGGGAACACGAGTTCGCTGACCGGCATGCCCTCGAAGGGTGCGAGCGGGGCGTCCGCCACCGCTACGGCCACGCCCTCGAAGGTGCCGATCGCCATCGGCACGCCTGCGCCGAGGGTTGCCGGCAAGTCGTCTGCGTGGAACAGGGCCTTCTCGTGGAGCTGGTTCGTGATCGACGCATGCCCGGTCCCGAGCAGCATGGCGATGCGCGGCCGCAGTTGGGTGCGACCCAGCACGTGGTGGGCGAGCTCGCGCGCGCGCTGGCGCGGGTTGGGTTGTGCGGATCCGACCATGCACCCACGGTAACGGCGCTCGTGCAGCAGGGCCAATGTGCAGTGAGCTTCAGTCGAGTCCGAGGCGCGTGCGCAACGTGGTCTCGTCGATGCCCTGTGCGCGCACGAGCTTCCTCGGCGAGGTGGCGCCGCTCGCCACGGCGAGGTTCCGCACCGGCAGCTGCAGCGCATCCGCCAGCACCTCGCACAGGCGGGCATTGGCTGCACCACCCTCGGGTGGTGCGCTCACCTGCACCTTGATGCTGTCTCCCAGCAGGCCGCAGACCCGGTCCTGCGCCGACCCGGGGACCACCTTCACGGCGAACTCGACGGCTGCACCGCGCACCGTGCAGCGCAGGCTCACGGCAACGCCACGACCGCGAGGCTGTGGGGGTGCTCGGCGAGCAGTCGCTCGAAGTGCTTCGATGCGGCAAGGTTCCGCTGCTCACTCAGGGCGCGCAGCCCCTTCACGAGCAGCGCCGTGGCTGCGAGCTCCGCACGGACCGTGTTGCGCCAAGCCTCCTCGGCGGGCGGCAGCTCACGGGCAGTCAACTCGGTGAGCCCCTCTGTGCCCAGTGCGTAGCCCTTGGCACCAGTGCCTGCATCCGGGGCGGCACGGTCGAAACCGCGCAGGTAGGAGCCTGCAGCGGGGAGGTGCTTGCCAAGGAGGACGAACGTGAGGAAGGCCTCGCGTTGGCCCGAAGTCGTCTCCTGGACCTGGTCGGCAAGAGCCGTCCACTGCGCGCCGTCCAGCTCTGCGAGTCGGCCAGCCTGTTCCTTGGCACCTCGACGGGCGCCATCGACCGCGCTCCACGTGGCTGCACCCCAGTCGAGTGCCGTCACGGTGAGCACCTCGGAGCCGCGCTGCAGGACGAGCTTGCCCGACTTGGCCTGCGCGGCGATCGCACTGGCAAAGGCAGCCGCGTGCCCGAGGCCTGCGGCAAGGTTGGTGGCATGGGCGGTCGCGGCAGGATCGCCGAGGATCTGCGCCAGCGAGCCCGCCGATTTCGCGGCGTCGGCAAGCGCAGTCCTGCCCAGGTGCGCCGAGAGCCCGTCGGTTCGCGCGACCCCTTGGGCAAATGCCGTCCAGGCCGCGGTCAGTTTCTCGTTGCGCAGCTCGGCGAGGGCCGCGGCTGAGCTGCTTGCGAGCGAGGCGAGTTCCTCGCGGTCGCCCAGCAGCTCGCGCGGGATCGGGCCATCGTCGGCCAGCAGTTTCTCGAGGGCGGGTAGCGCGGCCTCGAGGGCACCTGGGTCCCGCGCCTGCCTCGCGTCCAGCAGTGGCCTGCGCACGGCCTCGACCTGCGCGCGCGCGGCTGCAGCGACCTTCTCCGCCAACGCGCGTCGGGCGGCGTCGAAGTCGTTGTTGTCCCGCACGACCTCGGGTGCCGGGCGGGTGAGGAGCTCGAGGGCCTTCGACCACTCGTTGGCGGCAACTGCCTTCTCGACCTCGGGAGCCAGCACCTGCATGGCTTCCTGCACTGCGGCAAGGCGTCGCTGGGAGGCATCCCTGCGCGCCGCCTCGGTGGCGCGCGTCACGACGGCTGTCTCCGCGGCATCCTTGCCTGCAGCCGTGCCCTCGTGCTGCTTCGCGACGGCCTCGAGGTCGGCAGCGAGCTCGTCGCCCTTGCGGCCACTGGCCTTTGCCTCCAGCAGCGCAACCCTCGCCTGCAGCTCGCGGGTGTCCACCTTCAGCTGCTCGTTCTCCTTGGCGAGGCGCGCGGCCTCCGGGTTGTCGCGGTACTTGTCGACGACCACCGTCTCTGGCTCGCGCGTCGCCGCGTACCAGATCGCCGTGCCGGCAACCAGCACTGCTGCCGCGGAGAGGCCGATCCACAGTCCCTTGCGAGCAGGCGGTGCCAGCAACTGCTGGATGTCGGCAAGCAGTTCGCTCGCCGACTGGTAACGGTCGGCAGGTTCCTTCTGGAGGAGCTTGAGGACGATGGCTCCCACTGCGGCCGGGACCTCGGGCTGCACCTTGTGCGGCGGCTCGGGCGCGTCCTTCACCTGCGCACGAAGGATGTCCTTGGTGGTCGCACCCTGGAACACCGTGCGCCCGGTGACGAGCCGGTAGAACGTGCAGCCGAGCGCGTACAGGTCGGTGCGATGGTCCACCGGCTTGCGCAGCACCTGCTCGGGTGCCATGAAGTGCGGTGTGCCGGCCAGCCGTTCCTCCGTCTCGCCGTCGCTGCGCGCGAGCCCCAGGTCGGCGATCTTGACCACCTCGTGCTGGTCCAGCATGAGGTTGTCCGGCTTGATGTCGCGGTGCGTGATGCGCAGCGACTCGGCGTAGGCGAGGCCGGCAGCCGCGTCCGCCACGACCTGCAGCGCGCGCTCGACCGGCATCCGCCCGTGCTTGCGCAGCCACGACTCCAGCGAGCCGTGGTGCATCAGCTCCATCGCGTAGTAGTAGGTCTCGCCGTCGTGCTCGACGTCGAACACCTGCACCACGTTGGGGTGCTGCAGCTTGGCGGCGGCGCGGGCCTCGGCGACGAACTTCGCGACGAAGGCAGGGTCCTTGGTCAGCTCGCGGCTCAGCACCTTGAGCGCCACCTGGCGGTTGAGGCTCACCTGTTCGGCGCGGTAGACCATCCCCATGCCGCCGCGACCGAGTTCGCCGAGGATGCGGAAGCCGCGGATCGTCGGGCCCGACCTGGTTGCGCCCACGGCAGCGGCGGCGCCGTAGCGCAGTCGCACCGGGCCAATCTCGACCACGTCGCCTTCCGCCAGCGGTGCGGCCTCGGTCTCGCGCCCGCCGATGCGCAGGCCGGGCGCCAGCGCCTTGATGCCGAAGCCCTCTCCCTTCAGCGCCTTCACCACGGCGTGCTGGGCGGCGATGCCTGGGCCCTCGAGGCGGACCTGGCACGAAGGGTCGGAGCCGAGGGTCACTGCCTGGTTGCGGTCGAGGGGCACGACCGTGCCGGCAAGGGTTCCGTTCTCGATGAGGAGTTGCACGAGGGTGGCGGGGGTGGGTCCGGGGCGCGGTCAGTATGGCGCCGGTCCACGTCGCACGCGAGTCTCGCGCCAGCCTTCGCTCAGCCGCAGCCTGCCTGGACCTCGATCGTGCGGCGCGTGTTGAGCCGCAGCCTCGCACGCTCGCCGACCTCGACGCCGGGGATCCAGAGGACCACGTCGTCGGCGTCCACCAGCAGCGGGATGCGGTCGCGGTCGAAGCGCGGCACGTGGCGGCTCATCAGGTAGCGGCGCAGCTCGACCTCGTAGTCACAGCCGAGCGGCTGGAACCGGTCGCCGGTCCTGCGTGCCCGCATGCGCCACGGGGTGGGGGCTTCGCGTGGGTCGAGCAGTGCGCGCCAAGGACCTGCCTCGGTCGGTGAGGGCACGAGCGGGGGAATCGGGTGCTCGAAGCCGTCCATCCACCACTCCGTCGCACCGAACCGCTTGCGGCCGGTGTCCCAGAGGAACATCTGTCCCGGGTCGTCCTGCGGCGGCAACGGGGCGGCGCGCGAGGGGTCTGCGAGCAACAGACCGTTGCGGGTTCGTTCCACCAGCAGGCCACCCCGCCCGGCAAGTCGCTTGCCGTCCGGCTTGCGCAACAACTCGAGGGCGCGTTCGACCCATGCCTGCAGCGGCGCCTCGCCGTAGGGGTGGACGTGCACGTGTGCCATGCGCAGTGCCTCGGCCACGAACGGGCGCGCGTCCTGGTCCAGGTCGCGCAGGTCGAGGTCCATGCGCCAGGGCGCGCGGCGGTGGCTCCGCTCCGCGAGGATGCGCCTTCCCTGGGCCTCGAGGATGTCTGCTGCCGCACGCGCCGTACGGGTCACGGTCAGGAGGGCGACGTCGAGCCCGAAGCCGAGGTCCTCGCGCAGCTGTGGGATGGTCTCGTGCCGGATCCGGTTGCGCGCGTAGCGCGTGTCGTCGTTGGTGGAGTCGTGGAATGCCGTCTCCCCGAGCCGCTGCAGCAGGATCTCGAGGGTGGTGCGCCGTGTCGTCAGGAACGGCCGTACCAGCAGCACCCGCATGCCGTCCTCGTGCAGCCAGCGGGCCTCGGGGATGCCCGCGAGGCCGCGCGGACCGGTGCCGCGCAGCATGCGGAACAGCACGGTCTCGAGGTTGTCGTCGGCATGGTGTGCAGTCACCAGCGCGCCGGCCTGGCACTGCTGCGCCACCACCGCGAGCTCGCGGTACCGCGCGCGCCGCAGCTCCTCCTCGCTGGGCTGGCGCCCGGCGAACTCGACCAGCCTGCGCACCTCGACCGGCACCCCGAGTCGGTCGGCCAGCTCGACCACGTGCTGTGCGTTCTGCCTGCTGTCGGGCCGGACGCCGTGGTCGACGTGGACGAACCGCAGGGGGCCGGGCAGCCGGCCTTCCTGCTGCAGTCTCACCAGGACACGGGCCAATACGGTCGAGTCGACGCCACCCGAAACGGCCGCCAGCACCGTGCGTTCCGCGAGTTGGTTCTCGTAGCGGAGCAGGCAGCGGGCCGTCTGGTCGTGGAGCCGGTGGAGGCTGTCCATGGGAAGGGGGAGCAGGGGTCGGTATGCTCCTCGCACTCACAAGTGCGCAGAAGCCAAACGGAGTCTATCTCGTCATGACCACTCGGGTTGCCATCAATGGATTCGGCCGCATCGGCCGCCTCGTGTTCCGTGCCCTCGTCGAGCAGGGCCTCCTCGGCAAGGAACTGGACGTCGTCGCCGTCGGTGACATCGTTCCCGCCGACAACCTTGCCTACCTGCTCAAGTACGACTCGACGCAGGGTCGCTTCACGGGCACCGTCTCGTCGAAGAAGTCCTCGCCCGACAAGGCCGAGGACGACGTGCTGGTCGTCAACGGCAAGGACATCCTGGTGGTGAGCGCCAAGACGCCTGCCGAGCTGCCGTGGGCGAAGCTGGGCATCGACATCGTGATCGAGTCGACCGGCCTCTTCACCGAGGCCGACAAGGCCAAGGGCCACCTCGTCGCCGGTGCCAAGAAGGTGGTGATCTCCGCTCCCGCCAAGGGTGAGGACATCACGGTCGTGCTGGGTGTCAACGACGACAAGCTCGACCTCGCCAAGCACTCCATCATCTCCAACGCGTCCTGCACCACGAACTGCCTCGCACCCGTCGTGCACGTGCTGCTCAAGGAGGGATTCGGCCTGACGGAGGGCCTGATGACCACCGTGCACGCCTACACCGCCACCCAGAAGACGGTGGACGGCCCGTCCAAGAAGGACTGGAAGGGCGGCCGCACCGCGGCACAGAACATCATCCCGTCCACGACCGGCGCGGCGAAGGCCGTGGCCCTCGTGCTGCCCGAGGTGAAGGGCAAGCTCACCGGCATGGCCTTCCGCGTGCCCACGCCAACGGTGTCGGTGGTGGACCTCACCTTCAAGACCGCCAAGGACACGTCGCTCGACGAGATCAAGGCGGCCATGAAGCGTGCCTCCGAGACCTACATGAAGGGCATCCTCGAGTACACCGAGGACGAGGTGGTCTCGTCGGACTTCATCCACTGCAAGGCCTCGTCGATCTTCGACGCTGGTTCCTCGATCGAGCTCAACAAGAACTTCTTCAAGCTCGTGAGCTGGTACGACAACGAGTGGGGCTACAGCAACCGCGTGGTCGAACTGGTGCAGAAGATCGCCAAGAAGATCTGACCGGACGGAACCCACGCCATGCCCGCCTTCCGCACGATCCGTGACCTCGACCTGAAGGCAAAGCGCGTCCTCATGCGGGTGGACTTCAACGTCCCGCAGGACAAGGCCACGCTTGCCGTCACCAACAACCAGCGGATCGTCGCGGCGCTCCCGACCATCCGGTACGCGCTCGACCAGGGTGCTGCCGTGGTGCTGATGGCGCACCTCGGCCGCCCTGACGGCAAGAAGGTCGCCAAGTACTCGCTTCGTCCGGTTGTCGCCGAGCTGCAGAAGCTGCTCGGCAGGCCCGTGCAGTTCCTCGACGACTGCGTCGGTCCGGCCGTCGAGGCCGCCTGCGCTCGCGGCACGCTGCAGCCAGGTTCGGTGGTGCTGCTGGAGAACGTGCGCTTCCACCTCGAGGAGGAGGGCAAGGTCAAGGTCAAGAACGCCGACGGCACCACCACGACGGTCAAGGCCGACCCGGCGAACGAGAAGGCGTTCCGCGAGGCGCTCGCACGCCTCGGCGACGTGTACGTGAACGACGCGTTCGGCGCGGCCCACCGCGCGCACGCGTCCGTGAGCGGCGTCGCCCAGCACCTGCCTTCTGCCGCGGGCTTCCTCATGCAGTCGGAGCTCGACGCATTCGGCCGCGTGCTGGAGAACCCGGCCAGGCCCTTCGTCGCGATCCTCGGCGGCGCCAAGGTGAGCGACAAGCTGCCCGTCATCACCAACCTGCTGCCCAAGGTCGACGTGTTGGTCATCGGCGGCGCCATGGCGTACACGTTCCTCGTGCAGCAGGGACACAAGGTCGGCAACTCGCTGGTCGAGAAGGACCTCGTCGAGGCCGCCGGCAAGGTGCTGGCCCAGGCCAAGGCGACCGGCAAGAAGTTGCTGTTGCCCGTGGACCACGTCTGTGCGGCGGAGTTCAGGGCCGACAGTCCTGCATCGGTGCACGCAGGTGACATCCCGGACGGCCTCATGGGGCTCGACATCGGGCCTGCCACCACCCGCAACTACTGCGAA
This sequence comes from Planctomycetota bacterium, assembly GCA_041178545.1. GTDB lineage: Bacteria > Planctomycetota > UBA1135 > UBA1135 > UBA2386 > JBEATZ01. The sequence continues at coordinate 10,609 of JBEGVB010000109.1, forward strand.
GCGCTTGCGGGCGCCCGGACCATCGTGTGGAACGGCCCGATGGGTGTGTTCGAGATGGATGCCTTCTGCAAGGGGACCGAGGCAGTTGCCAAGGCCGTTGCGTCCTCCGGCGCCTTCAGCGTCGTTGGCGGCGGCGACTCGGTGGCCGCGGCCGAGAAGACCGGCGTGGTCGCCAGCATCTCCCACGTCTCCACCGGCGGCGGCGCCTCCCTCGAACTGCTGGAGGGCAAGCTGCTCCCGGGCGTGGCGGCGCTCGCCAGGGCCTGACGTGGGTGCCGCCCATCCCGTCCGCATCGCGCCCTCGCTCCTCGCGTGCGACTTCGCGCGTCTCGCCGACGAGATCCGCTCCGTGGAGCAGGCGGGTGCCGACTGGCTGCACCTCGACGTGATGGACGGGCACTTCGTGCCCAACCTCACCTTCGGCCCGCCCGTGGTGGAGGCCATCCACAGCGTGGCAACCCTGCCGCTCGACGTGCACCTGATGATCACCGACCCGTGGCAGTACGCGCCCGCGTTCCTCGACGCCGGCGCCGACCTGCTCACCTTCCACGTCGAGGTGGCGGACCGCGGCGACGCCCATGTGCTGGTCGAGACCATCCGTGCCCGTGGCGCCAAGGTCGGCATGTCGCTGCAGCCGGACACGCCGGTGGAGCGGCTCGCGCCCTTCCTGCCGCACCTCGACCTCGTCCTGGTGATGAGCGTCTTTGCCGGGTTCGGCGGCCAGTCCTTCATGCCCGAGGTGCTGCCCAAGGTGCTGCGGTTGCGCGAACTCGGTTTCGCGGGCGAGGTCAGCATGGACGGCGGGATCGGCACCAGCACCATCGCCAGGGCCGCCGCCGCCGGCACCAACGTGTTCGTTGCGGGGACCGCGGTCTTCGGTGCCGAGGACCGGAGGACCCGGATTGCCGCCCTGCGCACCTCCGCCATGGCGGCCCGTCACGGCGGCAACCGTCCCGCTGCGCCCTGACAACCCGGTTCCCGGCACGCAAGGGGGATGTTCGGGGTCAGGACGGGTCGGGCGCACCCGCCCGAGAAAGCCCGCGGCATCGGCGGGGGGCCTCGCTATCGTTTGCGCCCTCCACCCTCACCCAGGATCCCAATCGATGGCTTGGACGCGGTTCGGCAAGAAAAAGGACATGCCCGGCGGGCTCTGGATCAAGTGCGAGTCCTGCGGCGCCATGCTCTTCCGGAAGGAGTTCGAGGCCCGGAACCGGGTCTGCGGCACCTGCGGGTACCACTTCACCCTCCCGGGCCGTGACCGGATCCGGATCACCGCGGACGAGGGGTCGTTCGTCGAGCTGTGGGCCGAACTGAGCGCCGACGACCGGCTGGGTTTCGTCGACAAGGTCCCCTACGCCGAGAAGATCCAGCAGACCAAGGCCAAGACCGGCGAGTCGGAGGCCGTGCTGACGGGGACCGCGACGGTCAAGGGCATCCCCTGCGTGATGGCGGTGATGAACTTCACCTTCCTCGGCGGGTCCATGGGCATGGTGGTGGGCGAGAAGATCGCCAAGGCCGCCGAACTGGCCCTGCGCGAGAACCTGCCGCTCCTCATCTTCTCCTGCTCCGGCGGTGCCCGCATGCACGAGGGCGCCATCAGCCTCATGCAGATGGCCAAGACCTGCGGCGCACTGTCCCGCCTGCACCAGGCCGGCGGGTTCTCGGTGTCCGTGCTCACGCACCCGACCACGGGTGGCGTGACCGCCAGCTTCGCCTCGGTGTGCGACGTGCTCGTGGCCGAGCCCGGTGCCCTGATCGGCTTTGCCGGCCCGCGCGTGATCGCCACCACCATCAAGAAGGAACTGCCCAAGGGCTTCCAGCGCTCGGAGTTCCTGCTGGAGAAGGGGCAGGTCGACCGCATCGTCGCCCGCGACCGCATGCGCGACGAACTTGCGCGTCTGATGGCCTATGCGACGGGACGCGACCCGGTGGCGGCGTTCAAGCCCGCAGAGAAGGCGGCTGGTGAGGCCGAGGCACTGGTGACCATCCCGGCCGAGGCGCCGGCAGAACCCCTGGCCGAGGCGCCCAAGCCCAAGCGGGCGCGCAAGGCCAAGAAGGACGCCTGACCAGGCCGTGATCAAGCCGACGCGCCCCGTGCCGCGCTGCAACGCGGCCGGCCTGTTCCACGGCCGCTACAAGGTCGAGCCCGAGGACTTCGTCGTCGAGGAGATCCCGCTCTACCAGCTGGACGGCTCCGGCGAGCACGTCTACCTGCACGTCGAGAAGCGCGCGGTCTCGACCCTGCACCTGCTGGACGACCTGTCGGAACAACTGCGGCTGGACCCCCGCTCCATCGGCGTGGCGGGTCTCAAGGACGCCCAGGCGGTCAGCCGGCAGTGGGTGAGCGTGCAGGGGGTCACCGACGAGGAGGCTGCGCGTCTCTCGGGTCGTAGCTGGCGCGTGCTGGAGGCAAGGCGCCACGGCAACAAGCTCAAGATGGGCCACCTTGCAGGCAATCGCTTCGAGCTCGTGCTGCGCGACACCGCGCCTGGCGACCTCGCCAAGGCGCGGGCCGGGCTCGAGCAGATGACGCGGCTCGGGGTGCCCAACTACTTCGGCGAGCAGCGCTTCGGCAAGCGCGGCGCCAACCTCGAGAAGGGCCTGCAGATCCTCAGCGAGGAGGGCAGCCGCATCGGGAGGCGGATCCCGCGGCGGGTGTTCAGCCTGCTGGTGTCCGCGGTGCAGAGCGAGGTGTTCAACCGCATCGTGGTCCGCAGGCTGCAGGGCCTCGGCACCCTGTGGCACGGCGACCTCGCGTGGATCCACCGCAACGGTGCCGTCTTCGTGGTCGAGGACCCCGTGCGCGAGCAGAAGCGTGCCGACGCGCTGGAGGTCAGTCCCTCTGGCCCGATGCCCGGACCCAAGATGGCCATGCCGCTCGGCGACATGCGCTCACTGGAGGCTGCCGTGATGGCCGAGCTCGGTCTCACGCCGCAGTCGTTCGCGCGTGTGCCCTTCGGTCTCGCCCGCGGCGACCGGCGTCCGTTGCGGGTGCCGCTGTGGGACGCAAGTGCCGAGGAGGCACCAGGGCTCGGGCTGCGCCTGCGCTTCGGGCTGCCCAAGGGTTCCTATGCCACTGCCGTGCTGCGCGAACTGCTGGTCGACACCATCTGGTTCGGGCCCGGCACCGAGGCTGCTGAGGAGCCGGACAGCGCTGCGGGTGCCGGGGCGGACTGACCACCCCGCACCGCGACGGCAGGAGGAGCTCAGCCGCGCCGCGGCAGGGCGTGGCAGACGTAGGTGGGGTCCTGGAACCGGCCCGTGACGTCCTGCAGCGTGTAGAAGTCGCGTTTCTCGATGGTCTCGTAGTCGCAGCAGTGCAGCACGGTGTCGAGCGCCTTGGGGCTCATCTGCCACCAGTTGCACTGGTTCCACTCGCCCACGAACTTCGCCACCGGCTCGGTTGCATCGGGCATGGTGGTGGAGATCGACACGATGAGGCGGCCGTTGTCCGCCGTGCAGTCGCGCATCCGCTGGATGCCGAGCACCGGGTCGCGCACGTGCATGAGCATGGCGCCCGAGAACACGAGGTCGAACGTCCCCAGCTCCTCGCGGTTGAGCTCGTAGATGGTCTTCCAGATGCGGCGCACGCGCTTGGAGCCGAGGGCCTCGCCGACGATCGAGAACCCGTCGAACATCACCTCGCGGTCGATGGTGGTCTTCTCCGAGTCCGTCTTCTGCATGAACTCCCTGCGGTAGCGGGGGGTCCAGTCGTGCGCACCCCAGCTGGGCAGCTCCACGGCAACGACCTCGGCGGCACCGCGGCGCTCGAACTCGTACGCGAAGAAGCCTGTGCTCGCGCCGACGTCCAGCACGCGCATGCCGTCCATGCGCTCGGGGAAGTGGTAGTGCTTGAGGTAGTCCGTCATCCGCAGGTGGCCCGGGGTCTCGACCCCGTCGCCTAGGTCGATGCGGTGGTACCAGCTGGAGATGGACTCGACGCGGCGGCGGAGTTCGGCGATCTGTTGCGGGGTGCGTGCCATGGGTCTCGTTGCCTGCGTCGCAGGATAGGAACGAGATCGGCTGCCGCGACCTGTGAGGTCCAGTTGCAGCGTGGGAACCGGTGCTGCAGCGCGGAACCTCCGGTGGCGCCGAAGGTCGGTCCCGCCTTGGGACGCTTGTGTCGCCTGCGTCCCGTTCGTGTCACCCGACCGCAAACCACGGTGCACACTTCGGCGTGGCAAGCGTGGCAACCATGATCGTCGCGAGGAAGCGGGAGCAGGGCGGTGGGTTCGAGACCTACGGCACCTGGGCCCTCGCGATGTTGGCGTCCCTGATGCTCCCCCTGGTCTCCTTCGGGTTCTCCACCAGTATGTGGATCCCGATGGCCATGGTGCTGTGGCCCACGGTGGGCTTCGCCATCACACACCTTGCCAGTGCAGCCATGCCGCTCTGGCTCGTACGCACCTACCTGGCATCGGCCGTGGGACAGGGCCTCGCGCTCCTGTCGCTGCCGCTGACGGTCTCCACCAGCCGTGTGCCGGTCGACGACTACTCGGGTGCCGACGATGCGGTCCAGCAGTTCCTCGTCGAGACCAGTGCCGGCTTCCCATGGCCGGGCGTCCACACCGACAGCCTCGACATCGCCCGCGAGTTCGTGCCGGTCCACGGTGGGCTGCTGCCACTGGTGGTCAATGCGCTGTGCTTCGCCGTGCTCGCCTTCGTCGGGATGCTGTGGGTGCCCAAGCGTGACCTGCCGGGGATCGTGACCGTCGCGACGGTGCTCGTGATCGGCGCGTTCTGGATCGGCGGCAGCCAGTTGCGCGACCTGTTCGCCTGATCCTGCAGCCTGCGCTTGCAGCCCGTCGGTCCGCGCGTGCAATGACCCCATGCACGCCATCCGCATCCACCGCCACGGTGGTCCCGAGGTCCTGCAGCTCGAGTCGGCGCAGCTGCCGCCACCGGGCGCGGGCGAGGTGCTGGTGCGCCACGAGGCGGTGGGGGTCAACCTCATCGACACCTACCACCGGGCCGGCGTCTACCCGCTGCCCCTGCCCAGCGGGCTGGGCATGGAGGCCGCCGGCGTGGTCGAGGCGGTCGGGCCCGGTGTCACCACCGTCCAGCCCGGTGCGCGCGTGGCCTACGTGGCGAACACGCCTGGCAGTTACGCGACCCATCGCACCGTGCGTGCCGACCGGCTGCTTGAGCTGCCGCACGGCTTGGAAGCGGCCGTCGCGGCTGCCGCCCTGCTCAAGGGCATGACCGTCGAGTTCCTCGTCCAGCGTTGTTCCCTCGTCCAGCCCGGGCAGTGGGCCGTCGTGCACGCGGCCGCGGGCGGCGTCGGCCAGCTGCTGTGCCAGTGGCTGTTGGAGCATGGCGTGCACGTGCTCGCGGTGGTGGGGAGCAACGAGCGAGTCGCGACCGTGCGCAGCCTGGGCACCGAGCACGTGCTCGTCGACCGCGGCACCGAGGCCCTAGGCCAGTTCGTACGGGCCACGACGCACGGAGCCATGGCCGATGTCGTGTTCGACTCGGTGGGCAAGGCAACCCTGCGCGCCTCCATGCAGTGCCTGCGCCGCCGCGGCCTGCTCGTCTCCTACGGCAACGCTTCCGGGGTCCCCGAGCCGGTCGACGTGCTCGAGCTGAGCCGGAACGGCTCCTTGTTCCTCACCCGACCAACCCTCTTCGACTACGTGGCTTCCCGCGAGGAACTGCAGGCCTCGGCAGCTGCCGTCTTCGCGCGCCTGCAGGACGGCCGCCTGCGCGTCCGCGTGCACGCCGAGTTGCCGCTGCACGAGGCTGCGCGCGCGCACGAACTGCTGGCGAGCCGCAGCGCGGACGGTTCGCTCGTGCTGCGGGTGTGAGGGGGAGCGGAGGGAGAAGCTGTGAAGGGGAAGAGGGCGCGCGGACGTGGCGCGGGCGATGGGGAGGTGGCGGCGTGGTGGTGGAGCGCGCGCGGGCCCGGAGCCTGGAAGAGAGGGCCGGGGAACGGGA
>JBEGVB010000110.1:0-11862 GCA_041178545.1 Planctomycetota bacterium
TGCAGGGCCACCGCAGCTGGGTGGACCCGTGGGAGCTGTTCCACTCGCGTGGCGGCGGCAACGCCATGGGCTGGTCCCATGCCGAGGCAGACCGACTGCTGGACCAGGCGCGCGTGGCCCACGACGACAGCCAACGCGCTGCACTGCACCAGCAGTTCAATGCCGTCGTGGCCCGCGAGGCACCCGTGAGCTTCCTCGTGCACCCACTCGCCTCGATGCTCTTCAACCGGCACGTGCAGGGTGCCGTCCCGGGGCCACTCGGTTTGTGGCCGGAGACCTTCTGGGTGCCGGTCGAGCACCAGCGCCGTTGAAGCCGGTCCGACTGCGTGTGCGCGCGCGGTCACGGTGCTAGAACGAGCACATGGCCGGACCCCGACGGCGTCAGCCCGACCCGATGCCCGAATCCCCTGGGGGCATCGTCCTCGACGGGGCAAACGTGATCGCTTCCGCGGTTCCCCGGGCCCTGGAGCGTCTCGACCTCGTGTGCGACTGGTTCCATGCCTGGCGGCCTGACCTCGGCATCATGGTCTTCCTCGACCGAGGGACCGCCCTCCACTGCCGCCCTGCGGTGCAGGACGTGCTGCGTGCACGCTGCGCGGACACCACTCCCGGCAGGCCCCGCTACGCGGTGTGTCCCGAGGGCGATGTTGCGGACTTCCACGTGCTGCGCCATGCGCAGGCGCATCGTGCCCTCGTGGTGAGCAACGACCGCTACTTCGACTTCGACGAGTTGCGCCGCAACGTCGTGACGGTGCAGTTCGCGCTCAGCGGCACCCGGTTGCACGTGTTCGAGGAGGCCACCTGGTTCCGTTGGCCCGGCACGGCCGTGCGGGTTCCCATGGCCGCGCTGCGCGAGCTCGGGCGACCGTCCTGATCAGGGTCGTGGCTCGCCCGGGGACCGGGTCCGGCTGGTGGCGCGCCACAGCCGGAGCGCGAGGTGTGCGGCAAGCAGGTAGGAGAGGAGCCCCGGTACCGAGATCCCGACGAGGCGTGGTGGTGCAGTGCTCGTCCAGAGCGCAGCCCCGCTGACGACCAGGGCCGCCACCAGGATGCCCAGCGTGAGCCGGTTGGCGGGGCCGTCCAGGTTGCGGTGCTCGAACTGGATGCGGAAGGTGCCCTCGCGGCAGTGGTCCAGCACCAGCCGCAGGTCGCGCGGCATCGCAGCGAACAACCGTTCCCAGTCCCTGCCGGTGCGGCGCACGCGTCGGAACAGCATGGCAGGGCTCATGCGCTTGCGCATTCCCTGGAGGTAGAACGGCTCCGCCAGCTGCGCGAGGCTGAAGTCGCGGTCCATCCCGCGCGACGTGCCCTCGAGGACGATGCAGGTGCGCAGCAGCAGCGACATCGAGGCAGGCAGCACCACGTGGTGGTTGCGCACGATGTCGAACATGTCGCGCAGCGCGGCACCCACGTCGAGGTCGCGCAGCGAGTGGTGCACGTGGTCGTCGAGGAAGCGAGCCAGGTCCGCGCGCAGGCCCTGCCGGTCGGTTCCCACCGGTGTCGCACCGATGCGCATGACCACGTCGGCCAACTCCTCCGCGTCCCGCTCGACGGCTGCCACCAGCATGCTCTCCACGTCCTCGCGCAGGTCCTCGTCGATGCGGCCCACCATGCCGCAGTCGAGCACGCCCACGCTGCCGTCGGGCATGAGCAGCAGGTTCCCGGGGTGCGGGTCGGCATGGTAGAAGCCGTCGCGGAAGATCATCGCTAGCCACAGGTCCGCCCCACGCCTGGCGAACGTGGCGAGGTCGGCGCCGCTCGCGCGCATCGCTGCAACGTCCGTGGCGGGGATGCCCTCGAGGTACTCCATCACGAGCACGCGCGCGGTGCAGAGCGAGGGGTGCACCGCAGGGAACGTGACCGTGTGGTCCGCCTCGAACGCCTCGGCAAGGCGCTCGAGGTTGCGGCGCTCGTGGGTGAAGTCGAGCTCGCGCAACAGCGTGCGACGGAACTGCAGGGCCAGGCGCACGGGCTGGTAGGGGCGCAGGAACTCGGCATGGTTCTCGGCCAGCCGGGCGAGTGCGAGCAGGATCTCCAGGTCTGCATGTGCCTGCTCGCGCACGCCCTTGCGCATGACCTTGACCGCAACCTCCTCCCCGGTGTGCAGGCGCGCACGGTGCACCTGCGCGATCGATGCACTCGCACAGGGCACCTCGTCGAATCGGTCGAAAACCACCCCGGGGGCGCGGCCCAGCTCCTCCTGAACGGTGCGTCGCGCCACCTCGGGCGGGTCGGGCTGGGTGTGTGCCTGCAGCCGTGCCAACTCGTCCGCCAAGGCTGCGCCGACGAGGTCCGCCCGTGTGCCCAGGACCTGACCGAGCTTGATGAACGTCGTCCCCAGCTCACTGAGTGCCAGCCGGACCCGCGCCTCGGGCGACTGTCCCTGCAGACGCAGGCCGTCCCCGCCTCGCAGGCGGTCCTGCACCCAGTCCACCTTGAGCCACTGGAGCCACTCCGCGAGTCCGTGCTTCGCAAGCACGGCAGCCACTTCGCCCACGCGTCTCGCGTTGCGTTGCAGCCTGCCGAGTGCGTCCATGGCCGTGCTCATCCCTTCGCCCGCGGTCCGGCGAGCGAGACGCCGAGCCCGTGCAGTCGCTTCCCGAGTTCGGTGAAGAGTGCGGATGCTGCACCGCGCGCCGCACTGCGTGCTGACCCAGTTGCCTCGCGCACGGTCGTCGAGGGTTCGGCGGTGGCGGCGGCAACCACGGCAGCGACCCTTGGTGCCACGACCCGCCAGGTCGCCTGCACGTGGTCCCGGATGCGCCCGGTCTCCTCGGCTGCGAGCAGTGAACCGTCTGCAACGGCTTCTGCGACCAGGTCGGCGAACTGGCTGCCCAGGTCCTGCAGGGAGCGCGCCAGGAACCTCAGGTCCTCGCGCGCGAACCGCGCGAGGTCGCCCCGAGCCTCGCGCAGGGTCAGCTCGGCTGCGTGTGCTGCCGTGCCGACCCCGTCGAGCACGCCGTCCACGACCTGCATCAGCAGTGCCTCCCGCTGGCCGGGAGGGGTCGCCCGCAATCCTGCGCGCGCACCGCGCAGTGCAGCGCGCACGACTTCCGCAGAACCCCTGCCCGCCTCCATCCCCTGTCGGGTCGCCGAGGCCACCAGCGCCTCGACGCGGGCCCTCACGTGTTCCCCGGTCCGCACCGCGGACTCGACCTGCTCCTCCACCCATCGTTGTGCGTCCATGGCTTCCACTCCTGGTTCAGGGACCGCGGACTCCTGCCCGCTCGGCCTGAAGCTAGTCCGGCTGCGGAGTCCTGCCATGGGCACAAGGGCCCCGGTATCGCGGACCCATGACGCATCCGCGCGTCCCGCGGTGGGTGACTTGCGCCCTCTCCTGCCTGCCCAGCGTGCTCTCCAGTGCGGAAGGTCATGCGCAGGTGCCCTACCACGAGGACGGCAGTCCGTGGCGGGAGCGCGTTGAGGCCCGGGCGACCGCCTTCGAGGGACTGGCCCAGAACGAACCGCAGGCCCAGAACCAACCGCAGGCCCGAAAAGAAGAAACCCCGGCCGTTTCCGACCGGGGTTCCTGGATGTGGTGGAGAGTAGGGGAGTCGAACCCCTGACCTCGACAATGCCATTGTCGCGCTCTACCAACTGAGCTAACTCCCCACGCGGGCCTTGCAGGGGGATGGCCCCCGTTGGGGAGCGAGAAGGGTAGCGACCGAGGGCAGGGGGTCAAGCGCGAACCTGAGCAGTTGTCGTGGGGTGACGGTGCAGTTCCGAGCGGTCTTCCTTGCCACCACCGTCGGCTGTCCCATGGGGGGCCATGCAGACGCGCAGGCTCCACCTCGTCCGTCACGGCGACACCGTGGGGGAGTCCTCGGTCCGCTACCACGGCAGCAACGACGTGCCGTTGAGCGACACGGGCAGGGCGCAGGTGGCGAGCCTGGTGCCCCTGCTGCAGGGAGTGGCCCCGGTTGCCGTCGTGCACTCGCCGCTCGTCCGCGCCGTGGAGTCGGCAGCGATCCTCGGCAGGGGGTGCGGCTCGGACCCCGAGCGGTTCGAGTCCCGCGAGTCCATCCGCGAGATCCACTTCGGGGCCTGCGAGGGCATGACCGCTGCGGAGATCGCTGCCGCCCACCCGGAGTTCTGGGCCGCGCACCAGCGGGGCGAGGCTTCCGGCTTCCCGGGCGGCGAGCTGCTCGAACGGTTCGCGCAACGCGTTGCCAAGGGGTTCCACGAACTGCTGGAACGCCACCCGCGCGGCGACCTCGTGGTCGTCGCACACCGGGGCATCGTGCGGTGGGGCCTGCGCACGCTGCTGCAGGACCCGGCACTCGACCACGGGGTGAGGCTGGCCAGCCTCACGGTCCTGCGGCACGGGCCGCGCTGGGACCTCGAGCACCTCGACCTCGCCCCGCACGCCGGCGCCTCCTGAGCAGACCAGAACCTTGGCACCGGGGAGCGGATGCGGGATGGTTCTCGCCCGCATGATCCACCCCACGCCCCGGTTGCGCTTCGCACCCTCGCCCACCGGCCCGCTGCACCTCGGCGGCGCTCGCACGGCGCTCTACAACTGGGCGGCCGCGCGTGCGATGGGGGGCACGTTCCTGTTGCGCATCGAGGACACGGACCAGGCGCGGTCCACCGAGGCCTCGCTCAAGATCATCCTCGCCGGGCTGCGCTGGCTGGGCATCGACTGGGACGAGGGGCCCGAGGCCGGCGGCGCGCACGGACCGTACTTCCAGATGCAGCGGCTCGACCTGTACCGCAAGGCAGCAGACCAGTTGCTCGCCACGGGCCACGCGTACCACTGCTTCTGCACCCCGGAGGAGATCGAGGCCGGGCGCAAGGAGATGGAGGCGCAGAAGGCCGGTTTCGTCGGCTACAACGGTCGCTGCCGGACGATCGGCGCGGACCAGCGCGCCGCGTTCGAGCGCGAGGGTCGACGCCCCAACCTGCGCTTCCGCATGCCCGAGGCGCGCGTGATGAAGGTGCACGACCTCGTGCGCGGCGACGTCGAGGTCAACACCCGCGAGCTCGACGACTGGGTGATGCTGCGGCCCGACGGCGTGCCGCTCTACAACTTCGCCTGCGTGGTCGACGACATCGGCATGCGGATCACGCACGTCGTCCGCGGCGAGGAGCACTTCCTCAACGGCATCAAGCAGCGGCTGTTGTTCGAGGCCCTTGGCGCGGAGTGTCCCCAGTACGCGCACATCCCGCTCATCCTCAACAAGGAGGGCAAGAAGCTCAGCAAGCGCGACGCGGACACCAACATGCTGGACTACCGCGACAAGGGATTCCCCGCCGAGGCGGTGTTCAACTACATCGCCCTGCTGGGCTGGGGCTTCAGCGGCGACCGCGACCTCTTCACCCGCGAGGAGATGGTGCAGGTCTTCCGCATCGAGAACATCGGCAAGGCCGGTGCCAAGTTCGACGAGGAGAAGCTCCGCTGGATGTGCGGCGAGTACATCCGCAGGATGCCCGTCGACCAGCTCGCGGCGCGTGCACGCCCTTGGCTGGAGTCCGCGGTGCCCGCCGACGTCTGGACGCACCACCCGCGGTGGCTCGCCAACGCCATTGCCTGCTACCAGGAGCGCGTCCAACTCTTCTCCGAGCTGGGCCCGAGACTCGGCTGGTTGTTCGCGGACCGGCTGCAGGTGGACGAGGCCGCGCAGAAGAACCTCGCCAAGGAACCTGCGGCACCCACGTGGTTGGCCAACTTCGCGGACGAGCTTGCAGGGTCGGCGATGCCGCCCAGCTGGCCCGCGGACCGCGCCGAGGCGGACGCGGCCTTCGCGCTGCCATCGCGCAAAGACGCTCCCGTGCCCGAGTGCCGCTGGCTCGGGCCTGCCGGCATCGAGGCCCTCACCCGCGCCTTCACCGACCGCATTGGCGTGAAGTTCGGCTCCTTCGTCCACCCGGTGCGCGCAGCCCTAACCGGTACCGACAAGGGGCCGGGCCTGTTCGACGTGCTGTTCCTGCTGGGTCGCGACACCTGCGTGCAGCGGCTGCGTGCTGCTGCCGCGGGCTGAACCGGCAGTCAGCGATTGCCACCCTGGGCCGGTGCCTCGTCGCCGCGCGGCGGCTCGAGTGCGCGTTCGACCCGATGCAGCCGTTCCGCCTTCCTTGGCCCCGCGTCAGCCGAGAGCGCGAGGGCCGCTGCCTCGATCCACGCGGCTTTGGCCACTGGGTCCGTTGCCCGTTCTGCCTGGCCGAGCAACCAGTCCCAGCGCGCCACCGGCCGCACCGCGTACCACGTGGCCGAGAACGCCAGCGCCGCGACGGCGAGCGCGAAGGCGCGCGGCACGGGTCCACGGCCACGGTCGAGCAGGAAGAAGGTCACGGCGAACCCGCCCAGGAGGCCGCCCACGTGTGCGGTGTTGCTCACGCCGGGGAGCAGCATGCCAAGCACGAGGTTGGTGACGATGAGGCCGATGAGCTGGCGCGGCCCATCGTGGTCGAGGAAGGAGAACAGGTGCCTGCCTGCGCGCATGTTGCGCACGAGGGCTGCTCCCATCATCCCGAACAGCGCGCCGGAACCGCCCACGCACAGCGCACGCGGGTCGCCGAGCAGGCAGAAGAGCACGGCACCGCCGAGGGCTCCCGCCAGGTAGATCACCAGGAACCGCCACCATCCGTAGGCGCGCTCGAGCATCGGCCCGAGCCACACCAGCATCATGGTGTTGAAGACGAGGTGCACGATTCCGCCGTGCAGCACCGAGTAGGTGAGCAGTCGCCACGGCTCGCCGCCGGCCACGTCGAGGCCACGGAGGGCCCCGAGCTCGTGCAGACGCCCACTGCTGGGGTCCAGTCCTCCCGAGAGGAATGCCATCGTCACGTAGCCGAGTGCCAGCAGGTGGGTGACCGGTGCCTCGTTCGCGCTGTCGAGCAGGTTCCTCACCGTCCCAGCCTCCGCAGGGCAGCGCGTGCGCGCGCGCGGTACCAGGCCTGTTGTGGGTCGAGGCGCTTGCCTGCACCCCAGTGGGTGGCAGCTGCGAAGGCCGACCTTGCTTCGTCGCGATCGCCAGTTGCCAGCAGGGCGCGGCCCAGCACGAAGGAGGACTCGGGGCTGCCACCGTGCGCGAGGTCGTGGGCACGCAGCTCGACCACTGCATCGGCATCGCGCCCCATGGCGTGGAGCACCGACCCGAGCGCCAGCCGGGCCTGGCCGAAGCCGTGTGCCGGGTCGCGGGCCACCACGCCGCCGAGCTCGGCTGCAGCGAGCGGCAGCTGGCCCACCTGGCGCAGCGCGAGGCCGAGCTGCCAGCGGGCCGCCAGGTGCTCCGGGTCCAGCTCGACGGCGCGCAGCAGGTGGGGCAGGGCGGTGCGCGCATCTCCCATCCCGAGCGCGAGGCGCCCTGCCTCCAGCTGACGCGCGGCGGTCTCCAGCTGGCGCAACTCGAACTGCAGGTTGCGCAGCCGGGTGCGGTCACCGGACATCGACTGCCGCAAGCGGTGCCACTGGAGCCGCAGGCCCGGCAGGAACGGCGGGTGGACGAGCGCGGCAACCGCAGTGCACGCGAGCAGGGCGAGTCCGGTCCACGACGCGCCCTCGCGCAGCCTCAGGTCCCATGCCACCGCGGTCACGGGTGACTGCAGCAGCAACAGTTCGAGCACGAGTGGCCACAGGGCAAGGGCCCAGAGCAGCAACAATGCGGTGGCCCGGATCGAGACGCCCACGAGCGGATGTTGGCGGTTCGCCGGCCACTCGGCAAGTGCTGCTCCCGGCTGGGGTACCCTCTGGCATGATCCGGTTGGGGACCGCACTGGCGTTCGTCGCCTTGCTGAGCACGGGATCTGCCGAGGGTGGCAGGGACCGGCCCGGCCGTCTGTTCGACCGGGTGGTGCAGGCCCTCGCTACCGGCCATTGCGATGCCGAGTTCAGGCTCCACGTGCTGCCCGACCTCGCCACCGACCACGCCGAGCGCGATGCAGAAGCCCGCACTGCGGCGCAGCAGCGCGAGTCGGTGCGCCGCTTCCTGTCGATGCTGCCCTACAGCCACCTGATGCTCTGCTCCCGCACGGCATGGGAGCGGATGGAGGCAGACGTGGTGGGCGACTCGTACCCCATGTTCGGGATGGTGCTGGAACAGCGGGGAGGCCGCTGGTTCGCCGCGTCCGTCCTCGACGGCGGGCCCGCCGCCCGCGAGGGCATCCGCCAGGGCGACGAGGTGGTGGCGATCGGCGACCAAGTGCCCGGCTCGAGCACGCTGGTCGACTGGCCGGTGCGCGACGCGGCCGTGGGCGGCCAGAACATGCACGGCCTGCTGGTGCCGGAGGAAGGCTACGTCTCACTCCGCATCCGAGCGCGCAGTGCCGGTGGAGCCTTCCTGTACCCGGTGGAGACCATCACCGTGGAGGCCGAGGAGTACTCGCTGCAACGTGCCTCGGAGGCAAGCATCGGCTTGCTCGACCTCGACGGCAGGAAGGTCCTCCACGTGCGCCTCTGGATGGTCGTGCACATGCACACCGGACAGATGCTCGCCGAGGCGATGGCCCGCCACCCGCAGGCCGAGGCACTCGTGCTCGACCTCAGGGGCTCGGGCGGCAGTGCGGCCGAGTGTGCACGCATCCTGCAGGTGCTCGAACGATCCGTCCACGGCACTGGCATGCCGCTCGTGGCACTCGTCGACGGCGAGACGCGGAGCGCGAAGGAGATCCTCGCGCACGAGATCCAGCGGCGGCAGCTGGGCCTGCTGGTCGGTCGCCGCACTGCAGGCGCGCTGCTGGCAGCGAGCTTCGTGCCGGTGGGACCCGAGGAGATGCTCATGCTGCCCCACGCGCGGCTCGGCGCGCTCTCCGCCGCCGTCGAGGGCAGGGGCATCCGCCCCGACGTCGAGGTGCGGTGGGACCGTTCGTCGGGCGGGACCGACCTCGTCCGCAACGAGGCGCTCAAGCAGACGTCGCTGTTGCTGCAGGGGCGCTGACTCAGCGGGTGCTGGCGCGTGCACTCGCGGCGATGGCTGCGAGGACGTCAGCTGCATCGTTGTGCGAGTGGGTGAACCCCATGGCGCGTTCGGCCGCCACGGTGGCCCTGCTGCGGAAGGCGACCACGTAACCGCGCCGCCAACGGGAGCTCTCGTTGCCACCGCTGCCGTGCAGCGCGCGCTCGTGGTGCACGGTGGCGTCGCCGCGCCGCAGCCGCGCCGGCGCGAGCTGGTCCTGTTGCGGGTCGACGCGCGCTGCCAGCACGTGGCTCCGGTCGCGGTCGCCGTGGAACGGCAGGTGGGGGCGCAGCCGCGGCTCGCGGTGGGAACCCTGCACGAACTGCAGGCAGCCGTTGTCGAGGTCGACGTCGTCCAGTGCGAGCCAGAACGACGCAGTGCGGGTGTCGGGCAGGTCGGGCCAGTACGCGAGGTCCTGGTGCCAGTGGAACACGGCACCCGGCTTGTGCGGGGGCTTTGCCACCACCTGGTCGTAGTCGAGCTCCATGTCCGGGCCCCACAGCTGTGCACTCACGTGTGCGGCCCGCTGCTCGTAGACGTTGCCGGCGAGGGACGGCAGGTAGCGCCGCGGCAGCATCACGTTGAGGATCTCGTACTCCTCCACGGGACGCGCGTAGTCACCCGACATGTCGCAGTAGTCGCGTCCTGCGACGGGCACCTCGCGCCGCAGCAGCCGCCAGCACGCCGCCTCGAGGGCGTCGAGCTCCGCGCCGGTGACGAACCCCGGCAGGTGGGCCCATCCCTCGCGTTGGAAGCTGTCGCGCTGCGCCCTGGAGAGCTCGTACTGGTGGTTCATGGTTGCCTCGTCGCGTCGCCGAGCCCCTTGCGGAGCCTGGAGGCCGACAGCTCGGGCGGGACCGAGTTGATGTACATGTCGCCGCCCAGCTCGAGCCCCGCCATCTGCCCGGTGCGCGGCTGGAGCTCGAAGTGCCAGTGGAAGCGACCGGCCGGAACGCGGTGCAGCCACAGGTTCCATGCCGGGTTGGCGAGCCCGTGCTGCACGGCGCGGAAGAGTGCGTGGAGTGCGGCGGCAAGGGACTCGACGTCGGTGGCGAGGAAGTCGTCTGCACAGTCCCGCGGCAGCAGCCACGTCTCGTGGGGGAGTCGCGGTACCGCAGGTGCGACCACGGCATGGTGCGCCGAGCGGAACACCGTGCGCCCGTCCGCGTCGGCCGTCGCGAGGTCCGCGCACCACGGACACGCTGCCAGTTCCTGCGCGCAGCGTTGTTCCAGCTGCAGCCGCGGTGGCAGCGCCGGGAGTCCGAGCAACTGGCTGTGGTTGTGTGCGATCGAGGCCCCCGCGAGCGCACCCACGTTCTTGAACAGGAAGGCGCAGCGCACGCCCGGCAGCGACTCGAGGAATCGGATCCGTTGCTGCCACGTGCGCACGGCATCGCGCCAGGTCGCCTCGCCGAGGTCGCCGGGCTGGGTGGCGTGCACCCTGCCCTCCGCGACCACCTCGTGGTGCGCGCCCGCAGGGTACTTGTTGGGGAAGGCGCGCACGTCCCACCCGGGATGGTCCGGCGCGGTTCCCGGGTCGCGCACGGCAGCCAACTCGGGCGGCGTCTCGTGTTCTGCGCCCTGGCAGAAGGGGCACGTGCGGTCGCCTTGCGCGCCGAGGGTGTGGATGGGCCGCTGCTGGCGCTGTGGCGCCATCAGCACCGGCCTGCCGGTGGTGGGCTCCACCAGGGTGCGGGGCGCGGTCTCGGCGGGGTCCACCATGCCGCGCACCATAGCGGGCGCGCGGTCGGTTTCACTCCAGCACGCGCACGGCAGCAGCCCCCGGGAAGAGCAGCTGTGGCGTGCGGGGCGGCTGGTCTGCGCTCCCGTACGCACGGTACCTGCAGCGCAGCACCAGCGTCCCGCAGTCCCACGGCGCGAGCAGCTCGCGACCGCCGTGGCCGTGGCGCTCGCCCACGACTGCCGGCGACGTGCCCAGCTCGTACACGGTGAGGTCCGGACCGGAGGCAGGGGCCACCAGCCACCGTTCGGTCCCGGCCGTGAACCGGTACTCCACCTCGACCAGCCGCTCCTCGAACCGAGGCCACTCGGCGTGTGGCATCACCGAGCATGCAGCGGCTGCCAACGACGCACAGAGTGCGCTGGCGATCCTGCGGGCCGGTCCTAGATTGGGCTCCATGGCGAGTGGTCTTGCCGTGCGCGCGAACCTGATGTGCATCACGTATACCGCGGGGCGCGGGCGCGTGCTGCTGTTCGACCTCGTGGAGCGCAGGCCGATCCTCGAACTTGCCGTGCCTGCGGGTGCGTCTGGCTTCTCGGATGCGACGGCTGTCGCAGTCGACGACCGGTTCCACGTCCACGTCGTCGACACCCACAACCAACTCGTCCGCTCGTACAGCGCGTTCGGTCGTCACCTCGGCGACCTCGGCGCGGGCACCGGGAGAGGGACCGCGCTGGACCGTCCCCATGCCATTGCCGCGCACGGCGACCGGCTCTACGTGGGGTGCGGCGACGGCCGCCTGCGCCGGGGAGTGCAGGTGCTGCACCGCGACGGCCCCGTGCTGCGGCCGTTGCTGCCGCAGGGCGACACCGAGGGCTGGTTCGGCGCCCCGCGCGGCATCTGGGTGGATGCGCAGGGCATCCTGGTGGCAGACACGCTCCACGGCCTCGTGCTGCGCTACCGCCCCGACGGGAGCTACCTCGCGAGCGTGCGCATGCGCACCGCCACCGACCCCGCGCAGGCAGGGTTCCTCCCGGTGTCGGTGTGCCGGCTCGCGGACGGGACCCTGCTGGTGGCCCTTGCCGACGGCACATTGCGTGCCTTCCGCCCCGACGGGGAGCGCATGGCCCTGCCGCAGGCCTTCCTGCCGCTGCGAGACGTGGTGGCATTCACTGCCGACGAGCGCGGCACGCTGTACGTGCTGGACCTGCACGGGGAGCGCGTCCTGCGGCACGACCCCGCGGCGGGGGAGTGCACGGCGGTCCTGCTGCCCGAGCAGGCCCTCGA
>JBEGVB010000111.1:0-17822 GCA_041178545.1 Planctomycetota bacterium
TGGCGCGTCGCCCCCCCACCCCTGCGCACCCGGACAGGAGCGCGAGGACGATGCTGAGTGGTGCGGTGCGGGTCGGGGCGAAGGATTGGGCCATGGCGTCGGGGCAGACGACGGAGGACCCGCAAGGGCTTCGGCCGCTGGATGCTGGCACCCTTCCCCTCCGGTCAAGCCCGACCACGCGGCGGATGGCGGTCCCACACTGGGCAACCGCCCGACCCATGCGCTTGCCAAGCACCGCCCCTCGCCCTAGAACCTTCGCTCCGATTCCGGCACAACGGCACCAACAAGGCACCGAGACATGACGCACGTCATCGCGCAACCCTGCATCAACGTGAAGGACAAGGCCTGCGTGGACGTCTGCCCCGTGGACTGCATCCACGGCAAGGACGAGGACCCGCAGCTCTTCATCAACCCCAACGACTGCATCGACTGCACCTTGTGCGTCGACGCCTGCCCCGTCAGCGCCATCTTCGCGGAGGAGGACCTGCCCGCGGAGTGGAAGGACTTCGCCGGCAAGGCGAAGGAATACTACGAGAAGGGCTGAGGCCCTTCGGCTCGCCCGACGTGGACACCGGCCGCTACTCCCGCCAGGTCCGCGTCCGTGGCATCGGCGAGGAGGGCCAGCAGCGCCTGGCCCACGCCACGGTGCTGATCGTGGGCACGGGAGCACTTGGCACCCACACGGCCGAGACCCTGGCCCGGGCCGGGGTGGGCACCCTGTGGCTCTGCGACCGAGACGTCGTCGAGTGGTCCAACCTGCAGCGCCAGTCGCTCTTCCGTGAGGACGACGCGCGCGCCGGGACGCCGAAGGCCGTGGCTGCGGCAAACCGGCTGGCCGAGGTGAACTCCACGTGCGAGGTCGTGCCCATGGTGGCGGACTGCACGCGGGAGTTCCTCGAGTCGCTACCGCGCGTGCCCGACCTCGTGGTGGACGGCACCGACAACTTCCCCACGCGCTACCTCGTCAACGACTTCGCGCTCCAGAGCGGCATCCCGTGGGTCTACGGCGGCGCGGTCGGCACCGAGGGCGCAGCCATGTTCGTGCTGCCGCACAGCACACCCTGCCTCCGGTGCCTGTGGCCGGAGCCGCCGCAGACCGCGAATGCGGCCACCTGCGAGACGGCCGGCATCCTCGAGCCAGCGATCGCCGCCGTCACCTCGTTCCAGTCGGCACAGGCTCTCAAGTACCTCGCTGGCGGGGCCGAGGCGGTGACGCGTGGCGTGTTCACCTGCGACGTGTGGCGCGGCACCTACCACGTGTGGCCCGGTCGCGATGCGCCGGACCCGGCCTGCCCCGCGTGCAGCGGCACGGCCTACCCCGCACTCGACACCCCGCCTCCTGCCACCGCGACGCTGTGCGGCCGCGATGCGGTCCAGGTGCACCCGCGCGCAGGTGCACAACTCGACCTCGACACACTCGCACGACAACTCGCAGGTGCCGTGGAGCAGGTGGAGCGCACCGAGCACCTGCTCCGCTTCACTGCGGACGGCTGCAGGTTCAGCGTGTTCCCCGGTGGCCGCGCGCTGCTGTCGGGCGTGCGAGACGCGCTGCGCGCGCGTGCCCTCTACGACCGCTGGATCGGGCTGTGATCCACCTCGACCACGCAGCCACGAGTTTCCCCAAGCCGTCCGAGGTGGTGGCGGCCGTCGAACGTTGGTTCCGCGAGCTGGGCGTGAGCCCGGGACGCGGCGACGGCGAGTCCACGCGCACGGTGGCCCGCGAGGTGCACGTCGCGCGTGCAGGCATCGCACGGCTGTCCGGGGTCCCCACCGACCGCGTTGCGTTCACGTCGGGTGCGACCGAGAGCCTCAACCTTGCGCTGCGCGCCGTGCTGCAACCCGGGGACCGTGTTCTGACCACGGCCTTCGAGCACAGCTCGGTGGCCCGCGTGCTCAACGCCCTCGCGCGGCAGCAGGGATTGCAGGTGGAGGTCCTCGCCCCCGACGCACGTGGCACCATCGACGTCGACACCGCGCGGGAGACGCTGGGACGGCTGCGGCCGCGCCTGTTCGTGTTCACCCACGCATCCAACGTGACGGGTGCGGTCCTGCCCGCTGCCGAGTTGTGCGCACTCGCACGCGGGCACGGGGCCCTTTCGCTGCTCGACGCGAGCCAGACGGCTGGACTGCTGCCACTGGCCGTGGGTGCGGACCTCGTTGCCGCGAGCGCACACAAGTCGCTGCACGCGCCGCCAGGCCTTGGCTTCCTCGCCGCCCGGCCCGGGCTCGAGCTTCCCTCCCAGAAGCAGGGCGGCACCGGCAGCTCGCTCGCGCTCGAGGAGCACCCCACCGAGTGGCCACTCGCCTTCGAGGCAGGCACCCCCAACACCCCCGCCATCCTCGGCCTCGCTGCTGCACTCCGCTGGGTCGAGCACCACACCCAGGCCAAGCTGCTCGCACGCGCCGAGGATGCCATGGCCGTGCTGCGCGAGCGCCTCGTCGCCAACCCGCGCGTGCGCCTGCTGCTGCCGCAGTGCCAGGTGTTGCCGGTCCTCAGCTTCGTACGCACCGACATGGACCCTGCCGAGGCAGGCATGCTGCTCGATGCGCGCGGCATCCACGTGCGCACCGGCTTCCACTGTGCGCCCTGGGTCCACCGCCACCTCGGCACCGAGACTGGGGGCACCGTGCGGATCAGCGTGGGACCGAGCCTCAGCGCAGCCGATGTCGAGCAGGCATCGGCAGCACTCGGGGACTGAGCGCGTCCCAGACCTCCACCGCCACCTCGAACCAAGGGGCGTCGCGCGGCAGGTCGCGCACGACGTAGCGTTCGTGCAGCGGCACTGCAGAGGCATAGCGTGCGCCGGCATTGGACCCACCGAGGAGCAGGTCACAGACCAGCTGCAGCCGTGCCTGGCGCACGGCGAGGCGCGGGTGGCTGCCGCGCAGCCAGAGAGCATCCTCGAGCAACCGGGCAGCGGCCTCGCGTGGGAGCCGGCCTTGTGCGGCAAGGGCAGCTGCCGCGTCAACCCGTGCGTCGCCCGTGCCGGCAGCAGGGGATGCGGTGGCACCTGCTGCCCACGCAAGCCAGGAGGACGTGGGGCGGGTCCCCACGGCACCGATGTCGAAGGGCATTGGCACCCTTCCGTCACGCCACAGCAACCGCATGGCGACTGCCAAGGTGATGTCGTCGGCACCGACGGAGTTGGCCCAGTCGGAAGTCGAAGCCACCAGCTGGTCCACGCCATGGCTCAGTGCATGGCACACGGCGAGGCGACCAGGGTGTTCGTAGATCGAGGAGGGCTTGGGCCCGAGCCACTCCTGCAGCAGGGCCATGTGGGCCTCGTCCGCTGCGGCCGCGCAGTGCCAGAGCAGTCCCGGTGGCGGAGGCGTGGAGCCGGGCTTGGCCGGGATCCCTCCCTCCGCGCCCAGCAGGAGCGCAGCAGCCTCGCGGACGGCGTCACCGGTCGCAGGCGCGTCGAAGGCCTTGCGGGCAGCACGGAGCAAGTGCTCGGGCACCTCGCCCTTGGACCGGAGTTGGCCGAGGAAGGCACCGCGCAGCACGAGGTCGGCATGCGGCCGGCGCCTCGGCTCGTCGGCGAGCCAGGGTCTGAGGTCGAATCCCAGTTCGGCCCCGGATAGGAGTGCCGCAGCAACCACGCCTGGGTCGTCGCGGTGGGCATCGAGGGCACGCTCGCCCTCGGCCGTGGGCGGCGCAACCGCCAGCGCGGCCACTGCGGTGCGGAGCGACAGGACCCGGTCCGTGGCCCGGGCCTGGACGAGGACGTCGTCCGGTCCGTCCTGCTCGAGCGCCGCAAGGACGACGCAGGCCAACATGCGCTCCTCGACGCTGGCCCGCTGCAGGGACCGGAGCAGTTCACCAGGGTCCACCACGGTGAGGGCGGCGAGCGCGAGGGACTGCAGCCGACGGGTGGCGTTGCCGCGGTACCGCTCGTGGAGTTCCCATGCCACGGGCCCCGCAGCCGAACCCAGCGTACGGACCAGCCGGATCGCCTCCGGGAACCCCACGCCCCGCGAGTCCTCCAGCAACGCCTGGAGGCGGGCCCGCAGCACCGCCTCGTTGGCCATCCCACGCGGGACTGGTTGTTGGGAGAGCCCGATCCCTGCTTGAGATGCGGCGAGGCAGATGCCGATGAAGACGCACCGGACTGCACCAAAACTACGGATCACCTGGGGAGACACGGATTCACCGATGGACGGGTCGGGCAGCATTCTGAACGAGCAGGAGGTCGACTTCCTGCTCCAAGGCACCGAGGAGACCGGGCAGGACCAGGATTCCGTCGGTGCCGCGCCCGTCGTCACGATGCGCGGCGACCTCTCGCAGATCAGCCTCACCGACATCTTCCAGACGTTGGCCCTCGCAAGGATGGAGGGCCTGCTCCGCCTGCGCAATCCCCTGGAGAACCGGGACATCTACTTCCGCAACGGGAAGGTCCGGATCCTGGTCCCCAACCGCATCATGAGCCGCAGGCTGGGCCAGCGGCTGGTTCAGGTCGGGGCCGTCGAGCCCGAGACCCTGCGCCAGGCACTGCTGCACCAGCGCAGGGAACCGCTGCCGCTCGGGCAGTTGCTGGTGCGCGCGGGTCATGTCACCAACGACTTCGTCGAGGCCATGGTCG
Organism: Planctomycetota bacterium; assembly: GCA_041178545.1. GTDB lineage: Bacteria > Planctomycetota > UBA1135 > UBA1135 > UBA2386 > JBEATZ01. The sequence goes on from JBEGVB010000111.1 coordinate 4,581, forward strand.
CGGACCAGGTCCACGAGGAGTTGTTCGCTCTCTTCACCTGGAACTACGGGTCCTTCGAGTTCTTCAAGGGACACATCGAGGACCGCGCGCTGCGCGACCTGATCGACCGCACGCCTGAGTTCGAGGTCGATGCACTGCTGCTCGAGGTGGCGCGTCGGTCCGACGAGTGGGAGCGCCTGCTCCACTCAATCGGCTCCATCGACGAGGTCCCGGTCAAGACCAGGGTCCCCCAGTCGCTCGAGACCGACGAGATGCACCGCAAGGTGCTGGGTGCGATCGACGGCGAACAGACCTGGCGCGAGCTGGGCGAGGGATGCCTCCTCGCACTGTTCCAGATCGCACAGGTCGCACGCGACCTGACCGAGTTCGGGTTCGTCTCGAACCTGCCGGAAGCAGACCTGGTGGCCCTTGCCCGCATGCGCCTGCAACAGGGTCATCCCAAGCGGGCCCTGCTGCTCCTGCGCGTGCTGCAACAGCGTCCTGGTGAGCGCGGCGCCGACGTGCTCGGCGGCATGGCGTCCCTGCTGCGCGACTCGGGCGAGCCCCGGATGGCAGCAGACCTCCTGCTCCACTCCGCCCAGCTGCACCCCGACCCCCGTCAGGCACTGGCCCTCGCCCGCCAGGCGCGCGCCATGGCGCCGCGCGAGCCGAACGTGCTGCGCTTCCTGCGCTCCACGATCCTCTCGAACGGCAGTGACGACCCGCGCGAGCTGGTCCAGGTCACGACCGACCTCGTCGACGACCTGCTGGACGCCGGCGACCTCGAGGAGGCCTCGACCTTCCTGGAGGAGTGCCTTGCCGTCCATGCGGACGACGTCTCCCTCAACATCCGCAAGGTGCGCCTGCTCCACCGGCAGAAGCACACCGAGCGTGCAATCGACATCCTGCTGCGCCTCGCCAACAAGTCGCTGGCAGAGGGCCACCAGGACCAGGCTGCCGACCTGTTCGAGCAGGCCCTCAAGATCGACCCGGCGCGCCGCGAGGTGCAGCGCCAGCTGCGGCAGATCAAGAACGACAACCCGGGACGCTTCACGCGGCTGGTGGCAGCAGGCGTCACCGCGCTGCTGCTCGCGATCAGCGGTGTCGCGTTCCTCAAGACCAGTTCTCGCCAGGCCTATGCCTCGGTGCTGGCCGAGGAGATCGCGGCGATGATCACGGCAGGCGACCTCGACGGCGCCCGCCAGATCGTGGACCGCGCCCGGAACGAGATGGGCTACACCAGCGAGATCGTGAACCTGGAGGAACAGGTCGCGGTCGCCGAGTTCGCCCACCACGAGGCGCGTCGCAACACCGAGACCAAGGTTGCCAACGAGCGCCTCGCAGGTGCGGCAGACCTGTTGCAGCGTGGCGAGGTCGGCCAGGCGTTTGCGGTCTACACCGAACTGTACGGCAACCCACGCCTCTCCGAGAACGTGCGCGAGGTGGTCTCGACGCGCATGCAGGCACTGCTCGCCGACCTGCAGGACATCACCAAGGAGTTCGGCAACCGCCTGCCCGAACCGCCCACGGAGACCACCGACCGCAAGAGCCTCGAGGAGACGCTGGCCAAGCTCAAGTCGCGGTTGCGGCCCGACTTCGTCCGCTTGGTGCGGAACTTCAACGCCCTTGCCTCGGCCAACGGGCTCCCCGGCTTCATCGACCCTGCGCTCGCCAACGAACTCACCGAGGCAGCCGCGAAGGCCAAGCCGCTCATGCGTGCATGCGAGGAACGCGTTGCCGAGTACGAACTCGCAGTGCGCCGTGCGGAGTCCGAGCGCCGCCTCGACCCGCTGTTCAAGGCCGCCGTCGAGCGCGCGCGCAACCACGACTTTGCCGGCACCCTGCAGGCCTTCCGCCAGCTGGAGCAGGAACACACCGGCAGCACGGACCTCAAGCGGTACTTCCGCAGCCAGATCGAGCGCAACGCAACCATCGTGCGCTTCCTCGAGACCATCGCCGAGGCCACCGAGAAGGGTGACTTCGCAACCGCTCAGGGGCAGTTCCGCGCCCTCCGCCTCGCGTTCAGCGACGTGCCCTTCGGCAGGATCGCCCGCCTTCCCATGTCGGTCGAGACCGTGCCCGCGGGCGCAAAGGTCGTGTTCGACGGCAAGGAGATGGGAACGACGCCGGTACGGATCGAGTTCCTGCCGGACGAACGCAGCCAACTCACCCTCAGCCTGCCTGGCTTCCTCGCGGAGTCGCACGTGGTGACGGGCGACGAGCGCGGCGAGCTCAAGCTGGTGCTGTCCGTGCAGCCCGAGCGCGAGACCACACTCGAGTCGACCCTCGACCGCGCCTGCGTCCCGCTCACCGAAGGTCGCATCCTCGCCACGGACCGCAGTGGCACGATCACCTGCCTCGGCGGGGACGGCAACGTGGTCTGGCGCTGGAAGAGTGGCGACATCTCGGGCCTGCTCACGCTCCCCGTGGTGCACGGTGACCGGATCTTCACGGCATCGGTCGACGGTCCGTTGCGCGCACTCGACCGCGTCGAGGGCCGGCAGGTCTGGAGCCTCGACGGCGTTCCTGCAGAGGTCACTCCCGTCGTGGCACACGGTGTGCTCCACGTGGCCACCGTCGACCGACGGCTCTGCCGGGTGCGCATCGACGACGGCACCCTGATCGACAGCACCCCGCTCGCAGCAGCGGCACTGACCGACCTTTGCGTCATCGGCGGCCAGCTCGTCGTCTGCATGGAGAACGGGGACATCGAGGCACGACCGCTGGACGGCGGTGCCCCGACCTGGCGCTTCCATGCGGCGCGCAGTGGCCTGATCTGGCCGCACGCGGCACCCGAGGGCCTGCTCGTCACCACGGAGGACGGCACCCTTGCCCTGTTGGACGCCACCACCGGCAAGGCCACCTGGCAGACCGAGCTCTCCGAGCAGGTCACGGGCAGCGCCTACGACCCCAGACACGGACTCGCAGTGGCCACCCACCGCACCCTCTACCGCTTCGACACGACGACGGGCCGGCAGATGGCCGTCTCCGCACCGCAGGACGCCGACTTCGTCGGGCAACCCCGCTTCCTCTCCGGTCGCCTGCTGGGTGGCCGCAGGGACGGCCTGGTCCTGCAGTTCGACCCGACCCAGCTGTCTGTTGCCGCCCTCTTGCGCGGTGCGCGCAAGTCCGGTCCACAGCTCGCACCTCATGGCGAGCACGGGATCACGATGCTTGGCGAGGATCGAAAGATCCTCTGGTTCCAACAACTGCCGTGAGACCACCACTCGTGCGCCACACCGTATGCAACTCCTGGGAACCGACGGCGAGCCGACGGCGGACCGTCGACAGTCGGGTGTTTGTTCCCACAGGTCCGCGTGGCGAATCCACGCCGTACACGCTCTTCCGCAACGATCCCAACGCCGCTTCCGCGCTCCGCAGGTCGGAGCGGCCACCACTGTGCACCCGCGTGCCACTCGCTAGCATCCCAAGCGCACCAGCGCTCAAGAGACTCGCGAACGCATCGTTGCCACAGGATCGCACCATGCGTTCCGGACTCGGACGCACTGTTGCAACCCGTGGTCACTTTGCGTTGTATGCTTGGCACGTTGGTTGCTCGACACCCTGCGCTTCACACCCTTGGTAAGCATGGCACCCTTCAAGATTCTGCTCGCTGCAACCTCGCTCGCACTCCTGTCCGCCTGTTCGGACTGGTCGAGCGGCGGCAACCGCAATCCCACTTCCAAGCCGGTTGGCGACGGAGACTCGATCGTGGTTGCCACGGGCACGGGCACTGGCGGCCTCGGTGACCTGAGAGGCAACCAGCCCACCGGTGGCGGTGGCGGCACCGGTGGTGGTGGAACGGGCGGTGGCGGCACCGGCGGTGGTGGAACGGGTGGCGGCGGAACCGGCGGTGGTGGAACGGGCGGCGGTGGAACGGGCGGCGGTGGAACGGGCGGTGGCGGAACGGGCGGTGGTGGAACCAACTCCGGCGGCGGCGGCAATCCTGTTCCCGAGCCAAGCACCATGCTGTTGGTCGGCTCCGGTCTCGCTGGCTTCGCGCTGTTGAGCCGTCGTCGCCGTCGCGCCACCGCGATCTGATGCCCCCAGCCTGCGCGAGCACGCGCACGGCGGCTGACCTTGGCGGTTGTGCTTGGGCGCACCGACGGTCCGGTGCACACTGGCTCTCGTGGTGAGCCACCCGCACGACGAGCCCTTGGAGTTGCGCAGCAAGATCCCTGGCTGGGCCCACGGACTCCCGCTCGTCGAGTACCTCGCCCAGCGCTTCCCGTACCACGACCGCGCCGCGTGGACCCAACTGCTGCAGGCAGGCCGCCTGCGGCACTGCGACCGCCCGGTGACGGAAGACGTGGTGCTCGGCCCAGGCGACACCGTCACCTACCTGCGCGAGCACACGGAGCCGCCGGTGCGCCTCGACCTCGAGTTGGTGCACGTCGACGATGCCGTCGTCGTGGCCACCAAGCCGCCGCACCTTCCGAGCCACTCGGATGGCGCGTTCATCCGGCACACGATGCTGCACCAACTCTCCCTGCGCGTGCCGGGCACGCGGCCCAGGCTCGTGCACCGACTCGACCGTGAGACGAGTGGACTCATGGTCTTCGCGCGCACCGCGGCGGCGAGCCGCGCCCTCGAGGCGCAGTTCCGATCGGGGCGCGTCCACAAGGAGTACCTGGCGGTGGCACACGGACGGTTCGGGCAAGACACGGTCGAGGTCGACGCGCCCATCGGCTTCGCCCCGGGCAGCGCGATCCAGCTCCGCCGGGCCGTGTGCGCCGACGGGGCGCCAGCAGCAACCCGGTTCGAGGTGCTCGAGCGCCTTGCAGACGCCACGCTCGTGCGTGCAGTGCCCGCAACCGGTCGCACCCACCAGATCCGGGTCCACCTCGAGCACCTCGGCCACCCGCTCGTGGGCGACTGTCTCTACGGGCAGCCGGACGAGGGCTACCTCGCGTTCCTGCGCCACGTGAAGTCGGGAGGCGACCCGATGCTCGTGCGCCCCTGCGGCACGAACCGCCAGTTGCTGCACGCTGCCGTGCTGGAGTTCGACCATCCTCTCACGGGTGCACCGACCCGGTTCGAGTCCCCGGCCCCCGCCGACTTCACCGACTGGATGCAGGCCCGCAGGGGCGCGGACACCGCGGATCCGGCATGATGCCGGTGTGTCCGCTGCACGCCTTGCCCTCCTGCTGAGCCTCGCTGCCTGTGCGCCACACCCGGTGCAGACGGTCCCGGGGCAGCAGCCTGCCCTCCCGGTCGCGCAGCCTTCGGACGCAGAGTTGGCCGCACGTGCACTCCTCCAGGCCCCGCCGTCGGAGTGGGGCAACGCGATGGGAGTGGCCTGGTCCGCAGGACGCGACGTGGTCACTCCGCTGGTTGCAGGGTTGCGAGCGGATCCGTCCGCGCCCGGGGCACAGGCGGCAACCCGGCTCCTCGGTCTGTTCGGCGGCGAGCCTGCAGCTTCCTTCCTCCGCGAGCAACTCACCGAACGGGGCCCCAACGCCACCGAGTCAGCGCTCGCCCTCGGCGAGGCCGGTGCCGTCGAGGTCGCGCCCGAGCTGCGCGCCGCGGCGGCCGACCGACTGTCCGACCCCACGCTCCGCTGCGCGTGCATCGCGACCCTCGTGCGCCTCGGGCACGGCCGCGAGGTGCGAGAACTGGTGCGCGCGGTCCTGCTCGCCGGCACGCCGGCAGGCGAGACGCTCCGCGTGGAGCACGGGCTCCCCCAGCGCAGCCGCTGGGCACTGGAGCGCTACATGCTGCAACGCGCGCTGGTGGCTGCGTCCGGCAGGGACTTTGGCTTCGACACCGACTCGCCGTGGCCCGACCTGGAGCGCGCCGCAGCGGAGGTCGATGCCTGGCTCGCGGCCTCTGCTCCGCGCGGCTCCTGACCCGGACCGGTCAGGGGAACATCGTCGCCGCGGACTGCATGCTGACGTCGCGCACCGAACCGTTGCGCAACGCAACGCGGCCCTTGCAAGGCATCTGGTTGCGCTCTGCCTCCACCTGCACCTCGAAGTCGCCCTCCATGGTGGCCATGGTGAGGTCGGAGAGGATGCGGAGGTTGGAGTAGCCGAGGTGCAGCATGCGGACCTCGACCAGCGCCCGTACCCGCTCGGAGGCGCTCTCGGGTCGGCTCATGACCATGGACGGCTCCGACACCACGACGGTCTGGCTCGCTGCACGCTGGATGGTCTGGCCCAACGACTCGTTGGCGTCCTGCAGCCGCTGCAGGTCCTCGTGGATCCGCTCGAGCAGCGTCTCGACCCGGTCGGGACGCAGGTGGTCCATCTGCTGCGCCAGCTGCTCGATGCGGTCGTTGAGCACCTTGAGGCCCGCGAGTTCGCGGAGGTGGGACTCGAAGCGCGCGAGGCGGAGGCCGACCAAGAGGTAGCCCACCAGCAGCCCGCCGAGGAACAGGCCGGAGAAGACGTAGAACTGGGTCTGGTCCATGTGCAGGGCGTGTCCCGGTCCCGGAGGAAGCAGGGACATTCGGGGGAATGTCGCTGGGGCGGAGTGTAGCCTGCCCGCCCATGACCGGAAGACTGCGCTGGATCATCGCAGCAGGCTTCGTGCTGCTCTTCTTCCTGATCCCCTCCCCGGAATCGAGTGCCGGCAAGGCCAACCTCGCCTCGCTGCGCGTGCGAGGCTGGCTGCTCGACGCCGAGGGCCCGCTGGCGGCGCGCGTCACGGGCGGGGCGATCCCGCCGCTTGCCGTCGACTTCCGCATGAGCCCGCCGGACGAGGCGATGGCGGCGCGCTGCACCGCCGAGCTCACGCGCATCGCCCAGGAGTGGGCCACGGCCCGCACCATCGAGGCCGAACGCGCGGAAGACCGCCGCAGGGTGGATCCCGCACTGCCTGCCGTCGGGCTGCAGGTGACGGTGACCGACGTGGGTGTCGACGCCCGCCTCGCCCCGCTGCCCGACGGGACCGCGGTGCCACCGCTGCAGATGCGGCACCCCGGGCGTTCGAGCCTGCTGCCCGCGTTCCTCGCGATCGTGTTGGCCGTGCTGACTCGCAACGTCATCGCATCGCTGTTCCTCGGCTCCCTCGCGGGCGCGATGGCCTGGTTCGCAACCGGTGCGGCGCAGCTGCCGGGCACCGAGGCCGCGACACCCGTGTGGCAGGTCCCCTTTGCTGCCACCTGGCGCCTCCTTCACGAGACACTCTGGAAGACCGTGCTGGGCGAGCTGCAGGTCTGGGACAGCTCTGCCGGCTTCCAGACACGCATCATCCTGTTCGTCATCTTCCTGTTCATGGCCATCGGCATCATGATCCGGAGCGGCGGCGTGCAGGGCATGGTGCAGTGGGTCAGCCGCTTCGCACGCGGCCCCGTGAGCACGCAGTTCTGCACGTGGATCACTGGGCTGTTGATCTTCTTCGACGACTACTCCAACTGCATCATCGCCGGCACCACGATGCAGCCGCTCGGCGACCGCAACCGCGTGTCGCGCGAGAAGATCTCGTACATCGTCGACTCGACGGCAGCCCCGGTCGCAGGCCTGTCGATCTTCTCGACCTGGATCGCCTACGAGATCTCCCAGTACCGGGTGCCGCTCACCATGGTGACCAAGGACGACGGCACGCCCTACCTGGCCTCGGATGCCTTTGCCGTGTTCGTGCAGACGCTGCCGTACCGCTTCTACTGCATCTTCACGCTGCTGCTGCTCTTCCTCGTCATCGTGCTGCGCAGGGACTTCGGCCCGATGCTGCGCGCAGAACGCCGCTCCCGCCTCACCGGCAAGCCGCTCGACGACGACGCCAAGCCGATGGTCAGCAAGGACATGGCCGAGATGAAGGCCCCACCCGGGACGCCGCTGCGCGCCGTCAACGGCATGCTGCCGGTCCTGACCTTGGTGGGCCTCACCATCGGCCTGATCTTTCGCTACGGGGCTTACGACGACGCGGGGGCCTGGCGGGTGCCGGCCAACGTGTCCGGGTGGCTCGAGACCACGCAGTGGATCCTCGGCAACTCGGCCAGCGAGAAGGCCCTCATGTACGCGTCGCTGGTGACGCTGGTCGTGACCGCGTTGCTGGTGCTGGCCCAGCGCATCCTCACCCTCGGCCAAGTGGTAGAGAGCGCGCTGCGCTCCGCCAAGTCGCTCGGCATCGCCATCGTCATCCTGCTGCTCGCCTGGTGCATCGGCCAGACCTGCAAGGACCTCGGCACCAGTCTCTACCTCACGTCCGCGTTCCGCGACCTGATGAGTCCCCAGCTGCTGCCGATCCTCATGTTCCTGCTCGCATCGCTCATCTCGTTCGCCACCGGCACCTCCTACGGCACCATGGCGATCCTGCTCCCCAACGTGGTGATCCTGAGCCACTCGATCGGCGTGGAGTCAGGGTTCGGGGGCACGGCACTGATGATTCTCACCATCGGCTCGGTGCTGGAGGGGTCGATCTTCGGCGACCACTGCTCCCCCATCAGCGACACCACGGTGCTGTCCTCGCTCGGCACCCAGTGCGACCACATGGCGCACGTACAGACCCAGATGCCCTATGCACTGCTGGCCATGGTCACGGCCACCGTGTGCGGCTACCTGCCCGTGATGTGGATCGGCCCGTGGTTCTGGCCCTGGTCGTTCGCCATCGGCATCGCAGCCATGAGTGCCTTCCTCCTGGTGGTGGGCCGCAACCCGGCGCGGCCCGCGTGAACGAGGGCTAGCGACCGAGCAGGCGCCGCGCGAGTTCCACCCCGCCCGGCACCTGCACGCAGCACGCGAGCCACAACCGCGCGAGCACCGGGTCGCCTGCCAGGACCGCAGCCTCGGCCATGGCAAGCGCCTCGGGTGCCCTCGGGTCCGGCAGTTCGAGCTGGGTCACCGGGACGCGGGGCCACGACACGCCCTCGGGCCGCTGCAGCCGCACCGTGACGACCGTGGGGTCCGCGTCGGCCACGATGGTGCGGCTCTCGGTGCCGCCCCGGACCACCACCACCGCGCGACCGCGCGGCAGGGGCATCGGCACGACCTCGGGTCCCGGCAAGGGCTCCGCACTCGCGAGGTCCGGCAGGCCGTTCCGGCTGCAGTCCTCGCGCAGGATGCGGATGACGTCGGGGTCGGTGCCGGCAAGCAGGACATCCAGTGCGGCGCGTGCGGAATGGACCCTGCCGAGCCGCAGGAGCTCGCGCGCGTGTGCCAGCTCGCGCAGCAGCTCGAGCTCGAGTGCCTGCTCGGCACGCGAGAGTTCGTCGCGCAACGGGGCCGACAGCCCCGTCGCCCGCAGCCTGCGCGCCGCAGCGAAGCCGTCGCCATGGCTGCCGAGTGCTGCCGCGTTGCGGACCACGCCCAGCAGCACGAGCTGCTGGTCGCGCGCGCCTGCAGTCTCCCCTGCCGGCGACGCGGTCTGGGGAACCGCATCCGCCGTGCTGTTGCCGCGGGGCCCTTCCACCTGGTGCACGACCGCCGCCCCACTGGGCTCGTTGCCAGGGAACCAGCCGAGCCCCTCGCCGAACAAGAGCACCGCCAGTGCCACCACCAGCAGGAGGACAAGCGCTGCCCTGCGGGCCACGCGGATGCCGAGTGCACGCACGAGCCCGCCCCAAGGCGAGGTCTTGCCGCCGGGCCGCGCGCCTGCGCTCATGCGCCCCCGAGCAGTACGCTTGCCTTCCGGTGCAGGCGCAGCACGCTCTCCTCGTCCGTCACCCCGTGGAGCTCCGCGGCCGTGAACCACTTCACGTCGTGTGACTCCTCGGAGACCACCGGCACGTCCGTGTCGCCGCCCACGCGGAACAGGAAGCGCACGTCCCAGTGCAGGTGCTCCGGCTCCGTGCCGCGCGCAGGAATCGGGTGAACGTCGAGGTCGAGCGGGACCAGCCACCCGCGTGGCAGCAGCAGCTCGACCTCGCCGAAGCCGGACTCCTCGACGGCCTCGCGCCGCGCGGCCTCCTCGATGCGCGACTCGCCGTCGACATGGCCACCGAGCTGGAGCCAGCGGTCGAGCTTGCGGTGGTGCGTGAGCAGGCAGCGCGACCCGTCGCGGGACACGATCCAGGCCGAGGCCGTGATGTGCCCCGGCACGCAGCTGCGCAGCAGGCAGTCGTCGTGTTCCGAAGCGAAGCGGTGGAACCGGTGGACAAGTTCGCGCTCCTCGGGGTGGACCCGTTCGTAGCGCGCGAGCAGTTCGATCAGGTGTTGTCGGTGCACGGTGCCATCCTCTGGGCAAGGACGACCACGTCCACCTTGCCGTTCGCATTGTGCGGCAACTCGGGCAGCACGCACACCCGGTCCGGGACCATGTAGGCGGGCAGTCGGCTGCGGCACTGCCGCAACGCACGCGCCTCCAGCGTGGGGTCGGTGCCTGCCACGCACAGCACGATGCGGTCGCCGTCGGGCCCGCCGGGCAGGCCGAACACGGCAACCTCGCCGGCGCCGGGCAAGCCATCCAGCGCCTGGGCGACCTCGTCCGGCGAGATGCGGTGGCCGCTCACCTTGAGCATGCGGTCGCTGCGGGCCACGAAGTGGAGCAGGCCCGCGGCATCGCGCCGCACGAGGTCGCCCGAGTGCACCACGGTGCCCGGCAGCCCGCGCGGGTCCGGACGGAAACGCTGTGCCGTCGCCTCGGGCCGGCGCCAGTACCCGTGCGCGACGAGCGCGCCTGCGTGCACCAGTTCGCCCTCGGCAGGACCTTCCAGCACGGCGCCGGTGCGCGGGTCGACGAGCAGCAGTTCCACCTCGGGGATGGCACGGCCGAAGCTCTCGGGATGGCGGTCGACCTCGGCAGGTGGCAGCGTCGCGCTGCGAAAGGCCTCCGTGAGCCCATACATGCTGTGCACGTCCATCGCAGGCCACGTGGCCCGCAGCGTGCGGATGTCCTCCACCGCGAGCCTGCCGCCGCTGTTGGTGACGTAGCGCAGCGACGAACCGTCTGCCGCGGTGAGCTGGCCGGTGCGCACCCCGCGGCAGACCTCGTGCCACAGCGACGGCACGCCGGCGAGACCCGTGGGGCGCACGGTGCGCAGCAGGTGCGCCAACTCGCCGAGGCCGATCCAGTCCGCCGCCGTGACCCGCGCCCCGTGGTACATGGCGCCGAGCAGTTGGTTGAGCCCGTAGTCGAAGCTGAACGGCAGCACGGCAAGAACGTGGTCTGCAGGCGACAGTCCGAGGTAGCCGCCGACGATGCGCGCCCCGTCCACCAGGTTGCGGTGGTCCTGCACGATGCCCTTGGCGAGGCCGGTGCTGCCGCTCGTGTAGAGCAGCACGGCTGGCTGGCGCGGCTCGAGCGCCGGCAGGCTGTTGCCGTCCTGTCCGCATGCACCGAGCGCCTCGGACTCGAGCCCTCGCAACGGCTTGGCATCGGCATGGAACAGCCGCCTCCCGCCCAGCACGCGCTGCGGGTCGCGCAGCATGGCGAGCTTGGTGGCACTGGCGACCACGGCCCATGGCTCGCTGTCGGCAAGCACGTGGGCCACCTGGTCGTCCTTGAGCTTGGGGTTGACCGGAACGGCGATGCCGCCGGCCACGGCCGCCGCGAGGATCGCAACTGCCTCCTCGGGGCACCGGTGGACGTGGACCGCGAGCCGGTCGCCCGGGCGGAAGCCACGGGCCACGAGGCCGCGCGCAAGCCGTTCGACCTGATGCGCGAAGTCCGTGCCGGTGGCAAGCTCGTCGCCGACCCCGAGGAACGGCCGTTCACCGGGCTGCTCGCGCACCCGTTCGAGGAGGGTCTGCAGGGTGTGACCCCGGACTCCGCTCATCGTTCGCACGCCACCGGTGTCTGCACACCCGTCAAGGAACACGACCGCGCACCACACGGCCGGAAATGGAACAGGGCCTCCCCGGGGGAAGGCCCTGCGTTGGTATCCCGTAGGGGATTCGAACCCCTGTTGCCAGAATGAAAATCTGGAGTCCTAGGCCAGGCTAGACGAACGGGACGCGTTCGAGGGCGAGGATGATAGGAAACACCACCCTCCGCGCAAGGCTTTCGTGGGCCGGGGTGCCGTGGACGCACCACGGGCTCAGCCCAGTTGCTTGAACTCCTTGACGCTCGGGAGTTCCTGCAGCGACGAGAGCCCGAAGCGCTCCAGGAACTGCTGCGTGGTGCCGTACTGGAGCGGCCTGCCGGGCACGTCCGCACGGCCGGTGCAGCGCACCAGCTTGTGCTGGAGCAGGGTGCGCAGCATGGGGCCCGCCTTCACGCCGCGGATGGCCTCGATCTCCGAGCGCATCACGGGCTGGCGGTAGGCGATCACCGCGAGCGTCTCGAGTGCTGCCGTGGAGAGCTTCTCCATCTTCTTCACGCCGCGCAGGCGCGTGAGGTACGGGAACGTGGCCGGTGCCGTGAGGACCTTCACGCCCTCGCCGCTGCGCTGCAGCTCGAGCAGCATGCCGGACTGGGCGAGTTCGGCCTGCAGCAGGTCGAGCGCCTCGTTCACGAGCTTCTGCGTGGTGTTGCACGCCTGGGCGAGGCGCAGCAGCGACAAGCCGTCGCGCTGCGTGAGCACGAGCGGGAACAGGATCCTCGCGATGGCTGCAGGGTCCTTGAGCTCGGGGACGGCAGGCAGGCCCTCCTCCTCGGCTCCGGCCTCCTCCACCATCGCCATCTCCTCGGCAGCGGCAGCCGCTGCCATGGCGGCCTCGCGGTCGATGCCCTCCTCGGCGCCGGGCGCAGTCTCTTCGGCAGGCGCGTCGACAGCAGCAGGCAGTTCGTCCACAGGTGCTGCGACGGGCTCCGCAGGGACCTCGGCCACGAGTTCGGGCGCGGGCTCCGCTGCAGCAAACTCCGCAACCTCGACGCCCTCCACGGCCGCAGGCACGTCCTGCGCAACCGACTCCGGCGCGGGTGGCGTCTCGCCCTCGGCGGTGCCGGGGAACGGCAGGCGGTTCAGCGGTTCCTGGGGCTCACCCATGTGCGTCGGCTCGTTGTCCAGACCGAGTTGGCGTTCCGCAAGCAGCAGTTCCTCCGGACCCTTGGTCCTCGGGGTGTGCATGCTGCTGCCCTGGGTGTCGACGGACACCTCCCTGATGATTTCGCCCATGCGAGTGTTCTAGTGCCCTGGGCCGAAAAATGGAACCACCCACTTCGCGCAACACCTGTAGGGGAAGCACCTTGTGATGGGACCTGCTCAGGGCTTTCGCTCGCTCGCCGCGCGCCAGCGCAGGGTGTAGGCATTGGTTTCCACGGCCGTGAGCGGACGTGCCGCAAGGTCGGCCTCGACCTCCGCGCGCACCGCGGCATACGGCAACGGTCGGGCGGGGATGCGCTGCAGGCAGAACACGAGGTAGTGGCGCTGGTCCGCACCCTCGCCTGCCGAGGTGAGCGTCAACTGGCCCGGCTCGAGGTCGAACGCGACGCGCGCGGCAG
>JBEGVB010000112.1:0-13980 GCA_041178545.1 Planctomycetota bacterium
TGCTGGAGGAGGCGCGGCAGGAACTGGCACTCGACTGCCTCGTGCACGACCGCGACCTGCAGGCCATGCCGCGACGCGAGCGCCACTCGCGCTGGTTCCGCCTCGTGGAACGGACTGCGTACCACGCAGGCCTGCGCTCGACCCGGCGCGTACAGGGCGGGGTGGACCCGGACCAGCTCGCGGGGTCGTGGGAGCACCCGGCGCACCGCTTGCCAGGGCTGTTGCGCACCCTGCGGCCGGGGGATGCACGGCTCGTGCGCCGCATCGCGCGGCAGGCCTCGCGGAAGCGCAACGGCAGCTGGAACCTCGTGGCGGCAGCGCGCGCACTCGGAGTCGACCGCCGCACGCTCCGCAAGGTGTGGGGACGGGTGGCCGACTCGCTCGGATTCGATGCCGAGTACGCATCGTTCTGGGCGCGCCGCCTCGCCGAGGCACTCACCGGGCTCGCTGCCGACCTGTTGCGGTCCGAGGGCGTGCTGCACCTGTGGCAGGGCACGCGCAGGCCTCCCCCCGACCCCGAGTCCCGCCGGCGCAGGCTGCGGCGGATCCGCACCGCACTCGGCGCGAGACCGGTGGCACCGCGGGTCCGTTCTGCGCTCGCCGCCGCGCTCCGGACCGATGCCCATGCCGTAGCGCACGCATGCAACCTGCTGGACCATGCGGCAGCCATGGACCCCGAGTCGGCATCCACGCAGTTGTGGCGCTACGAGGCACTTGCGCTCACCGGCCGGCTGCAGGCTGCTGCAGAGGCACTCGAACGGGCCGAGCGGCACGGTGCAGACCCGGTGCGCATCGCCCTCGCGCGCGCGCAGCTGCACCAGCGGCGCGGCAACACCGCACAGGCGGTGGCCGTGATGGAGGCCGCACACGCGCAGTCGCGCGCGGACCGGCGGACTGCCGAGGCACTTGCCCTGCTCCGCGGGGTCAGCCCGCCAGCACCGCAGCCAGCGCCGCCCGGACCCGCTCGGTCAACGCGTCGTCGCCGTGCGGCTCGCCGAACCCCGGCGTGGTGACCAGACCACCCTCGATCCAACGGACCTCGCCGAGCACCACCACGGTGCCGCGGTCGTCGAGGAACACCGTGGCGCGCTTCTGTCCGACCCGGTCGCCGTCCACGTGTGCGTTCCAGGCGGTCAGGATGCGGAACCCCACTGGGTCGACGACCTCCAGCCGGCCCCACTCCAGTGCGAGCACCCGACGGCAACGGTCGAAGGCGTCGTCGGGCAACCGCTCGCACTCGACACGCTGGGGTGCGCCACCGGCGCATGCAACGGCGACGAGGCCGAGGAGCGCGGTGGCAAGGGATCGGGACGAGTCACGCACGCCCATGGCCACCCCCACCGGGCGTGAGCACCGTGACCACGTCGCCTGCCTCGAGCTGCACGGCGCACTTCGCAGGGAGGTTGGTTCCCGTGCCGCGATGGGCCAGCAGCAGCCCACCCGGCGCCCCGGCAGCACCCCCGCATGCACCCGGCGGACCCGAGCGGTGACGCTCGCCGAGGAACGTGAGACTCATGGGTGCCAGGACCTCGACACACTTCACCAGCCCGTCGCCGCCGCGGCGCGCGCCCCTGCCGCCGCTGCCGCGGCGCACGGTGAGGGACCGGATGCGCAACGGGAACCGGTGCTCCATCTCCTCCAGTGGCGTGTTGCGCGTGTTGGTCATGTGGGTCTGGATCGCGGACTCGCCGGCGCGGCGCGGCCCGGCACCGGCACCGCCGGGCAGCGTCTCGTAGAACGCGAAGTCCGTGCCGTCGGCGCGGGTGCCGCCCATCGCCAGGTTGCTCATCGTGCCGGCAGAGGATGCAGGCACGCGGTGTCGGCCCGAGGGCCCGAGCGCGCGTGCGAGCGCTGCAAGAGCGACGTCGACAAGGCGCTGGCTGGTCTCGACGTTGCCGCCGGCCACGGGCGCAGGAGCGACCGGGTCCACCACCGTGCCTGGACGCGTGCGCAGCTCGAGCAGCCGGAACAGCCCCTCGTTGACGGGCAGCCGTTCGGGGCACATGCAGCGGATCGCATAGACACAGGCGGCGAGCACGACAGAACGATTGGCGTTGATCCCACCGCGCGCCTGCGGGTCGCTGCGGGTCCAGTCGAAGACCACCCGCCCGCGCCGCACGCGAAGGTCGAGGCGCAGCGCGTATGGGCCGTTGCCCTGCCCGTCGTCCTCCATGTGGTCCTCGGCACGGTGCACCCCGTTGCGCAGCCCGCGCACCGCCGTGGCACCGATGCGCTCGGTGGCGTCGAAGAGCTGCTCCGCGCACCGCTGCACGGTGCCCAAGCCCCACTCGGACACGAAGGCGCGCAACCTCTGCTCGAGGGTGGCGAGCGCAGCCTCCTGGGCCTGCAGGTCCAAGAGCCGGTCCGCGCTGCCGCGCACGTTGCGCGCGAGCAGCCGCAAGACGGAGTCCTCGGGCACGCCGCGGCGACGCAACAGCACCGGCGGGATCACGAGTCCCTCCGCGATGAGGTCCGCGGCGCTGCCCATGGAGCCGGGGGTCGCACCGCCGATGTCCGCGTGGTGGGCGCGGTCGACGAGGAAGAAGGACGGCTTGCGCGCACGGCCGAGGAACACCGGCCGCACGAGGGTGACGTCGGGCAGGTGCGTCCCGCCGGCATAGGGGTCGTTGAGGATCGCCACGTCACCGGGTGCGAACGCAATCGCCTCGCGCGCGGCCGCGACAGCATCGCCTGCCGAGCCCAGGTGCACGGGGATGTGGGCCGCCTGCGCGAGCAACCGCCCCTCGGCGTCGAACATGGCAACCGAGTAGTCGCGACGCTCGCGGATGTTGGGGCTCACGGCCGAACGCTGGAGCAGCGTGCCGGCCTCCTCACAGAATGCTGCCAGCAGGTGGTGGAACACCTCGAGTTGCACCGGGTCGGGCCGCCTGCTGGACATGCGCGCCGGACTCTACCGCGGAAGAGCATGCCACCCAATGCAACCGGCCGCGCCCCGAGGGGACGCGGCCGGCGCGAAGGCTCGTCGTGGAGCAGGCTGCGGCTCAGATGCCGCCGCCACCACCACCGCCACCGTTGCCGCCACCGCCACCACCGCGGTTGCCACGGCCACCGGTACCACCGGGAGGCGTGCCACCGGCTCCGCCGGCGCCGCCACCTGCACCACCCGCCTCACCGCCGCGGCCGCGGCGCATGCCCTGCGACATGGTGTCCCAGATCTTCTGGGCATCCTCGGTCTTGCCGGCATCGAGAGCGGCCTTGAGGTCGGTGATGCTCTTCTCGAGCTGGGTGGCCCGCTCTTCCTGGCCGTTCTCGCGGAGGCGGTCGATCATGCCCGTCATCATGTCGAGGCGCTGGCCCTTGAACTCGTCCAGCTGCTCCTTGGTCATGTCGGCGAACTTCACCTGCATGCGCTGGCGGCCACCGGGGCCGGCCTGGCCGGGCTCCCCACCGCGGGCTGCACCCTCTTCCATGCGCTTGATCTGGGCCTCGAGGCGCTCGGCCGCAGCCGTGTCACCGGACTCCTTGGCCTTGTTCAGCTCCTCCTTCATGCGCTCCAGGCGCTGGGCCATCTGCTCGCGACCTTGGCCCTCGGCGCCGCGGTTGCGCGGGCCCTCGCCTGCGGGAGGCTGCTGGGCAGGCTCCTGCGCAGCAGGTTGTGCTGCCGGTGCCGTGGCGCGGCCACTGAGCAGCTTGCCGTACTTGGTCTTGAACTCCTCGGCCTCCTTGGCCTTGCCGGTGCGGGTCAGCAGACCGTAGTTCTGCTCCGCGGCGACCTTGGCAAGCTTGTGGTCGGGGTTGGCGGCGAGGAACTGCGCGTACAGCGTCATGGCGCCGGCGAAATCGCGCTCGCCTTTCTCGAGGTAGAAGGCCTTGTAGAAGGAGGTCTCGGCGGCGACGGCCGCGGGGTCCTGGGCCAGGACCGGGAGGGCCAGGGCCAGGAGAACAGTGGCAAAGCGCATGGTCATGTTGGGATTCCTCACCGAAGGGGACGGCAGCAGGTTACGGACCCTTCCGGGTTTGCACACCTGCCTGTGGTAACGAGCAGGTCCCATCCCCCCAAGGTCACACTTGGAGGCATGGACCCGCACTCCCCGCCCCCTCCCGGACCCGGGCATTCCCCCGGGCTCACCACCGCTCTCGCTGGCCCGACCCCGACCAGCCAGTCCCCGCAGGTACCACTGGTGTGGACCGACCCACCGCCGGCATGAGGGTCGAGCGCCAGGTCCCTGCCCGACCGCCAGCAGCTCAGAAGAAGAACCGCGTCGTCCCCAGGTTCGACGCACTGGTGAGGGTGAGCGTTGCAGGCGCCACGTCGAGCACCTGCGAGTAGACCGTGATGCCGTTGAGGATGCCGGGAGGGATGGCCACGGAGTGCGAACCGACGCCCACCGCATTGAGTGCACCCGCGGCAAGGACCGAGTAGCCGGTCAGCACCGGCTGTCCCTGCAGCGGGGCCGTGGTGTTGGCCAGCGACACCAGCAGGAACCAGAGTCCGCCACCCGAGCCCCCGAACTGGAAGTTCAGGCTCGACCCGCCGATGGCCGCCAGCGGCACGGTGAGTTCGCTGGGCGTCGTCCCGGTGTAGGTGAGGGCGAGTTGGTTGCTCGTGCCGAGCGCATTGACCACTCGGATCGGGACCGTGCCGAGTGCCGTCGGTGCCGGCGGGGTGAAACGGATCTGGGTGTCGCTGAGCACCGTGAACCCCGTGCTTATCGGCACGCCACCCACCTGGATGGCCGTCGTGCCGGAGAAACCGCTGCCGTTCACCGTGACCAGTTGTGGGTTGAACGACTTCACGCTCATGGGCGTGAGGTTGGTGGCGACCGGGACGCTCAGCTGCTGGGTGAGGCAGGTGACGCTCTGCTTGTAGGCGTCGATCTGCGCACGCTCGGTGGGGCTGAACGAGTTGAGGACGCCAGTGCAGCCGCCGAGCCCGCTGCACATGATGCGGCAGTCGGTCACGGCATCGCAGTGCGTGGCGTTCCAGTTGTGCCCGACCTCGTGCGAGGTGAGGCCGACACGGCTGCCGAAGTTGGCGGTGAACAGCGACTCGCTGAGGCCGTAGGCGGCCCCGGTGTAGCAGACGGTGCCGAGGAACGCGACGCCGATGGTCGACCCAGCGAGGTTGCGCCCGGTGAAGAGGTGGGCGACGTCGCGCACGACGGAGCCTCGGTTCACGTTCCACTGGGTCTGGAACTGCCCGAGCAACGTGGCAGGGTCGGTGCTGGTGTAGGGGTCCGTCGTCGTCCAGACCACGATCGTGGGGACCACGTACGCGATCTGCACGTCGGTGCGGTAGATCACGTCCATCGCGTTGACGACCTGCGTGATGTCCGCCTGCGTGGCCGAGACACTGCTGTTGTTGCGCTGGTAGTAGAAGTAGTCGGCCTCGCAGGAGATCTGGCACTCGAGGTTGACGTCGGTGCCGGCAACCGGACCCTGCGGCACACCCGTCGTGGGTGCCACGGTCCCGCACTGCCAAGGCATGTTGGCAGTGTCGGAGTGGTGGTAGACGACATGCAGCATGTTTCCTGCCGTCGGCTCGACCTCGTGGACCGGCTGCACCACCCAGCACCCTTCACCCTCGGGCATGCGCACGAGTGCCCTCATCGAACCACCCACCAACGCTGCGGCCACCGCCGTGCGGGAGTCGCCGTCGACGGTGCCGCGCCAGGTCACTGCTGGACCTGCAGGAACCTCATGGGTCCCGGCGGCATCCACCACGAGCAGTCGGAAGTCGTGGCTGCGCACGTCGTGCGGGTGGAGGTGGAGCTGGCGCACGGTGCCGCCGAGCTGGACGGCAACACGGGCCTCCGGGACGAGGCCGAGCGGGACGGCGAGTTCCTGCAGCGTGCCGCGCGCTGCGTCGAACTTGCGCATCAGGCTCGGCGGTGCCTGCTGGACGCGCGGCACCGCGGAGACCGGCGCGGAAGGGAGCTGTTGCGCCGCGACCTCCCGGGTGGAACCGACCTCGACGCACGCGAGGACGAGCAGCGAGGCAAGGGCGGTGCGCACGCTGCGGCGGGGGGATGACGACATCGGCTTCATTGCAGACTCCGGGACGATGACTCGCCCGGCGAGGATAAGCCTACCCCGGCGCGTGGCGGAAGGGGGCGCACGGAAGCGCCCACGACAACGGGGTCGTGGGACGCTCCGACGTGGCTCAGCCGTGTGCGCGGCCGCGGGCCAGGACCGCCTCGCTCACCATCGAGCCCAGCTCGCTGCAGCGGTGCTCACCGGCGCGCAGGCTGCGGATCCTGCCGGTGCGGATGAGCTCCGCCACGGTGCCCTCCACCAGGTCGCCTGCCTCCTTCTCGCCCAGGTGGTGCAGCATCATCGACATGGCGAGGATGGTGGCGAGCGGGCTCGCCTTGTCGGTGCCCTTGTACTTGGGTGCCGAGCCGTGGATGCCCTCGAACATCGACACACGGCCGGGATGGATGTTGCCCGAGGCGGCGATGCCCATGCCACCGATGAGCATGGCACCGAGGTCGGTGATGATGTCGCCGAAGAGGTTGGTGGTGACGCCCACGTCGAACCACTCCGGGTTCTTGATCATCCACATGCACGCGGCATCGATGTAGGCGTGGTCGGTGGCGACGTCCGGGTACTCCTTCGCCACCTCGGCGAACACGCGCGTCCACAGGTCCTGTGCACGAACTGCGTTGGCCTTGTCGATCAGGGTCACCTGCGGCTTGTCCTTGCCGGGCTTCGGGCCGCGCTTGCGTGCCAGCTCGAAGGCGTAGCGGATGATGCGCTCGGTGCCGCGACGCGTGTAGATCATCTCCTGCAGCGCGATCTCGTGCTCCGACCCCTTCTTGGTGTACCCGTACACGCCGGAGTACGCGTCCTCGGTGTTCTCACGGCAGAACACCATGTCGATGTCGGCGGTGGTCTTGCCCTTCAGCGGGCAAAGCGACTCGTGGTACAGGCGGACCGGACGCAGGTTGACGTACAGGTCCAGCTTGTGGCGCATGCCCGCGATGATCGCGAACTCCAGCTTGCCCACCTCGATGCGGGGGTCGCCGATGGCGCCAAAGAGCACCGCGTGCATCTGGCGGATGCGGTCGAAGGCGGCCTCGGGCATCGTCTCACCGGTGGCGAGGAAGTGCTCGGCGCCATAGGGCATGTGCTCCCGCTTCGTACGGAATCCGAACACGCCCTGGACGGCATCGAGGACCTTGAGAGCCTCGCGCACCACTTCCTCGCCGATGCCGTCGCCGGGCAGAACACCGATGTCGTAGACCTTGCTCATGGTTGGTGAATGGGGCGGAGCAGTATCGCGACCCATGCCCGCCCCACCAAGGGAAAGCAGGATGCGTGCGACAGGATCCTTGCCGCGATGCACGGGCTTGCGCACATTCAGGCCATGGCAAGGGTCCATGGGATCGCAGTGGTGGCACTGGTTGCGGCAGGCGCGGCAGCATGGCTGCTGCTGGCAAGGGGGAGCGATGACGCTCCCCCACCGCCCGCGCCAACCCCGGCGATCCGTCCGCAGGAGGCCGGCGACGCGGCCGAGGCCGAGATGCAGCGCAGCGGCGGCGCGGTGGCCGCGCCGATTGCGCCCTCGCCTGCAACGACACCTGTTTCACCGGTGCAGGACTTGAACCCACAGCCCGAGGAAGCCGTGCAGCCGAACCTGCGCATCGAGGTGCGCGACCAACGCACCGGCCAGCCGGTCGCAGGCTTCGCCTGGCGGTGGCAGGACGCAAGCGGGTCAGCGAAGGGCATGGAGACCGGCGGGTCGACCGCGCTCTCGCTCACCGCAGGCAGCAGCGGCGAACTGCTCGTGGAGTCTGCGGGACTCGAGCCTGCGACACGGCGGCTGGAACTGCCCAAGGTGGGCGAGAACCCCCTGCTGGTGGACCTCGTGCTCAGCCCGGTGGTTGCCGCTGCGGGCGCGGGACTCGTGGTGCTCGACACCATGCTGGCACCCGTGACGGGCATCCGCGTCACGCTGCTGCGCGAGGACCGGTTCACCAAGGTGTGGAGCCGCAGGGCCAAGGCAGCAGACGGGGTCTACCGGCTGCCGACCATGGAGCCGGGCACCTACTGGGTCCGCGTGGCCGCAGTGGACGAGCAGGGCATGCCGTTGCCCCTGGTGCCAGTCGAACGGATGGTCAGGGTGACGGGGGTCACGCCACTGGAGGAGTCCATCCGCATGCAGCCCGGTTGCCTGCTGAGCCTCGACGTGCTCGCGGCCGACGGCAACCCGTTCGACCCGAAGCAGTGCGGTCGGGTCGGACTGCGGTTCCTGGATGCAGCTGGCGCGCCGCTCAACGTCGACTGGAGGAGCGGCAGCGGGGCAGAGGCAGTGGTTGCCGCCGACCAGGTGCCGGCCGTGGGACGCATCCATGCCGAGACGGCCGTTCCCGCGGGCGCGTGCACCATCGTGGTGCGAGGACCCGGTGACGCAGAGACGCCGTTCCAACTGGTGCTCGAACGGGGCACGGACCACGAGGTCCTGCGCACCAACCACCGCGTGCGGTGAGGATCAGCCCTGCGGCTTCAGGTTGCGCCGCACCAGGTCCGTGAGCTGTCCGCGCGAGATCGGCTTGCTCGCGTAGTCGTTGAACCCGGCCTCACGGCAACGTTGCCGGTCCTGCTCGGTCGCATGTGCAGTCAGTGCGACGAGCGGCGTCTCGACACCGTCACCGCGCAGCTTGGAAGCTGCGCCACAGCCGTCGAGGACCGGCATCTGGATGTCCATGACCACGAGGTCGTAGGGTCGACCTGCCTCGAGCGATTGGGCCACGGCCTTGCATGCCGCCTCGCCGTTCTCGGCCGTCGCGACCTCGAGCCCTGCCTTGCTGAGCATGACGCTCAGGAGTTTGCGGTTGTCTGCCGCATCGTCCACCAGCAACACGCGCCCGGCGAGCGGCACCGTCGCGGGGTCCCGTTTGCCATTGGGAGGGGTTGCTGCAGGCGTGTCTGGTCTTGGCACCACTGTCTCTGCAGGCACGTTGGCTGCAATCGTGACCCGCACCTTGCAGCCTGCTCCCGGCACCGAGGCAACCGTCACGTCGCCACCAAGCGCCTGTGCGAGCTTCCTGCTGATGACGAGGCCAAGGCCGCTGCCCCCGTGCTTGCGCGTCATGGTGGCGTCGAGCTGGGTGAACGGCTGGAAGAGCTTCTGCTGCAGGTCAACGGGGATGCCGATGCCGGTGTCGACGACCTGGACCTCGAGTTGGCTGCCGCTGCCGGCAACGACGGTCCCGCACTCGATGTCGACCGAACCGATCTCCGTGAACTTGATGGCGTTCCCCACCACGTTCATCAGGATCTCGCGAAGCCGCAGCTGGTCCGTCTGCACGATGCGCGGCATCCCGGGACGGATGTGCAGCCGCAGGGCAAGGCCCTTGTCATCCGCCTGCGGCTTCATGCAGGAGACAACGTCCTGGAGCAAGGGCTCGATCTCCACGCTGCCGATCTCGGGGCAGAAACTGCCGCCCTGCAACTTGGAGAGGTCGAGCACCTGGTTCACGAGCCCGAGCAGGTGCTTGGCGTTGCGCACCAGCGACTCCTGGTAGGAGGTGCGCTCGGCCTCGCTGCTGTCGACGAGCAGCTCGGCGCACGAGAGCACCGAGTGCAACGGCGTCCGGATCTCGTGGCTCATGTTCGCGAGGAACTGGTCCTTGAGCCGGTCCAACTCCTTGAGCTGGACGTTCTGCGCCTCGAGCTCGCGGTAGGATCGGTGCAGTCCCGCTCGCATCTGCTCCATGGTCTGTGACAGCCTGCCGAACTCGTCGGTGCTCTCGACGGGCACGGGCCGTTCGAGGTCGCCCGAACCGATGCGGCGCGCATGCTCGACGAGCCTGTGGAGCGGTCGTCCGACGAGCGTGCTGAGCATGCCGGCCACGGTCACGGTGATGAGGGAGAACAGCAGCGCGTAGCGCAACAGGTTCTGGTAGGCGCGGTCCTCGAGGGTCCGGCGCCATGGGTCGACGGGGAGCCCGACGGTCACGTAGCCCAGCAGCTTGTTGGCCTTGGGCACCACGATCTTGGTGGTGCGGACGACCATCTCCTGCAGCGCGCTGCCGGCAGGCTCCTGTCTCGGGTACCGCGCGAGCACCTTGCCGTTGGCCTGCTGGATGCGTGCAAACGCGACCTCGACACCTTCCTTGCGGCAGATGTCCCGGGCGTAGGCCTCCAGCTCGGGGATGCTGTCGTTGAGGACCCAGTCGGGCACTGCGAGTGCCATCGAGTCGGCGAGGGTGAGTGCGACCTCGTCGACCTGGAGCAGCATGTCGCGGTGCTCCTGGCGGTAGGTGGCGTAGTCGACCGAGACCGTCGCGATGGCCGAGAGGAACACGAGTGCACAGACGACGCGGACCGCGATGCGGCTGCGCCACCTGCGTACGATGCCCAGCACGGCTTCGCGGATCCCGCCCATCGGTCAGTCCTTGGCCGGCTCGGGCTGGGGCTGGGCCTGCGGCGAGGCAAAGCGCTCTGCCGTCTTCATGCCGTCGCGCACCAGCTGGTAGTCGGTGTCCGTCGCGGGCAGGAAACCGTGGACCTTGAGCGCCTTGAGGGCCGCCGGGGTGTCCATGGTCAGCAGCGACTCGCGCAGGGCGAGGACGAACCGCTCGTCGAGCCCGGCGCGGGCGATCCACGGCTTGCCCACGTTCTCGAACACGCAGATGGTGCGCAGCTGGCCCTCGGTGTTGTTGTCCTCGAAGGTCGCAATGTGCATGGCACCTGCGTCGAAGTTGCCGAGTTCCACGGCCTTGAACACCTTGTCGTGGCGCTCGAGGTACTCGTGTGACTTGAGGTCCTTCTCGGTGATGCCGGCCTCGACGAGCCTCGCCTGCGAGAGGAAGCGACCGATGGTCGAGAGCTGGTCGCCGAAGGCGAACGTGCGGCCCTTGAGCTGGTCCAGGGAGTGGACCGGGCTGTCCTTGCGCACGGCGATGACACCCTGGCAGCGCTTCTTGCCGTCTTCCTGCTCGGCGACGAGCAACTGCACCTCGGGGTTGCGCTCGCGCGCGATGACGTAGGAAGCCGGGCCGAAGCGGACGAAGTCCACCTCACCGCTCACGAACTTGTCGAGGCACTCCTCGTAGGTCTTGTAGACCTTGAGGTCGATCGTCACCGGCAGGTTGAGCCGGGCTTCGAGGGAGTTCTCGAGCGACTCGATGGCCGGCGCGAAGTCGTTGTAGACGTCCGTGGGCTTCTTGAACGAGTACGTGCCGAACGTGAAGGAGACCACTGCAGCCGTGGGCTCCTGGGCAGGCAGTGGAGTGCAGAGTGCGAGCGAGAGCGCTCCGAGGAGCAACGTCGGGATGGGATGGGCCATGGTGTTTGTCCTGACAGGTCCATCCGACCTATCGGCACCCGAGCCCCTGCGCCTGAACCTGCGATTCCCGTGGAGCGCCCTCCCTCGTGGGAGCCATGGCACCGGCGTCTCGGCGCGGACGCCGAGGTCAGGCGCGCTGGATCGACTCGGCCCCGGTGATCTGCAGCAGTTCCTCGATCCCGAGCGCCTTGTCGAAACGCACCCCGAACCGGGTGCAGTTGGTCCATGCGAGGCTGGCCTCGACCTCGACGCCACCCACTTCCATGCCGAACCGCTGGGTCGTCGGCGGCCCGGACTGTTCCCAGCGGATCGCCGCGCCGCCCTCGTTGAGGTCGAGCAGCCGCGCCGCCACGACCTCGTTGCCGAGGCGCAAGGAAGCAGCCACGTCCACCAGGGGGCGCGCAACGCGCCGGCGGTTGGCAACCATCTCCACCACGCCTTGGCGCGTCAGGCGCACGATGTCGCCGTCACGCAGCCTCGAGACCGCACCGGCTGCCCCGACGATTGCAGGTAGGTTGTGCTCACGGGCCTGGATGGCTGCATGTGACAGCCAGCCACCGATCTCGGTCACCAGACCACCTGCACGCCGGAAGGCAACCATCCAGCAGGGGTCGGTGCAGCGTGCGACGAGGATCTCACCGGGTTGCAGCCGGTCCAGGTCCGACGCGGAGTGGAGCACGCGGACCACGCCGACCACCTCGCGGTCGCCCGCGACGCGAGCCCCGCGCAGGCTGCCGGGCGGCAGTGCCGGCAGCGGCTGCTGTTCGCCGATCCACTGCAACGCGGCAGGAGTGACTTCCTCTGGCATGGGCACCGCGAGCAGCCAACGGCGCTGGGTGGCACGGCGCGTCGCGAGGGCCATGGCGCTGGCGGCGAACCCCGTCTCCTGCAACTGGTCCACCTCGGCGAGGCCGAGGTCGAACACCGCGGTGCCGAGCCCGTGGCGGTTGCCCAGCTCGAGGAGCTGCAGGCGGAGCAGTTCGAGGTCGCGTGCAGCCGCGTGCTTGGCCTCCTCCTTGAGCTCCTGGAACCGACGCGCGCGATCGACTTCCTTCCGCGCCAGCCAGGGCAACTCCGTGCGTGGTGTGGGCACCCCTGCAGGCTCCTCGCGGCCGCCGCTCGGGCATCCAGCCATTGCCAGCACACGCTTGCGGTCCTCGCGGAAGCGCAACTCCGACAACTCGAAGTCCTTGGCGGCACGGTGCCCGAAGCCGGCGAGGAACCGCTCGACCCGCTGCGATGTGTCGAGACGGGAGCCGTCCGCGAGCTCTGCGAACGCGGTCTGGACCACCGTGTGCACACCGCGGCCGAGTTCACCCGCGGCGTCGAGGCCAGCGCGCTGGAGCCGCCTGCGTGCGGCACCGAGGTAGGCCTCTGCGGCCAGGTTGACCACGGAGGCCTCGACGTAGGTGCAGGTGAGGAACCGCTCGCGGGTCTCGCGGTGCAGCTCGTGCAGTTCTTGGGTGGAGAGTCGGCCGAGCTCGATGGCACGCAGCCGGACGGCACTGCGTTCGTGCTCGGGCAGGAACTGCTCGCGGAAGTGTGACGCGATGCGGTCCGCGGCCGAGCCCATGCGGAAGGCAGCCAGGGCCGAGGTGCCCAGCACCGAAGCCACGGCACGACGGTCGACGACGGTGCGCCCGAATGCACTGCGCACGACCGGCAGGGACGCATCGTGGTGCCGGTAGGAGATGCCCAGCCTGCGGGCCGCAAGGTCGACCGACCCGCCCGGGGCCCAGACCGCCTGCAGCAGCTGGAGGCTGTGGGTGGTCGGCTCGGGCAGCAGCGAGGCGTAGTCGTCGGTCGCGAATGCGACCTCGTCCGGTGCGCGGTCGGCACAGGCAGCAAGGAGTTCGGCACGTTCCTGCTCCCGCACGGCAACCGGGTCCTGGCCATGACCGGCGCGCCGCGTGATGTCGCGTGCCTGCAGCAGGTGGAACCTGCCGTCAGCGAGTGCCCACTCGATGTCCTGGGGGCCGCCGAACAGTTGCTCGACGCGGTGGCCGAGACGAAGCAGCTCGGAGCAGTCGAATGCGGCACGAGCCGTGCCGATGGGTTGCTGGTCGACGCGGCCGAAGCGGAGTTCCACCGCGTTCTCGGTGCCGGACACCAGGGCCTCACCGAGACCGTCCACGTACTCGAGCAGCATGCGGCCGCTGTGCGCAGGATCCTCCGTGAACAACACGCCGGCGTGGGCGGCAGGAACCATGGCCTGCACCACCACGCCACCGCTGCGACCTCGGTAGGAGGCGCGCACGGCTTGCACAGCAGCGACCAATCCTTCCTTGCGCACCCCGAGGATGGTGCGGAACTCACCCGCGTGGCTCTGTTCCGACCCGTCCTCGCCACAGGCGGAGCTGCGCACGGCCACCTCGTCGACGCGGAGTTCGTGGAACACGTGGTCCACGTCCACGTGGTCCAGCTGCCAACCCGGCGCGACCACGAGGCCCTGCGGCACCGGGAACCCGGCACGCACCAGCATACCGAGGCGGTGCGCCTTGCCGCCGAGTTCGGGACGGTTGGCAGCCTCGGCGAGCCAGACGAGACCGTCCGTCAGCGGCATCGGTGGCGTGCGGACCTCGACCGTGCCCACGGCTGCACGGCGGACCAGCAGTACCTGCACGAGGTAGGCAAGCAGGCTCACCAGCAAGTACAGCTGGGTGCCGCCGTTGCAGACCCATGCAAGTGCGCCGAGCAGGAGACCTGCGAGTGCTCCGCCGGGC
>JBEGVB010000113.1:0-20922 GCA_041178545.1 Planctomycetota bacterium
CAGTTGCCCACGAGCGCGAGCTGTCCGCGCCAGGTCGCCGAGCGGATCCGGGACGCTGCCCGGTGTGCTGCGCCCCACGAGGCATGCGGGGTGCTCGGCGGCCACCGGCACGGGGACCATGTCGCGGTCGAGTGCTGGGTCGAACTGGGACCAGGGCACCCTGCCGTGGACTCCTTCTCGGTCGACCCGACGGCGTTTGCCCGCGCCGAGGCCGGGTTGCGTGCAGACGGGATGTCCTTGGTCGGTTTCGTCCACAGCCACCCGGACGGCGCGGCCCGCCCCTCGGCGCGCGACCTCGAGCAGCTCTGGCGCGGGTGCCTGCACCTGGTCGTCGGTGGCCGTGCGCTCAGGGAGATCGGCGCCTTCTGGCTGCAGGACTCTGGAGCCACGGAGCTGCAGTGGGAAGAATCCCCGTCGTGATCGTCTCCGTGGGTGTCGATGCAGTGGAGATCGCGCGCATCGAGGACCTCCTCGCCCGCGACGGTTCGGGCTTCGCCCGCCGGGTGTTCACCGACGCGGAGGCCTCCTACTGCAGGAGCGTTGCGAGACCGGCCCAGTCGTTTGCAGCACGCTTCGCGGCAAAGGAAGCCGTGCTGAAGTGCCTGCGTACGGGCTGGTCCTCAGGCACGGGCTTCCGCGAGGTGGAGGTAGTCCGAGCAGCCGACGGTTCCGTCTCGGTGCAGCTGCACGGCGAGGCAGCAGCCGTGGCACGGAGGCTCGGCATCGGCTCGATCGCACTCAGCCTCACACACACTGCCACCACTGCGACGGCATTCGCAGTGGCAAGCAGCTGAGTTGCCTCAGATCCCCTCGGCGACCAGTTCGACAGATCGCACGCCCAGGGGTGCGAACGGGTGGATCGTGAGTACCGGGGCCTGCGCCCGGTCGAGATCCACAGGCGAGTTGCAGAGCACCCTGCCCTCGAACCCCAACTCCACCGTCCCGCGGGTGCGGCCCGAGGAGCCGCGGACGACCAGTTCGAGCCGGTGGACCGCCCCCGGCACCCACACACCCTCGACGTCCGAGTCCAGGGCACGGAGAAGGAGTGCAGCGACAGCGTCGCGGTTGGCAAGGTCGAGGTTGCGCGCCGTCGCGGCCCGCACCCGACCTGTCGCGTCCACGACCAGCAGCACCGAGTACCCGCGCAGGGAGAACAGCCAGTGCCTCGTGACGCCCTCGCCACTCGAGAGGAGTTCGACGGCGGCACGCACTGCCTCGGCAGGCTCGACAACGGCCATGCCTGTCTCGAGTCTCTGCGCGACCGGGTCCCCGGACTGGGCAAGCACGAGCATCGACTCGTCGCCCTGCCCCTGCAGCAGCCAACCCGCACCGGCACCCGCAGCGAGTCCCGCTGCAGGCACCAACACCCTGGCGCGCAGCCGCTCGCTCCCTTCCTCGCGCTCGACGCCGCAGTCGGCGGAAGGAGGGGCCGCAGCCTTGATGCGCCCGAGCAGTTGCCGTCGTTCCTCCTCGCGAGCGAGCCACGCACGGAGCTCGGCGACCAATGCCTGCTGGCCCTGGTCGAGCCCTTCGCCCGACGCGTCGAGCGCGACGAGCGCGGAGGACATTGCCTCCAACGGCCCGCCTGCGGCTGCCGCAGTGTAGGCGCGCTGGACCCGGGCAACTGCTGCGGATGCGACCACGCCCCGCGTGTCGACCGAGTTCAGGACCTCCGCGAGCGCTGCGAGTGCGGGATGGAAGCGCGCTGGACCTGCAGCAAGCAACTCGCTGCTCTGGAGGGCACCACCTTCCCGGCGTGCCCGTATGGCAGCCAGCACACGACTGGCCACGTCCGCAACAACGCCGTCTGCGACCTGCCCCCCGCCGGCAAGGGTGCTCACGGCCTCCAGCAGTTCACGCAACGGTGCGAGCGGGGCACGCAGCCCTGGGTCCGCGACGGTCACCTCGAGCATGCCCAGTGCATCCGTTGCGCCGGCGCCGGGGTCCTCCGTGGCGACCACCCCGCCCCAGCAGGTGCGCGCGATCCTGTTGGCACGCATCTGGTCGTGCTCCGCGGCGCGCGACTCGAGCTGGAGCGTGGTTGCAGCGATGCGCGGCTGGAGGTCGGGCCAAGGGTCGAGGTGATGCGGGAAGTCCTCGTCAGATGGGTAGGAGTCGGCAAGCTGGGCCACGAGGCGCCGCCAGTCCTCAAGCACCGCCCCGGGCGGTCGCTGCGAGGGCGCACCGAGGGCCTCGATGGCCGCAGCAACCTCGCTTGCAAGCCCTGCTGCGAGCCGGCGCGCCTCCTCGTCGACCTGTTTCAGGGCCGCTGCACGTTGCTCCTCGAGCTGCTTCTCGAGCCCGCTGCGCAGTGCAGCAGGCCACCGTGCCGGTACCGGCTGCGCCACACCGTCACCAAACGCCTCGAGCGCTCCCTCCCATTCCTCGGCGGCCTCGCGCAGGCGGCCGCGCGAGACCATTCCTGCAGCGCGCGTCGCCAACTCACGCAGGTGGACGACGAACTGGTCCTCGAGGATGCGGTCGCGTTGCGACAGCCAGCTGTCCAGGTCGGAAAGCAGCTGGGCGAGGGACTGCGTGCGCAGTGGTTCGGGCAGGTCGGCACAACGGAAGCCGGTGGACCGGAGCAGGATCGGGTCGATGGAGGACCGCTCGACATCCGCGCGCGAGGGCCAAACGTCGACAGAGGCGAGCGTGCTCTCGAGCGCCGACCACCCGGTGCGCACCTCCCGCACGGTGTCGTCGACCGCGGAACGCAGTTCTCCCGCGAGGGTGGAGAGCATCCCTGCGACACCGGCCTCGGCACCGACCGGTGCCTGCGCGAGAGCCGTGGTGGCCAACGACCACCTTGCCGACCCGTTGCCGGCTGCGGCAAGTGCCGCGCCGAGGTCGTCGAGTAACCGCTGCCGCGACTCGTCCTCGACCCGGGACTCCGTACCCTGGCCCCAGTTCTGCACGGCAACCAGAGCGAGCGCGAAGCCGAGGCAAGTCGACAAGGCGACGATCGCGACCTTGCGGAAGACTCCGCTCGGCCTGCCGCGCTCGGCACGGGCAAGGGCACGGGTGTCGACTGCAGGTGCCTGCCTCCCCGCGACACGCCGCAGGTCCTCCAGCAACTCCGTGGGTGTCTGGTACCGATGGTCCGGGTCCCGCACGAGCAACTTGCGCAGCACCAGCTCGATACCCTCACTGGCAGCGGGATTCAGTTCTCGCACCGGCCGTGGCGTCTCGTAGAGGACCTGGGAGATCACCTCTGCGAGGGAGCTGCCGCGGAAGGGCACCTGACCGGTCGACATGTGGTAGAGGGTCGCGCCGAGCGACCAGAGGTCGCTGCGCACGTCCACCTGCTGGGGATCGCGCACCTGCTCGGGCGAGATGTACTGGGGCGTTCCGAGGGTGGTGCCGTCGCGCGTGAGGTCGAGGTCTGCGGGCCCCTTTGCGAGCCCCATGTCGGTGAGCTTCACCCGACCCGATGCGTCGATGAGCACGTTGCCGGGCTTGACGTCACGGTGGATCACGCCGCGCTGCCAAGCGTGCTCCAGTGCGGAGGCGACCTCCATGCCGACCTCCAACACTCTTTCCTCCGGGAACATCCCCCATTCCTGGAGCAGCGTGCGGAGGGACTCACCCTCGACGTACTCCATGACGAAGTAGTGGTATCCACCTTCCTCACCGAGTGCGTGTCCAGTCACGATGTTCGGGTGGTTGAGAGCCGCGACGATTCGTGCCTCTCGGCGCAGCCTCTGCACGTAGCGCTCGTCCCGCGCCAGCGAAGGCTTGAGCACCTTCACTGCGACGATGCGCCCGAGCCTGCGGTCGCGCGCCCGGAAGACCGTGCCCATGGCACCTGCACCCACTCGCTCGAGGATCTCGTAGTCCTGGAACGGCTGGGCGAAGCTCACGCGTCCTCGCCCTCGGGTGCACCCCCGCCGGACGAGGGCTCCAGCCCATACTTCTCCAGCTTGCGCTGCAACGCGAACCGGGACAGGCCAAGCAGCTCTGCGGCGCGGCTCTTGTTGGCGCCCGCCCGGGCCTGTGCGCGCTGGATGATGCGAGTCTCCAGCTCGCGCACGATGTCCGGCAACGTGGTCCCGCGCTCGGCGGGAAGTGCGTCACCGTCGTCCAGGGCCGCCGCTGCCGGCGACTCGCTGCTGCGCACCTGCTGGCTGAGGTGCTCAGGCAGGATCATCCCGTCACCCACGATGGCCGCGCGACGGATCTCGTTGTTCAACTCCCGCACGTTGCCGGGCCAGGCATGGCGCGTGAGCATCTCCATGGCGTCGGACGAGATGCGCACGCTTCCGGCCGTCTCGCGACCGAGGTCGAGGAGGAACCGACGCACCAACAGTGGGATGTCCTCGCGACGCTCCCGCAACGGCGGCAGCCGGACCGGGAGCACGGAGATGCGGTAGTAGAGGTCTTGCCGGAACTCGCCCTCGCGCACCATCTCCTCGAGGTCGCGGTTGGTGGCACAGATCAGACGCACGTCGACCTTGCGCACCTCGGAGCTGCCGACCGGGCGCACCTCACCCTCCTGCAGCACGCGCAACAGCTTCTTCTGCAGGTCGACGGGCATGTCACCGATCTCGTCGAGGAACAACACGCCACCGTCAGCGGCGACCAACAGGCCCTGCTTGTTGGCATGCGCACCGGTGAACGCTCCCTTGACGTGACCGAACAACTCGCTCTCGAGGAGTTCTGCAGGCAGTGCAGCACAGTTCTCGCTGATGAAGGGCTTCGTGCGCCGCTTCCCCTGGGCGTGCACGGCGCGCGCGACCAGTTCCTTGCCGGTGCCAGACTCCCCGGTGACGAGGACCGGGTCGTCCGCGTCGATGTACTTGTCGAGCAGGGTGAAGAGCTGGCGCATGGCACGACCTGCACCCACGATCGTGGAGTAGTCGTGCTTCCACCGCGGCCCGGTCACCGCGGGCGCTGCCACGGCGCGCACCTCGTCCAGCTCTGCGGTCCTCGCCTGCAACTGGCCTCGCAACGCCGAGTTGAGCTGGTCCACCAGCGCGAGTGCGGAACGAAGCTCCACCTGCTGTGCTCGCAGAGTCTCCAGCGTGCGGGCCTTGTGGATCGCCACCCCGGCCTGCTCGGCAAGGGCATGAAGCAGTTCCTGGTCCTGCGGTCCAAATGCCTGCACCTGCAGACGGTTGTCCACGTAGAGCACGCCCTCGACCTTGCCGTGGACCCGCAACGGGATGCAGAGCACGGAGCGCAACCGGAGGTCCGCCACCGACTGGAGGTCACGGAACCGGTCGTCGGCCTGCGCATTGGTGGTCAGCTCGGCCTTGCCACTCTCACGGACGCGCGAGGCGATCGTGCGCGACAGCTTGAACTCCGGCGAGGCGATCTCCTCCTGTGCAAAGTTGCGCGCGACCTCGATCGAGGACTCGGCACCTTCTGCGAGCACGAGGAAGCCGCGCTCGGCCTCGGTCACGCGGATGGCCGCGTCCACGATGAGGGTGAGCAGCTTCGACAGGTCCTGTTCCTCGGCGAGGGCGTGCACGACCCGGAGCAGTTCGCGCAGGTTGGATGCCTCCTCGCCTTCGCCGAGGCTGGTGTCGCCTGCCAGCACGCTTCCCACCTTCGGTACGAGCTGGAGCTGGACCTCGCTGGAACCGACGGTGAACACGTCGCCCGGGCGCAGCACGGCTCGAGCCACGGGCCGGCCCTGCAGGCGTGCCGGGTTCTGGGCCCCCGCGTCCACCAGCGAGAACACGCCGTCCTGCTGCTCGACGCGGCAGTGGTGGCGCGACACCAGCCGGTCGGCGAGGAACAGGTCGCAGTCCTGCCCGCGCCCGATCGTCACCACGTCCTTGTGGAACGTGTGCGACACCTGCCCGGCGTCGTTGCGGACGACCAGTTGGAAGCTCTCGGTGGACATGGCTGGCGCGACGCGGGCACTAGCACGCGGGAGCGCGATCGTAACCCATCGCCAGCAGGCGCTCCCCTGCCGCCACCACTTCCTCGACGGTGATGTCCTTCATGCACCGGTGGTGCCCGAGCGGGCAGATCTTCCGTTGGCAAGGGGAGCAATCCATCTCCTTGCGGATCAGGATGGTGCGTTCCATGCAGTAGTCGGTGTAGTTGGGGTCGTTCGGCCCCATGAGGCAGACGACCGGGCGGTCGAGGGCCACGGCAAGGTGACGCGGACCGGTGTCGCCGGTGAACATCAGGCTGCAGCGGGCCACCAGCGCCTTGAGCTTGTCGAGGGCGAGCGGCGGGTCGAACAGCCCCGTGACGCCGGCCATGGCCGCGATCCGGCGGCCGAGTTCGACCTCCGCTGGCCCCACCGAGACCAGCGAGCGGTATCCGCGCGCCTGGAAATGGCGGGCCACCTCGGCAAATCGCTCCGGCATCCACAGCTTGGAAGCGCCGTAGTTCGCGCCGACCACGAAGAGCACGATGCGCTCGTCGTCGCGGATCCCGAGTCCACGCAGGTGGTGGTCGACCCAGTCGCGCTCCTCGGGAACCACCTGCAGGACCGGGTGGATGCCGCCCGGCGGGATGCCGAGACAGTCGAGCAGGTCGTGGTAGTAGTTGGGCATCGGGATGGCCCAGCGCCTGGGCCCCATGCGCCGCTGGAACCACCGGCGGCGCACCTGGGCGCGGAGGCCGAGGTTCATCAAGAAGGGCCTGCCCTGTTGGTAGCCGAGGCGCAACGGCACGCCCGCGAGCAGCGGGACCAGCCCCGTCTCGGGCGAGTTGGGCAGCACCACGGCGAGGTCGAACCGACCCTTGCGCACCAGCTGGGACTGCTGCCACAGGCCCCGCAGGCCACCCGCCTTGGGTGCCGGCAGGAAGTCGTCGAAGAAAGTCGTCCCGCGCAGCAGTGGCTGGAGGATCGGCCGCATGGCACCGGTGATGTGCGCACGGGGGAAGGCCCTGCGGATGCGCTCGAACGAGGCCGTGGCCATGACCAGGTCGCCAACCCAGTTTGGTGCACGCACGTAGATGCGCTGCACGTGGGAGAGGTCGGGCACGCGTCCGCTGGGCATGGCGCGCCGCATCTTGGGGGCGGGGCGGT
The DNA here is from genome assembly GCA_041178545.1 of Planctomycetota bacterium. Classification (GTDB taxonomy): domain Bacteria; phylum Planctomycetota; class UBA1135; order UBA1135; family UBA2386; genus JBEATZ01. The sequence goes on from JBEGVB010000113.1 coordinate 6,992, forward strand.
CCGGCTGCAACGTCGCTCCACCCCACCCCGGACACGGCGACCCGGTGCCGCTGGCACCTCCCGTCCGCCCCCACTATCCTGCCCCACCCTCCGAACCACGTCGGTTCGGCGGTCCCGGCCCGAAGGACATCCTGCCGGGAGTCCAACCAACCAGCCTGGGCCACGGCCCACGGCTTCCACCCATGGCATCCGAAGCGATCCTCTCGCGGCTCCAGGCCGAGTTCGACAGCCCCCCCCAGACCCTCGCTGCAGCGGTTGCGCTGCTGGAAGAGGGCGCACCACCGGCCTTCGTCGCGCGCCACCGGCGCTGGGCGACCGGCAACATGCACGAGGACCGGCTGCACGCGCTCGCGGACCGCCTGCACTTCCTCACCGAGCTCGAGGCCCGCAAGCAGGCGATCGCCCAGCAGGCGCAGGAACGCGGCAAGTTGACCGAGGACCTGCAGCGCGTGCTGGAGAACAGCCAGGACCAGGACCTCATCGACGACCTCTACCAGGCGATGCGCCCACGCCGGCGCACCCCCGCGGTGCAGATGGAGGAGAAGGGCCTCAGCCCACTCGCGCTCGCAGTGCAGCACCGCCAGCTCGGCGAGGTGAGCCTGCAGGACGCGGCCAAGGAGTACGTCTCCGAGGCCAACGGCCTGCCCACCGTCGAGTCCGTGCTCGAGGGCGTGGCCCTGATCCTCAGCGAGCAGATGAGCTCGTGTGCCAGGACGCGCGCTCGGCTGCGCGAGGAGCTGGCTCGCGGTGTCCTGCGCGCGACCGCGGTCAACCCCGGCCAGGGCGGCAACCAGAAGTACCAGGAGTTCTTCGACTTTGCCGAGCCCGTGAACCGCATCGGCGCCAACCGCATGCTGGCGATCCGTCGCGCCGAGCGCGAGGGCATCCTGAAGGTCCAGCTGACGCTGCCCGAGAACCGGCACCGCGAGATCCTGCGGGAGCTGCACGGCAACGGGCTCGAGGCGGGCAGCGCACTCTCGGACTTCATGGACGTGGTGTTCGACCACGCGTGGGGCCAGGTGCTTCAGGAAGCCTGCTCGCGCGACGTGCGACGTCGCATGAAGGAGCGCGCCGACCGCGAGGCCGTGCGCACGTTCGCACGCAACCTCCGCTCGCAGCTGCTTGCGCCACCCCTGGGCGCCAAGAAGGTGCTGGCGGTCCGCAGCTCCAGCCGGACGATCTGGGCTGCCCTGCTGGGGGAGGACGGCTCGGTCGCGCAGCACCGCACGATGACCGTCAACGACGACAACGAGCGCAAGGCAATGCTCGACTGGTTCTGTGAGCTGGTCCGCACCGAGCAGCCTGCCGCTGTCGCCGTGCCCCACGGCCGCAGGCAGGCCGGCGCCGAGAAGCTCGTGGCCGAGTTGCGCGCAGCCCTCGGCGAGACCCCGATGCCGATGGTGATCCCGGTGGACGAGGCCGCGTCGGCCATCTTCGCCACCTCCACCCCCGGCCGGAAGGCGATCCCGGGGGTCGAAGTGGGCGTGCGCACGGCCATCAGCCTCGGACGCCGGCTGCAGGACCCGCTGCGCGAACTGGTGCAGATGGACTTCCGCACGCTGGGCCTCGGCCAGTCGCTGGACGACGTGCACCAAGGCATGTTGCGGCGCGAGCTGGGCGCCGTGGTCGGTTCCTGTGTCGCGATGGTGGGCACCGACCTGAACACGTCGGGCGAGGCCGCACTGGCCCAGGTGCCAGGCGTGAGCGAGGAACTGGCGGCAAAGATCGTCGAACAGCGCCGCAAGCAAGGCGGGTTCCGCAGCCGGGCCGAGCTGGCGAACGTGCCGGGCCTCGACGAGAAGATGCTGCGCAACATCGCCGGATGCCTCGTGCTCGAGGGTGGCAGCGAGCCCCTCGACCGGACCATGCTGCACCCCGAGGACTACCCGGTCGCACGTGCGATCGCGGAGGCCAGGGGCTGCCCGGTCGACCAGCTCTTCGGCCAGGAACTGCGCGACGTGGACCTCGACCGGTTCACCGGGGAGAACGTCGACCGCATGCACGTCCTCAACGTCGTGCAGGCGCTGCGCAACGTGGGCAAGGACCCGCGCGGAACGCTCACGGCGACCGCCAACGTGGGCGTGGGCCGCATCGAGGACCTCAAGGCCGACCAGGAGTTGCAGGGACGCGTCGCGAACCTCACCGAGTTCGGCGCGTTCGTCGACCTCGGCATCGGCCACGACGGACTCGTGCACATCTCCCAGATCCCCGGCCACCGCATGCGCAACCCGGATGCGATGCTCCGCGTGGGCGAGGTGGTGACCGTCTGGGTGCTGGCCGTCGACCAGGACACCAAGAAGATCAGCCTCACCATGCACCAGCCGAGGCACCTCGCGGAGGGACGCCAGCCCACGATCGGCGAGCGCCTCGAGCAGGGCCAGCGCCGTGGCGGGCCCCGCCGCGAGCGCAGGCGACGCGAGGAGGAACAGCCCCAGCAGGCGGCATTCTCCCGTGCCGCGCGCACCCCGGAGAGCCGCAAGGGCCGCATGCGCAGCTCGCCGCTCACCCCCGAGGGCAAGCCGGTGAACGCCAAGCCCGCGGAGGGCGAGGGCGAGGAACTGCCGGTGCAGGACCGTGGCCCGAGGGGCGACTCCCGCGGCGGTCCGCGCCACGGTGGCCGCGGCCGGCCCGACGGGCGTGGCCCGCGCAGCGACTCCCGCGGCGGTCCGCGCGACCCGCGCGTGTTCACCATCGAGTCGGAGCGCGAGGTCCAGGAGACCAAGGGCCACAAGGGCGAGATCACCTCGCTGGGCGGCCTGCGCGCACTGCTGCAGAAGAACCAGCCCAAGGACGACGCGCAGGGCTGATGCCCACCGCGCACCTTCCGGTGCCGCGCCACGCGCGGCACCGGGAGCAGGGCGCAGACGAGGAGGTGCGGATGGATCCCGTGGAACGCGTCTTGGTGGTGCGCCGGGCGGACTTCTTCGGCGGGGAGTGGCCGCAAGGCTTCCTGCCGGTCCCCCGTGCCGAAGGGCAGGACCTGCTGGACCGGTTCTGGCGGCAGGGGTTCTTCGTCGACCGGCCCCAGGCCGAGGCGAACCCGGAATGGAAGCAACCCATTCCCTACTGCGCGGTGGTGCGCGGGGACGAGGTGTTCTGCGTCGAGCGGACCAGCAAGCAGTCGGAGCAACGGCTCCACGGCCTGCTCTCCATCGGGCTCGGCGGCCACGTGAATCCGGACGACGAGACCTCCTCCGGCAGCCGCGAGCCCACCGGGGGCCACCGCTTCGGGCCGGCCTTGCACCGCGAGCTCGACGAGGAACTGGTCATGCCCTGGCCCCACTGCCAGCCACCGCGGTTCCTCGGCCTGCTGAACGACGACTCCAATGCGGTCGGGCAGGTCCACATCGGATTGGTGTTCGCCGTGGACGTGGCCCCCACCTGTGGGGATTTGCAGGGGGGAGTCCCAGAGGTGGCAGTGCGTGAAACCCGGAAGATGCGAGGCGGTTTCGCCCGGCTTGCCGCACTCGAATCCCTGTGGCAAGATCCCACCCGATTCGAATCCTGGTCGAGGCTGATACTGGCGGCCGGAATCCTGCTGCGTGGAGACCGTTCTTCCACGTTCCACTGCCAGTGACACCCAGCACGACCGGAACCTGAGGACCCCAAACCATGGCTGAACGCCCCGCACTCCGCCCGACTCGTGAAGACGTGTACGACCTCCTGATGAATGCTCGCCAGGCCGACTGGGTCGAGCTGTGCCTCGAGGATGGCCGCTCGCTGAGTGGCGCCATCATCTTCAACGAGTTCAAGGGCACGGGCCGCCTGATCAACGTCGAGCAGGAGATCAGCTACGACTTCAACGTCGACCAGGTGATTGACGTCAAGATGTGAGCCCGCGGCGTAGGCCGCTCGGACAGCCCGCTCGGAAGGGGACTGGTCCCTAAACCCCAGAAGCCCAGCAGTCCTGCTGGGCTTCTGGCGTTTCAGGGCAAGCCACCGGGACGGCCAGAGCCACCAGCCTGGGACGGGAGGCGATCCGCGCAGGACCGCCGGGGCAAAAAAACACCGCCGAGGCCTTTCGACCCCGGCGGTGCAGAACTCCTGGAGCTGACCTTCCAGCGGTTGCGAGGGGTCGTCGGCCGAGGCCTGGACCCGCAGCGCGTGCGGGGATGACCAGCGTGGAGGCGAGGCGCCCAGATGCCTGGTCCGAGCGCCTCGTGTAGTTCGGTCCCTCCCAAAGCGACCGCCCAACACAGCTGCTTGGTATACGCACTTGCGTGGATGCGGCAACGGTTTTTTGACGCACTTCCCCACCGGTGGGAGCGGCCCCGGTACCACGCCACAAGCCTTGGTGCCCGTGCGGTCAGCCGATCGGGAGCACCACTTCGAACGTGGAGCCGGCCCCCGGGGCGGACTGCACGTCGATGCGCCCGCCGTGCCGCTCGACGATGCCGTGGCTGATGGCAAGACCGAGGCCGGTGCCCTTGTCGACGTCCTTGGTGGTGAAGAACGGGTCGAAGATCTTGGCCTGCACCCCGGGCGGCATGCCGGTGCCCTGGTCCACCACCGCGAGGACGGCCTCGCCCCCGCGCACCAAGGTCCGCAGGACCACGCGCGCACCCTGCGGCGATGCATCGCGCGCGTTGACCAGGATGTTGATCAGCACCTGGAGCAGGTGGTTTGCGGAGCCCTGGACCCGCAGGGGCACCGGCGCCAGTTCGAGGTCTAGCGACACGCCTGCCGCGGCGAACGGCACCCGGACGAGTTCCGCGGCCTCGCGTGCCAGTGCATTGGCATCCACCGGCTGGAGCTGGAACGGCGTCTCGCGAGAGAAGGCGAGCAGGCCTGCGGTGACCTGTGCGATGCGCTGCACGTGCCGCTCGACCACGCCGAGTTCCCCCAGCAGGAGATCCGGCGCGTCCCCGTCCTGGATGCGGTAGCGCAGGATCTCCACCTTGCTCCGGATCACGCCCACGGGGTTGTTGATCTCGTGGCTCACGCCAGCCGCAAGCGTGCCGATGGAAGCAAGCTTCTCGCTGTGCGCGAGTTGACGGCTCATGCGCACCAGCTGGGCCTCGTTGCGACGCAACCTGCCGAGCACGGTGGCCACGAAGTAGATCGAGAAGGCGAGCGTCATCGAGTACGCGAGCAGCAGCAGCCAGAAGCCGAGCGGGCGTACACGGGCGAGGTCGACGAGGCCGAGGGGCAGGGCGTGGTGCGGGATCCAACCGAGCCGCTCCGCCATGCCGAGGAGCACCACGAGTGCCAGCGATGCGAACCCCACCACGACGGCAGCGCGCACCGACAGCACGAGCGCAGCGATGAAGGCGTGGAACAGGTAGAACAGCGCAACCGGGTTGGTGATGCCTCCCGTGAAGTGCAGGATGGCAGTGAGGATCGCGAGGTCGACGGCGATCTGCAGGTAGACGTGGCGGCGGACGCTTGCCTGCGGCAGCCTCGTGAGGCGCGGGAAGTACAGGATGTACGCGCCGTCGACGGCAGCAATCAGGCACGCGAGGACATAGAGCGGCACCGGGTCCGCAAGGACGTCGAGGGCATGCGCGGCGAGGGCCGTGAGCCAGACGACGGTGACCGCAGCCAGCAGGCGCAGCCGGTTGAACCAGGCGACCTGGGGCAGCAGGTCGAGGCCGGCAGACTCGCCGTCGGGCAACAGCAGCGAGCCTGGGAACGATGGTTTCATCGCGGGTCCGTCGCGACCCGGGTCCTCAGTCGCGTGCCCGCGAATCGTATTCGGTGCGGCTGTAGATCCAAACGGCCAGCAGCAGGTTGAACAGCACGATCTGCGCCAGGTTGGCGAGCGGGGCGCCCAGCTGTTCGGGATCGAAGTTGCGCTGGCTCGGCCACAGCTGCCGTGCGAGCTTCTGGGTGGGCTCGAGCCAGTCGAGCAGGAAACGGCGGACCGGGTCGGCAACGGTGAAGGAACGGACGTTGGCCTTGGGCGGCAGGTTGCTGACGAAGAACTCGAAGCCGACGACGAAGAAGACCGCCCACACCATGGGCCTGCGGAACCAGACGCCGAACAGCACTGCCACCGAGGTGTAGGCAGCTGCAGCGAGGCCGGCACTGGCGAAGAACATCGGCAGCAACTCCGTCTCCGGGTAGCCGCTGGGCCAGTCCCACGCCATCAGGCTCATGCCTCCCATGAGGACTGCCATGCCGAACACGGCGAGGCACGCGGTCATGAGCGCGGCAGCGACCCACTTGCCGAGCAGGACGACCCAACGCGAGACCGGCCGCAGGAACAGGTACTGGAAGGACCGGTCCTCGATGTCCCCATGCACTGCCTGCACGCCGTAGAACATGCCGATCCAGGGCGTGAGCAGGAACAGGTGGAACCAGAACGCGGTGAGGCAGAAGGCCTCGCGCCCGCCCGGGGGCACGCGCGCGTTCTCCAGGATCAGCCAGGGAATGACCACTGCCACGACCTGCAGCGGGACCACCAGCCACAACAGCCTGCTGCGCAGCATGGTGTGCAGCGACTGGCGGGCGACTTCGAGGACTGCGAGCAGTTGCATGGTCACCCCACCAGGTAGCCGAAGAGGGACGCGAGCGAGTCGTCGACAGGAACCATCTCCTCGACGATCCCCTCCGCACGGGCGCCGATTCCCGTGAGCTCGCGGTAGAAGCCTGCCTGCCCGGCGATCGAGACCTCGACCGAGTCCTCGCGCACCTGCAGGCCGGCGACCTGCGGCAGGCCGGCGAGTTCGCGTGCCAGGACCCGGGGGTTCCGGCTGCGCACGAGCATGCGGTGCGGCTTGCCCTCGAGTTGGTTGCGCAGCTCCTGCACCGCGCCCTCGGCGAGCAGGCGGCCTTGGTGCATGAGCAGCACGCGGTCGACCATCGCCTCCAGTTCGTGCAGCACGTGGCTGCTCACGACGACAGCAACTCCCGAACGGGCAAGCCGCTCGATCTGCTCGGTCAGCTCGTGGCGCGCAACCGGGTCGAGACCGTTCATCGGCTCGTCCAGCAGCACCACGCGGGGCGAATGGGCCAGGGCCTGGCCGAGACGGACGCGCTGGCGCATGCCCTTGCTGTAGGTGCCGATGGCCCGCTCCATGTTGGCGCCGAGCCCGAGTTCGTCGAGGACCGCTCCTGCGCGGACGTGTGCGGCCCGTGCGCCGACCCCGTGCAGCCGCAGCATGGCTGCGACGAACTGCCTGCCGGTCAGGTGGGAGGGCAGTTGCTCGATGTCGGGGCAGAAGCCGAAGAGCCTGCGTGCGGACGGGCGCGTGGCCTGCTCGCCACAGACGGTGACGAGCCCCTGGCTCGGGGAGAGCAGGCCGCACGCGAGCTTCATGAGGGTGGACTTGCCTGCGCCGTTGCGGCCCACGAGCCCAACCACCTCGGGCCGCACCGCGAAGGTCACGTCCATCAGGGCGCTGACCTGGCCGTAGGTCTTGCTCACTGCGTCGAAGCGGAGGACGCCGTCGCCGGTGCCTGGGGAGGCCAACTGGGTCGCGACTGCCACGGGGTCGGCACTCATGCGACCGCCTCCCGCATGCGCATGCGCCGCGAGGCGAGCCAGGTGAGCGCGAGCACGACGAACGTGAGGTTGAGCAACGCACCCTGCACCTGGTCCGAGGCACCCGGGAGGCCGGCGATGGTGCCTGCAAGCGTGCCTGCCGAGTCCCACACGCTCAGGACCGGCGCCCACGAGGGGCTGTCGAGCAGGGCCGCCACGAGGTTGCCCAAGGACGTGCTGCCGATGAGCAACATCACCCAGAACACCGAGGCGAGGTTTGGCGTGCCCGCGATCGCGGAGAAGGCGACCGGCATCCAGCTCAGCACCAGCGTGAACACGAGCAGCCCGAGCAAGGCTCGCGGCATGAACTTGGCCGTGGTCTCAAGCAGGGTCCAGTCCGGCGCCAGGAAGGCCCCGCTCACCCACAGCACGAAGGGCGCGCCGATGCAGAGGATCGCGAGGAGCGCGAACGACCCGGCCCACTTGGCGAGGAAGTACCCGCGCGGGGTGATGCCGCGGGTCCAGTAGAGCTCCAGCGCGTTGACGGACACGTCCTTCGCGATGGCGCGCGAGGACACGAGTGCGCTGAGGATGAGGAACGGGGCGAGCGACTCCACCAGGACCGGCCGCAGGTAGAAGTGGATCGAGCTGGGCACGAACCGCAGGAGTTCGGGCTGCTGCGGCATGTTCTCCTGCAGCGCCTCGGCCGCGCGCGGCGGACCGAACTGCAGGATGCCGAGCTGCACCAGCATCGCAACGAAACTCACGATCGAGGGGCCGAGGCAGAGGAAGAAGACCGCCACGCCCCACTTGCCGCGGAACAAGGTGCGGAACTCGACGTCTGCGACGGCACGCAGCCGTGCGAGCATGGGGGTTGGCTCGTACTGGAGCGACCGGTAGCCGACACCGTAGATGGTCACGACCTGCCTCCTTCCGTGGCCTTCTGCACGGCGCCGAGGAACACTTCCTCCAGCGTCCGTCGGTGCAGCAGGATCTGCCGCACCGAGCCGCCTGCAGCGTGCACGGCCTCGAAGACCCGCTGCGCTGCAGTGCCTGCCTGCACGAAAGCACGCCAGGCACCGCCCCCGAGCGGCTCCATGCCGAGGGCGGCAACGGCCTCCGGCGCGAGGACGAGTTCAGGCGGGTCCACCACGAACTGGTACTCGACACGCTCGCTGCGCGTGAGTTCGGCAAGCGGACCGCTCGCAACCATGCGCCCCTGCTCCATGACCACGACCGAGTCGCAGGTCGCCTCGACGTCCTGCAGGATGTGCGTGGAGAGCACCACCGACTTGCCGAGGTCCTTTGCGAGGTGGCGGACGATCTTGAGCATCTCCTCGCGCCCGCCGGGGTCGAGCCCGTTGGTGGGCTCGTCGAGGAAGAGCACGGCCGGGTCGTGCACGAGGGCGGCCGCGAGCTTGGTCTTCTGCCGCATGCCAGTGCTGTAACCGGACACGGGGCGGTAGCGCTGTTCGTCCAGCCCGACCAGGTAGAGCACCTCGTGCGCACGGCGCGAGGCATCGGCGCGGCCGAGTCCGCTGAGCCTGCCGAGCAGCACCACCATCTCGTAGCCGCTCATCCCGGGCAGGTGGCCGTCCCGCTCCGGCATGTAGCCGATCCGGCTCCGCACCTCCTCGGGCGAGGCGTCCGCCGGCAGGTCGAGGATCTGCATCGTGCCCGAGGTGGGCTTCACGAGCCCGAGCAGTGCCTTGAGGATCGAGCTCTTGCCGGCGCCGTTGCGACCCAGCAGGCCCACGGCGCCCGGCGGGAAGATCGCGTTCACGGCATCCACGGCGGTGCGCGTCCCGTAGCGGATCGTGAAGTTGCGGAGTTCGACCGTCATGGCTGGCGCGAGTGGCCGCTGCGACGCGGGACCTGTTGCCGGATGCTGGGCGCTCTTGGGTTCATGCGGGTGCGGCAGGGGCCCAGCGCTCGAGGTCCTCCGGGCAAGCGGCCATCAGGGTGAGGCGCACCGGGATGCGCTTGTCACCGAAGTGGGTGTCGCTGGCGATCATGCGCTTGGCGAGCCGGAGGTCGCAACTGCGCAGGAAGGAATCCGTTTCCGCACGGTAGGGGTCGCAGTGGACGACCAGCCCGCCGGCCGCAAGACACTGGTCGACGTGCCTGCGGATCGGGCCGTGGTGCACCGGTCGGTAGGTGACGTCGGCGAGCAGCAGCAGGTCAAAGCCCGTCGGCGCCGTCTGCCGGTGCCAGTCCAGCTGGAGCCGCTCGATGCGTTCGCGCGGGGCCCCGGTGGCGAGTCCGTTGAACTCGGCAAAGGCAAGGGCATCGGGCTCCAGGTCGGCGAAGGTCACCGAGGCCCCTCGCAGCAGGGCACCGCAACCGGCCACTCCAACGCCACAGCCGAGGTCCAGCACCCGCTTCGCCTCGAGGTCCCGGCGCCGTGCGAGCCAGCGTGCCACCGCAAGCGATGCAGGCCACACGTCTGCCCAGTAGGGCGGCTCGGCGCCGAGCTGGGCACGCCTCGACCACCCGCCCGTGTGCAGCCACTGCCCCGAGTCGGGTGCCACGACGGAGAGCGTGCCGCCAGCAACCGGGTACCGGTGCCTGCGCAGGGGATATCGCCTGAGCTGCTCCTGCTTGCGAGCCTCGGGGACCGTCATTCGTCGCCCCTTTGTACCATGGCCCTGCGCCGGTTTGGCGTGCGTTGGCACATCGTCACCTGCAACCCTAAGGTGCGGTACGGCACCCCTCCTGATGGCTCCCGTCTCCTCCCGCTTCACCCGCCTGCACCTGCTTGCGCTGTGCACCTTCCTCGCGCCGCTCGGGCTGCTCGCGTGGTTCGGGGCGCTCGAGCTCTCGCGGCAGGGTGACCAGGCACAGGCGGCAGTGGAACGCGAGGCCTTCGGGTTCCTCGGGCGCGCAGTCGCCGCGGCGGATGCACGCATGCAGTCGCGCGTCGCGCCGATCCTCGCACTGGAACCCACGATCGCGAACCCCGTCGCCTGGGCCCTGGAGCGGCAGACTGCCGGCGACGTCGAGCTGCTGGACGTGATGCTGCTCGACGAGCGAGGTGCGGTGGTCGCACCGGAACCTGCACCGTCGGGGACGGGCCTGCCTGCGCACCGCCCGACCCGCTCCCGAACACCGTTCGCGAACGAGACGATTGCTGCAGCAGATGCACTGGTGGCCCGCGGCGAACTGGAGTCGGCAGCAAGGCTGCTGCAGGACCTGGTTGCGCAGCTGCGCCGCATGTCGGGGCAGCGGGGGCGCAGCGGCGGTGAGAACGAGGACCTGGAGCTCCGCGTGCGCTTCCAACTGGGAGGGGTTCTGCGCGCACTCGGCCAGGCCGAGTCAGCCGTTGCGGAGTACCAGCGCGTGCGCACGCTCGCAGAGCCCCAGCGCATCGCAAACCTCGGCGAGGGCGACACCCTGGCGCTGGACCTGCTCGCCGAGGTCGCTCTCGCGGAGATCGATGCCGACGCCGAGGAACGGGTGCAGGTGCTCGTTGCGGTTGCCGAGGGGCGCCACGACATGCTCTCGGACGACCTGCTGGCAGCAGTCACGAAGCGACTCCGCACTGGGCTGCCCGAGGCCACCATGGCGTCGCCTGTCGTGCAACGCGCACTGGCACTCGACATCCTGCGTCGGCAGGCACGCGGCTTCGCCGCGGAGTACCGCCAGCTGCTGGAGGAGACCGTGCGCAGGAAGTTGCGCACGCCCGAGGAGTCGGGGCTCGTCCACCAGGTGTTCAGTGCCGGTGGCACCAGCAGCTTGGTGGTCGTGAGGAAGACGACCGACAGGGAACGCGAACTGTTGGACGCAGCACACCTCTGCTACCGCTTCAGCCTGCCGCTGCTGTTCACTGATGCGCTGGAGCCGTTCCTGCGCGGTGCACCCGAGCAGTTCGCGCTCGGCCTCGCCGACCCGGACGGCATCCCGGTGCTGCAGCCGCCCCAGCCCGCACCCCCCAGCTGGAACGCACCGACGGTGGTGAGCCACGGCATGCAGTTCGCCGCGATCCCCGCGGACATCGAGGGATTCACGACTCGTGCGAGTGCAGCCCGCCGCAACATGGCGATCCTGCTGTTTGTCATGCTGTTGGTCGCGGTCTCCGGTGCCGTGTGGATGTGGCGCTCGGTCTCCCGCGAGGCCGAGCTCGCCCAGGCCAAGGTGGAACTGGTCTCACGCGTCTCGCACGAGCTGAAGACGCCGCTGGCCCTGATCCGCATGTACGGCGAGACCATGAGCCTCGGCCGCGCGCGGACCCTCGAGGACGCAGGCCGATTCGGCGGCGTCATCGCGCGCGAGGCGGACCGGCTCACGGGGATGATCCACCGCATCCTCGACTTCGCACGCAAGGAGGCAGGAAGCCTCACCTACCGGCCCGAGCCGGTGGACCTTGGCGAGGTCGCTCGCCGGGTGGCCGACATCTACCTCCCCCACCTGCAAGGTCGCGGTGCGACGCTCACCACGGACCTGCCCGCCGGCATCCACGCAGCCGTGGACGTGGCAGCCTACGAGGGAGCACTCGTCAACCTGCTCGAGAACGCGTCCAAGTTCCAGGACCCGGGCCGAACCGACCATCCCATCGAACTGGTCCTCGCAAGCGAGGGGCGGCAAGCGGTGGTCGAGGTCCGCGACCGCGGTCGCGGTGTCCCCGAGACGGACCTCGAGCAGATCTTCAGCGGCTTCCACCGTGCATCGAACGCGGGGGAGACGCGCGGCGCAGGGCTCGGACTGAGCCTCGTGCGCCACTTCGCCCAAGCCCATGGCGGTTCGGTCCGTGCCCTGCCTCGCCCCGGTGGCGGCACGGTCCTCCGCCTGATTCTGCCGACGACGGACCCCAACCGATGACCAGCCAACCGAGAATCCTACTCATCGAGGACGAAGCCGACATCCGGGCCGGCCTTCGCCTCAACCTCGAGCACGAGGGCTACGAAGTGCACGAAGCCGGCGACGGACGCACCGGCCTCGACCTCGCCCGGAGCCTCCAGCCCACCCTCGTCCTCCTCGACCTGATGCTGCCGGGCATGCAGGGTCTCGACGTGCTGCGCGAGCTGCGACAGGCGGGCCAGGCGACCCCCGTCATCATCGTGTCCGCGCGCGGGCAGGACCGCGACAAGGTGACCGGGCTCGAGCTCGGCGCCGACGACTACATCACCAAGCCCTTCGGGCTGGAGGAACTCTCCGCCCGCATCCGCGCGGTGCTGCGCCGCAGCCAGGGCAAGCAGGCGGTGATGGGCAAGGTGCTGCGGTTCAAGGGACTGACGATCGACTTCACCCGCTTCACGGCCGTCCGCGACGGGGTGGAGCACCAGCTCTCCCGCTACGAGTCCGAGATCCTGCGCATGCTCATCGAGCACCGCGGCGAGGTGGTGTCGCGCCAGGACCTGCTGCGCCACGTCTGGGGCTACGTCCACCTGCCCACCACGCGCACCGTGGACAACCACATCGCCCGGCTGCGCAAGAAGCTCGAGAAGGACGTCGACAACCCGGAACACGTCGTGACCGTCCACGGCCTCGGCTACCGATTCGACTCGGTGCCGCTGTGATCCGAACCTGCGCAGCCCTCGTGTTCGCGCTCGCTGCCGCGGCAGCACAGGAGCCCGCACTGCACGATGCATGGTTGCGCGAGCTGCTCGACACGGACGTGAAGGGTGCGGTCGCGGACTACCGGCGCGTTGCCGGTTCGACACAGAGGCCCGAGTCCGAGCGCTGGGCGGCGACGGCACGACTCGCGGAGCTGCAGCAGTCGGGTGCGCCTGTCGAAGGCCTTGCCGAACTGCTGGCAGCGGCCCCGCAGGCACTGCAACAGGTGGTCGCACCAAGTGCATCAACCGTCGACCTCGCGCCCTGGCTCGCGGCCGCGCGGGAGTCCACCGAGTCGCTGTTCGAACTCGTGCGCACCACCGAGCGCGGCCAGTCCCGCCCACAGGCGAGGCCGCTCATGGACGCGGCGCTGCGCTGGATCGAGCAGCAGTCCGGTCCCGGCCGCAGGGAACAACGGCGGCAGTTGCTCGAGCAGTTGCAGCGCGCAAGGCTCGAGGGCGATGGCCGGCTCTACATGGAGGCGCGGCGCCAGCTGCGCGCCCTCGCACCCACCGAGCGCGAGGAGAGGCTCTCGCAGCTCGCGTTCGCCCAGCAGGTGCTGCGGCGGGAACTGGGCGACTCGCCCGAGTCCGCGGACCAGATCCGCCAGCTCAGGTTCCCCGACTGGAAAGCTCCCCTGGCGCCAGGCGAGCCGGGCGAGGTGCTGGCGAGGGTGCAGGCCAACCTGGCCGTCCGGCTCGCTGCCACGAAGGATCTCGCCTCCGACCGGGAACTGCTGCTCCAGCTGCAGGCAAGGTTGAAGGCCCTCGAGGGCACCGATCCGGCCGCCGCGGTCGCATTCGTCCGACGGCTGCCCGTCCTCGCCGAGGAACTGCTGCGCTAGCACTGGCTCTCGTGTGGTCCTGCAGCAGGGCGTCTGCTACCGTCCCTCCCCACATCCATGAGTGACTTTGGGGCCGGCATCTTCGATCAGGATCCAACTCCCTCGGGC
>JBEGVB010000114.1:0-27709 GCA_041178545.1 Planctomycetota bacterium
GGGTGACCCGGGGTGTCGATGGCGTTGAGGCGGATGCTGCCGAGCGGGAACTGGAAGAGGTGGAGGGAGAGCGTCTGCTTGCGCTCCTTCTCCTCGAACTCGGTGTCGCTGATGCTGGTGCCCTCGGCAACGCTGCCGAGGCGGGCCACGACTCTGGTGTGGAGCGCGATGGCATCCACGAGGGCGGTCTTGCCGGAGCTCGCGTGGCCGAGGAATGCAATGTTGCGGAGGGCTTCGGAGGCGTGGCTCATGGGATTCACTCCGTTTCCGTGAGCAGTTGGTCAGGGATGCCTGCCCGGGCGGGCAGGCGCTTCAGGGAACGAGTCCCTGTGTACCTGTTCATCGACACGCCCCGGCTACGCCGATGGGGTGAGCAGGGCTCGGCTCTTGGGCGAGTGCCGCACGGGGGCGGCAGTGCGCGCCGAGGCAAGCGCGGGTGCAAGGCGCGCTGGGTGCGCGGCTTGCGACCGGGTCAGGCGTTGTTGCCTGTTTCGTGGGACGCTGCCCACTGCTGCGCGCGCTCGCCCGCGGTGCGCAGGATGCGGCGCAACGCGGGGGGCGAGTGCAGTGCGTTGCGCGCGCGGACGTAGGCGCGGAGGAAGGTGCGCGCGACGTGCTCGCCGCCCGGCGCGCCCACGACGCGGAAGCCGGCGAGCAGGCGGCCGAGGTCCGCGCCCTGGCGGCGCGTGTCGTCGGGGCGACGGCGTTGGACGCCCTCGAGGTCGACCATGTGGACGATGTCGGTGTGCGGGTCGCGCACGAGGTTCTCGAGCTTGAGGTCGCGGTTGCGCAACCCGTGCGCGTGGAGGCGGCCGATGCTGGTGCCGAGCGCGCGCGCGACCGCATGGATGCGGGCCGGGGCGAGGGCGCCCTCCCGCAGTTCGGCCGCGAGGTCGCGGTTCGGGATGCGGCGCGTGAACACGTGCCCGGTGCCGCGGAAGGTGCGCAGTGCCACGGGTGCTGCCTGCGGCACGCCCGCAAAGTGGAGCCAGTACGCGGCGCGGAACAGGTCGCGCGCGCGCGCGGCATCGCGCTGCTTGACGACGAGTTCGTCGAGGAGCCAGGTGGCACCGCGACGGCCTGCGCGCAGGGGCTGCGGCGGCGCGGAGGCGAACACGCAGCAGGACTCGACGAGGCGCGCGTCGAGGACCGGGTCGCTTCCCACGTGGGTGGCCCAGAAGGCCTCGCTGCGGCGTGGGTCGTTGACCTTGGTGTGTCTACAGTTGCGCTCGGAGCGCTTGCCGAAGGAGGCGAGGCCGCGCAGCCGCAGGCGCTGGGCGCACTGGACGCGCTTCCCGTGGAGCGCGGCAGGGGTTGGTTCGGGGTGGCCGTCGAAGTAGCCGGCGGCAAAGGACGCAGCGCGCGGGTCGAGCGAGCCGCCGTCGAGGTCCTTGCAGAAGGTCTCGAGGCCGTGGGCGCGCGACGCGTGGCTGGGCGTGCCTGCGTTGCGGACCGAGGTGAGGTCGATGAGCCAGGGCCTGCCTGCATCGTCGACGAGCAGGTTGCCGGAGTGCAGGTCGGCAGGCGCGAGCCCGAGGTCGTGGACGCGGCGGACGAGGGCGCCTGCGGCACGGGCCACCGCGGCAGGCACCGACCAGTCGAACGGTCGCGCGCCCGGCACGGTGCGGGTGACAAGGAAGCTGCGGCCGTCCGCAGCATCGGTGAGGAATCCCACGGCCAGCGGTTCGGCTGCAGGCAGGCCCAGGCCGTGCGCACGCAACAGGTTGTCGTACTCGCGCGCGGCGCCGGGGCCGAGGATGCGGTCGCGCACGCGGTCGGCGAGACGCAGGGCCCGGAACAGCTTGACGTGGACGTCGGTGCCGTCGGGCAGCTGCGTGCGCCACACGGCGCGCACGGTGGACTGCTTGACGAGGGTGAAGCCGGGGCGCTGCGCCCAGTCGGGTTCGCCCTGCTCGAACAGCCATGCCACGTGGCGTCCCAGTCCGCGCACGGCGTCGCCACGGCAGCGTGCGCTCGCGAGCGGCTCGGTTTGGGCCGCTGGAACGTTGCCTGTGGACGGGACTTGGGGAACCATGCGTGCAGCGATGTGGAAACTGCACCGATACTACCTGAAGGAACTGGCGATCAATGCCGCCATCACCTTCTCGGTGCTGTTCGCGATCGTGCTCATCTCGCTGGTGGCGCGCGGCATCCAGCGCGCACAGGGCGGCGGGCTGCTGGACGCGGCACTCATCACCATCTTCTTCGCGATGGACGCGTTCCCGCACCTGCTCACCATCAGCTTCCTGATGGCGACCGTGCTCACGTTCGCGCGCGCCACGCAGGACCGTGAGATGGTGGCGATCCGGTCGGCGGGCATCAGCCCGGCCGTGCCGATGACGGCGGCGCTGCTGCTGGGCCTGGTGCTGGCGATCGTGGGCGCGCTCACCATGCACTACGCGCTGCCGATGGCGCACTTCCGCAAGTACCGCGTGGGCGCGGAGGTGGCGCGCAACCTGATCCTGAGCATGAACCTCAGCAGCGACCGGATGTCGATCCCCAACACCGACATCGTGTGGACCTGCAGGGAACGCAACGCGGCACAGGAGTACGTCGACTGCACGATCTGGCTGCCCGACGACGACCTCGGGGTGGCAGGCGTGGTGTCGCCGGTGCTGCGCGTCGACAAGGTGTCGATCCCGCGCCCCGACGAGCGCAGTGAGTCGCTGCTGATCCGGCTGGAGGGCGTGCGCGACCCGGTGACCGGCAACCGGCTGGCTGAGTGGACCATCGACCTGCCGCTGCGCAGCCTCACGGAGGGCAAGCGCCGCGCCGAGGACGACCGCGACCTGACCTCTGACCAGCTCCTGTCGGAGGTGTACCGCGACGTGCACGACCGGCCCAACGGCGCGATGTTCACGGTGCACCGCCGCACGAGCTTTGCGCTGCTGCCGGCGATCCTCGCACCCATCGGCTTCTGCATCGCGCTGCTGTCGCGCGACCGCGGCCGCGTGGCTGCCATGGTGTTCGGTTTGCTGCCGCTGGGCGCGTTCTACGGTGCCGACGTGCTGGGCTTCCGGCTGCTGCGCGCCACCGACTCGCCCTACGCCGGCTGGACGCCGGTTGCCGCCCTGTTGCTCCTCGGGCTGCCCTTCTGCTGGAGGGTGCTGCGCCGATGAACATGTCGATGGACCGCTACGTGGGCAGGATCGTCGCGGGCTCGTGGGTCGCGAGCATCGTGTTCTTCCTGTTCCTCAGCATCCTGATCGACCTGCTCAACAACGTGGGCGGCTACCTGGAGTCGGCGGAGAAGCGCGGCCTCGGCGTGCTGGGGCTGGCAGGGCTGCTGGGGCGCTATTACCTGGCTCTCATGCCCTCGTTCTTCGTGACGATCGCGCCGTTTGCCACGGTCATCGCCTGCATGTTCGCGGTGGCGCGGCTGATGGGCGCCAACGAGCTGATCCCGATGCTGTTCGTGGGCCGCAGCATGGTCCGCATCCTGCGCCCGGTGCTGCTCACCGGTGCCGTGGCAGCGCTGGGCATGGCTGCGTGCTGGCAGTGGCTGGTGCCGGCGCTGCGCGACGCGGTGCAGCACTCGACCAGTGCCTTCAACGAGCGCAACGAGCTGCGCGGGATCGTGGTCCCGCTGGGCGAGGGCACGTCGGTCAAGCGCACGCTGTTCGTCACCACCTACCACCCGCTGGAGCAGACCTTCGAGCGCGCGATGCTGCTGGCGGAGGACGCTGCCGGCGACGCGGTGCTGGTGGACGCAGAGTCGGGCGCTTGGGACGAGGCGCGCGGGGACTGGCGGCTCACCGGCGGCAAGCGCGGGGTGGGTGACGTGGTGGAGCCGGTGGAGTGGCTGGAGCAGCCGTCCCTCACGCCATTCCGCCTGCAGAAGGCAGGCATGGAGACGCTCGACAGCGAGTTCCTCTCCTACACCGACCTGGTCGAGCTGCGGAAGCTGCGCCCCAACCGCTCCGACGTGACGCTTGCCCTGCACCGGCACCTCACCTACCCGCTTGCCAACCTCATCCTGCTGCTGCTCGCGCTGCCGTTCGCGGTGCACTTCGAGCGGGGCTCCAAGCTGGAGCGCGTGATCGGCGCCATCGCGATCTGCGCCGCGTACCTGGTGGTGGACCTGATCTGCCAGAGCCTCGGCCAGCGCGACTACATCCACCCGATCGTGGCCGCTTGGTCGCCCACGATCCTGTTCGGCTCGCTGGGCGTGGTGTTCTTCGGGAGCATCCGGAGCTGACATGGACGGCGCGGACAACCACGAACCGCGGCGCTTCCACGGTGGCTGGATCCTGTTGGTCGTGGCGCTGCTGGTCGCAGCAGCCGGGTTCCTGATCGTCTGGTCAGCGCCGCGAGCCGGCGGCTGAGTCGCCCTTCTCGGCGGCGGCCTTCCACTTCGCCAGCAGCTCGTGTGCCTGGCGCGGGGTCATGCCGTCGAGGTCGAGCTTGCGCAGCTCGGACGTGAGCGGGTCCGGCGTCGGGCGGAACAGCTCCTGCTGGCGCGTGGACTTGGCCTTGCGGTCGCGCTCGCTCACCAGTGCATCGCGCACGCCATCGGCGTCCTGTTCGAGTTCGGCCAGCACGGCGCGGGCGCGGTCGACGACGGCGCGCGGGATGCCGGCGAGCTGGGCCACGTGCAGGCCGTAGCTGCGGTCGGTGCCGCCCGACTCGATGCGGTGCAGGAAGACGATCTGGTCACCCCACTCGCGCACGGCCACGCGCTGGTTGACGATGCCGCGGCCGGGGCCGGCGAGGTCGACGAGCTGGTGGTAGTGGGTGGCGAAGAGGGCGCGGCAGCCGATGCGGTCGTGCAGGTCCTCGGCAATGGCCCACGCGAGGGAAAGGCCGTCGTAGGTGGAGGTGCCGCGGCCGACCTCGTCGAGGATCACGAGGCTGCGGCCGCTCGCTTGGTTGAGGATCACGGCAGTCTCGGTCATCTCGACCATGAAGGTCGAGGCGCCGCGGCTGATGTCGTCGCTGGCGCCAACGCGCGTGAACACGCGGTCGCAGACGCCGATGCGCGCCTCCTTGGCCGGGACGAAGCTGCCGACCTGCGCCATCAGCACGATGAGCGCGTTCTGGCGGATGTAGGTGGACTTGCCCGCCATGTTGGGGCCGGTGAGGACCGACAGCCTGCGCACCGGGCACTCGAGGTCGGTGTCGTTGGGGACGAACGATCCGGCTGCGTGGGTGGCCTCGATGACGGGGTGGCGGCCGTCGGTGATGCGCAGGGCGCGCGACTCGTCGACCACGGGACGGCAGTAGTTGCGGTCGCGTGCGACGGCAGCGAGGGACGCGAGCACGTCGAGGCGCGCCACGAGCCCGGCGCTGCGCTGCAACCGTGCCACTGCTGCGCTCACGCGCTCACGCAGCTGGACGAACAGGTCGTACTCCAGCTGGCGCGAGTTCTCCTCGGCGCGCAGGATCTTGTCCTCGAAGGTGCGCAGCTCGTCGGTGACGTAGCGCTCGGCGTTCTTGGTGGTCTGCTTGCGCGAGAACTCCGGCGGCAGCTCGGCCGTGCGGTGCGCGTGCGTGATCTCGATGTAGTAGCCGAACACCCGGTTGAACCCGACCTTGAGGCTGGGGATGCCGGTGCGTTCGACCAGCTTCTGCTGGTAGGAGGCCATCCACTGCGTGCTGTCGTGCGCCAGCATGCGCAGTTCGTCGAGTTCGGCGTGGAAGCCGGTGCGGATCATCCCGCCCTCGCGCACGCCGGTGGGCGGCTCGTCGACGATGACGCTGCGGATGTCGCTGGCCACGTCCTCGAGCAGGTCGAGGTCGGATGCGATCGTGCGCAGCGCGGGGGACCGTGCGTCGGCGACGGCCACCTGCAGTGTCGGCAGCTGCTCGAGGCTGGTGCACAGTCCGACCAGGTCGCGGGCGTTGCCGCGGCCTGCAGCCGTGCGGGACACGAGGCGCTCGAGGTCGAGGATGCGGCCCAGCGGCGCGTCGAGCGCATGCAGCATGGCCGTGTCCTCGTACAGCTCGGCCACGCCCTCCTGGCGGTGGACGATGGCGTCGAGTTGGACCAGCGGCGCCAGCAGCCACTCGCGCAGCAACCGCGCACCCATGGGCGTGCGCGTGCGGTCGAGGATGCGCAGCAGCGGGGTGCCGCCGTCCTCGCTGCGCATGGTCTGCACCAGTTCGAGGCTCTGCCGCGTGGCGCGGTCGAGGCGCATGACCTGGTCGTCCTGCCAGACCTCGATGGTGCGGATGTGCGGCAGCGCGCACTTCTGCGTCTCCTGCAGGTAGGCGATGAGCGCGCCGGCGCAGCCGGTGGCCTGGTCCAGGCCGTCGAGGCCGAAGCCTGCGAGCGTCTGGACGCCGAAGAACGACTTGAGCGCGCGCGCTGCGGTCTCGGTGCCGAAGTCGAAGGGGGCGCGCCAGGTGACGGGGACGCTGGACCCGTCGAGGAAGCGCAACGTCTCGCCGCGCAGCTCGTCGCTCAGCAGGATCTCGGCGGGCTCGATGCGCTGCAGCTCGTCGGCCACGCGCGAGGCGGGTACCTGGGCGACCTGGAACGCGCCGGTGGACAGCTCGACCCACGCGATGCCTGCGGTCGTGTCGCGCAGGGTCACGGCCACCAGGTGGTTGGCCTGCTTGCCGTCGAGCAGGTTGTCCTCGGTGAGCGTGCCCGGGGTGACGACGCGCACGACGTCGCGCTCGACCACGCCCTTGGCCTCGCGCGGGTCCTCCATCTGCTCGGCGATCGCCACCTTGTGGCCCATCTGCACGAGCCTCTTGAGGTAGCCGTCGACGGCTCGGTACGGCACGCCTGCCATCGGGATGGCGTTGTCGCCCTTGCTGCGCGCGGTGAGCGTGATGCCGAGGGCCACCGATGCCGTCTTCGCGTCCTCGAAGAACAGCTCGTAGAAGTCGCCCATGCGGAAGAAGAGCAGGGCATCGGGGTGCCGTGCCTTCGCCGCCATGTACTGCGCCATGGCGGGCGTGGTGCCGCCTGCCTCAGCCACGCCGTGCGCCTCCGCGGGCCGGCTGCGGCGCAAGCGCACGCAGGGCGAGTGCCTCCTCGACCAGGGTCGATGCAGCCCGTTCGGCCTCGGCCACGGTGGTGGCGCGTGCGAACGACAGCCGCACGACCTCGCGCGCCTGCTTGCGGTCGAGACCGATGGCGGCGAGCACGTGGTTGGTGCCGCCCTCGTCGCCGTGCGCGCCGTGGCATGCGGCACCGACGCTGAAGGCGATGCCGCGCGCGTCGCAGCGTTCCATGAGCGCCTGGCCGTTGACTCCCGGGATGCGCAGCGAGAGCACGTGGGGCAACCGGTGCTGCGGGTTGCCGAGGCGTTCGGCCCCGGGCAGCGCGCTGGTGACCGACTGCTCGACGAGCTGGGCGAGCGCCGTGGTGTGGCGCGCCGTGGAGCCCATGTGGCTCAGCACCCCCTCGGCCGCGACCATGAGGCCGTGGATGCCTGGGAGGTTCTCGGTGCCGCCGCGCAGGCCCAGCTCCTGCCCACCTGCGCGCTGGACGGGTGCGACGCGCGCGGTGTTGGACAGCGCGAGGAATCCCACGCCGCGCGGGCCGTGCAGTTTGTGCGCGCTCACGGCACAGGAGTCGACGCCCGCCTCGTCCAGCTCGAACGGGATCTTGCCGTAGGCCTGCACGATGTCGACGTGCACGTGGCAGTCGGGCGCCTTCTCGCGCACCAGCGCGACGCAGGCGGCGAGGTCGGTGAGGGTGCCCAGCTCGTTGTGGCCGTGGAGGAAGCTGACGACGCGCACGTCGGGACCGAGTTCGCGCGCCAGCGTCTCGGGGGCAATGTCGCCGTGGCGCGTCACCGGCAGCAGGGAGGTGTGCATCCGCAGGCGGGACAGCCAGTCGGTGCAGGAGAGCGCTGCAGGGTGGTCGCTGGCCGCCATCAGGACGCGGCCGGGCCCGCGGGCCGCCGCCGCGCCCACGATGCCCATGAGGTCTGCCTCGCTGCCACCGGAGGTGAAGACGATCTCGCCGGCCGACAGGGTGCCGCGCAGGAACTCACGGGCGTCCGCAAGGTGCTTGGCGGGTGGCCTGCCGAAGCCGTGCCGCGACGAGGGGTTGCCGAACCAGTCCCGTTGGGCGCGGGCCACCGCCTCGACGACCGCCGGCAGCACCGGGGTGGTGGCGGCATGGTCGAGGTAGACGGCGGAGGCGGGGTTGCGGTCGGTCGGGTGGGACACTGGAGGGGCGACCATCATCGGGGTCGCCCCGTCCCGGTGCCAGCGCGCAGTGGGGGGGCGGCGGGCTAGACGATGCCGTACTTGCGCATCTTCTCGTAGAGCGTGGAACTGGCGATGCCCAGCAGGGTCGCCGTCTTGCTCCGGTTGCCGCCGGTGCGGGCCAGGACGTCGCGGATGTGGCGCCGTTCGACGTCCTCGAGGGTGGCCACGCGCACCACGTCGCCCTCGGTGGCCTCGCGGATGGCTGCTGGCAGGTGGCGCGGCTGGATCGGCTCGGTGCCGGCCCTGGCGGCCGCGTGCTCGAGGACCTGCCGCAGCTGCCGGGTGTTGCCGGGCCAGGGGAAGGCGGACAGCCGCGCCTTGGCCCGGTCGTTGATGGCGCGCGGGGCACCGTTGGTGTCGGGGCCCAGTTCGGCCAGCACCAGCTCGGACTGCAGCAGGATGTCGCGCGCGTCGTCCCGCAGCGGCGGGATCTGGAACGGCGTGCAGTGCACGAGGTGGTCGAGTTCGGTTGCGACCAGCGACCGCGCGGACTCGTCGTTGATGCCCATCACCAGTCGCACGCTGCAGGCGACCAGTGCGCCGCTGGCGGAGTTCAGGTGCTGGGACCGCACTGCGAGCGCGATCCGCTGTTGCACCTCGGTGGGGAGCAACTCGGGGTGGTCGAGGAACAGCGTGCCCCGGTGCGCGCGACGCAACGCACCGTCGTCGCCTAGCAGTGCGTCGGCAACGCGTGAAGGTGGCACCAGCGTGGGGTGGAACGACACGAACTCGCCGCGCGTCCCGGGCGAGACCTCGTGTGCGTAGCGGGCCACGGCTTCCTTCTCGGTTCCCTCCTCACCGACGACGAGCAGGTGCTCGGTGGCGTCATTGCAATCGCGCAGTTGGGCGCGCACCTGGGCGAGCCGGAAGCTGGCGAGCACCATGCCCTGTGCGGTTGCGCTGGAGCGCCGCAGGCGTGCGACCTCGTCGCGCAGCTCGATCCGGTGCTCCATCTCGCGGAGGCGCTGGCCGATCACCGTCCCAAGGGCTCGCGCCATGCGCAGCGCGTCCTGGCCGCTTGGCGCATCGCGGCGCGGTTCCTCGAGGAGCAGCACGTAGCGCGTCCCGTTGCCGAGCGGCACCAGCAGGCGCTCCACGCGGTTGCCGTGGTCGTTGTGGGCCTCGAGGAAGGGCGACCTGGCCTCGCTGGCGTCGCGGAGCACGCTGATGGGGATGCGCAGCTCGTGGTCCGGCTCCTGCCGGTCCATGGACGCGATGCAGCTGAACTCGTCGCCGTCGAAGAACTTCCCGATCAGGCCGCGGCGGCGGCCGGTGAGGTTGAGTGCGAAGTCCAGCAGCGGCTCGGCCACGTCCTCCAGCGAGCCGAGGTCCGCGAGCGGCAGCTCCAGCGACTCCAGCGTCCGCACGGCCACGTCGAGGTTCTGCTGAGCCGCGAGTGCTGCGCTGGACGGTGCGTCGCGCAGCGCCTCGTCGAGCACCTCGCGCGGGATCACTCGCGTGCTGTCCGAGTCGGGCAGCAGCTTGATGCGGTTGGCGCGGCGGTCGAGGGTGATGCGGGTGAGGCCGACGGTGAGGCTCGCACCGAGGGCCAGCGTGCCCTCCTTGCTCGGCTTGCCGTCGAGGTGGATGGGGTTCTTGCCGCCGATGTCGACGAACCGGAACGTGTCGCCGTTGCGCTCGATGCGCAGGTGCTGACGGCTCACCGTTGGGTCGCGCAGGCAGATGTCACATTCGTCACCGCGCCCGATCGTCCACGCCGACCCGTGCAACGCGACGGTGTGCACCGACGAGTCGCTGTAGATCACGAGTCGATAGCTGGGGCCTTCAGTGCCCGTAGCCGTGGTCAGGTCCGTCATGCAGGCTCTCCAGGGTGGCTGCGTGGTCGGAGGCGGACCGTGTTGTCGTAGGTCCCACCCTTCTTCCCCGCTCTCCTTTGCTCCACGTGCCCATCTTCGCATGCGCGGTGGCGCATCGCCAGTGCCATGCGGCGAACGATTGCTGCACACCGGCGACTCCCGCTCCACCCAGTGTGAGAAACGGCCGATAGGGGACCGTGGTCACCTGGATCGTCATCGGCTGGGTCGTGTGTGCCGTGGGCGTCGCAGCCCTGCACCACCGGCTCCGCCGCCGGTTCGAGCCCGGGGCCCGCAGGCACGAGCCGTTGTTGCTGGATCTCGCACGGGACCTCGCGGCAAACCATCCGGAAGCCGAGTTCCGAGGAATCCTTCCTCACCGGTTCTCGTGCATTCTCGCCGTCGAGGGGCAGGAGACCGTCGTGCCGCTGCACGACCTGCACCATGCGCGCGAGGCCGGCCCGAGTGCGTTCCGCGCGGCGGTCGACGAGTTGGTGCAGCGGATCCGTCGCGACCACCTGGACCGGGTCGAGCACCACGACTTCGGGCGCGTGGCGTCGCTGCTGCTGCCGCACGTGCGGCCCGCAAAGTGGTTGTCGGGGCTCGGGGTGGGCGGCGACGCACGGTTGGTGCACCGTCGTCTGACGCGCGAACTCGTGGTGGCCTATGCCATCGAGCGCGAGCACGACCTCGTGTTCGTGAGCGAGGCGCACCTCGCGCAGTGGGGGCGCAGCGAGCAGGACCTGTGGAACCTTGCGCGGAACAACCTCGCGCAGCGCAGCCCGGAGCTGCTCGCGCAGCTCGGCGGGCTCGAGGGCGCGCTCGTGTGCAGCAAGGAGGACGGCCTCGACGCGAGCCGCGTGCTGCTGCTGCTCGACCGGGCGGACGGGATGCTCGTTGCGGTGCCCGACCGCGACACGCTGTGGGTCGCACCGGCCTCGTGCTCGGGCATCGGCCACGTGCGCAACCAGCTCGCAACGCTCATGCAGTCCGCGGAGTTCCCGCTCAGTGCCGCCGTGCACCGCGTGTGCAACGGCGGGCTCGAACTGGTCGGCCCCGGTTCGTCAGGTGTCAGCGCGCGAAGTCGGCACGCACTTCATCTCGTGCAGGAACCGTGAACCGGTGCGCTGCGCCGCCCCACGCGAGCGGTGCGAGGTCGTAGGTCCCGGGTCCCAGTTGCAGGCGCAGCAGGTTCTCTGCGCCGACCACGGGTGGCTTGCCGTCGATGGTGAGGCGCCAGGTCGGGTCCCCTTCGCGTCCCAGCAGCAGCGGCGTCCCGGCGCGCAGGATCTCGCCTGCGGCCGTGGCACTCACCACCACAGTGTGGGTCATCGCGTCGAGTTGCGCCACGCCGGCCTTGCCGGGTGCGACCTCGACCGTCGTGCCGACCGTCCACTCGGTGGCGGCAGTTGCTGCATCGCGGCTCGCGCGCAGGACGTACGTGCCCGCGGGGAGGGTCAGTTCGTGGCCGATGCGCGTGGCGGTCTGCATCGTGTCTTCCCAGGGCAGCCACTGCGCCAGGGTGAGGCGTGCGCCGTCGAGCACCGCGATGCCTGTCGCGACCCCCGGTTGGTGGCGTGCGTTGAGCACGGTGAGGGACACGGTGCCCGCCGGGCGCACGGGGTCGAGCACCGGCAGGGGCTCGGGCGGTGCGCCCACCGGTGGCAGCCGCTCGGGCAACGGGATGTCGCCGAGGGGCTTGGGCAGGACCGGCTCGGGCAGGTCGCGCTGCAGCGACGGCTTGGTGCCGGAGCCGAGCAACAGCGAGTAGCCACCGACTGCGAGTGCAGCCGCGAGCAGCAGGCAACCGAGCAGGGTGAAGAGGGTGCGGATGGGAGACCTCGGCGGCGGATTGTGGGCCGCCGGGTCGTGCGGCGCCAGCGCGGCGCCGCGTCGGTCAGCGGCCGCCGCCGGAACCGGCGGGCTGTGCCTGCTTGCCCGGCTGCTGCTGTCCTTCCTGGGGCGCGGCCTGCTGGCCCGGGGCAGGCTGGGCGGGGGCCGACGGCTTGCCGGCCGTGACCTCGACGCGGTTGGCGCCGCCCGTGAGCACGACCTGCTGGGTCACGCGCTCGCGGCCACGGGTGTTGAGCACCAGCAGGTACGCGCCGGTGGGGACCTGCTCGAAGCGGAACTTGTTGTCCTCGATGCGGCCGTTGAGGGCATTGCTGCCGCCACCGCCGCCGAAGCCACCGAACCCGCCGCGGCCACCGCGGCCGCCGGCGTTGAAGTCCGCGGGGACCTCGGTCGCTCCCGGGAGCAGCGACACGGAGCCGTTGAGTTGGGCAGGCTCCTCGCCGACCGGCATCGATACCAAGCCTTCCACCGAGCAGGTGCTCACCGCGACGTTGAAGGTGTTCTCGACGCGCGCAGCCACGTAGACCGGCTGCTTGTGCAGCTGGGTGCCGCCAAAGCCACCGAAGCCGCCGCGGCCGCCGCCACCGCCGCGCGACGCACTCACGCGCAGCTCGTAGTTGCCCTCGGGCACGTTCTCGATGCGGTACTTGCCCTCGGCATCGGTCTGGCCTGCGTAGGTCCGCGCCATGCGCTGGAACATCTGCGAGTTGTCGCCGCCGGTGTCGGCGGGCATGACCACCACGGACATGTTGCGCGCCGGGCTGCCGTTGTCGGTGACGATGCCGGAGACCACGCCCTTGTTGAGGTCGGCGAGTGCCACGTCGAACTCGACCATCTCGCCGCCGCGCACGACGACGTCGGCACCCAGCTGGCCGCTCATGAGCTGCGGGCCGATCTCGCGCATGAGCTCACCCATGCCGCCGCTGGAGGCGCGCACCGAGTAGGAGCCGGGGGCGAGGTTCTCCAGGCGGTAGGTGCCGTCGGGCTGGACCTGCGTGATGGGCTGGTTCTCGCGCAGCCGCATGGTCTGCTCGCCCGTGGGGATCGCCACGACGCTCACGGGCTTCTCGGTCTTGACGTAGCCGATGACCTTGCCGGTGAGCACGCCCAGCTTGCCGAGGACCAGCGCCGAGTCGGCGAGGTCCTGCGCCAGCTGGAAGGGCTCGGTCGAGGCGACGTCGTAGCCCTCCATCGACCCGCTCAGGCGGTAGAGGCCGGGCGGCGCGTGCTCGATGGCGAAGTTGCCTTCAGGGTTGGTGCGCGCGTCGGCCACGCGGCTGCCCTGAGGTGCGAAGCGGCGGAACATGCGGCCCATGCGCTCGGCCTCCTGGCCGAAGTTGCCGAAGTTCATCCCCGCCGTCGGGTTGTTGGTGTCGACGGTGCGCAGCTCGACGAGTGCTCCTGCGACCGGGTTGCCGTCGGTGTCCTTGACCACGCCCGTGATCGTGAAGCCACGCTCGAGGTTGACGTTGACGAACGGCGCAGCGCCTTGGCGCAGCTCGATCTCTGCCGAACGGAAGCGGGTGTGGTCGGGCGACTGCAGCACGACGACGTACACGCCCTCCTGCAGGCCCGTCAGCTCGAACTTGCCCTCGGGGTGGTCCTCGGGCTTGCCGAGGTTGCCGCGTCCGCCGTTGAAGAAAGCCTCCATGCCCTGGGCGGCACCGTCCAGGTTCATGGTGACTGCGCCACCGTTGCCGCTGCCCAGCTCGATCTGGAAGGACTGACCCTGGCCGCCGCGCCCACGGCGCCCACCCTGGTCGGCGTTGTTGTTGCCGCGTCCGCCGCCGGCCTGCTCGTTGTTGTTGCCGCCGCGGGCACCGCGACCAGTCGGTTCGGCGGTGCCGCCGCCCTGGCCGCGCATGAAGTCACCCATCATGCCGCGGATGTCGCCCATCTGACCCATGTCGACGCCGCTCGCGCGCATGCGCTCGAACTCGGCCTGGAACCGCTCGCGCGCCTGCTGCCGGCCCTCGGGCGTGTTCATCTGGCCGGCCATCTCGCGGAACATCGACTCGAACTGGCTGCGCGGGTCGTTGGGGTCGACCGGGCGCGGCAGGTCGCGGACGCGCTGGGCCTGCACCGCGAACTTCGTCACCGGCTGGCTGGTGGGCACGTCCATGGCGATGCCCGTGATGCGCAGGCCGTCCTGCAGCGTGATGTAGAGCGGGCCCGGCGTCTTCGACGGGTCCACGCCGCGCTGCTCGTGGTTGAGCATGTCCTTGGCGCGCACGGTCAGGTCGAGCTCGCTGCCGGGCAGGTGGTCGAGGGAGAACTCGCCTTTGGGATTGGTGCTGGTGCGGTGGTCGCGGCCGCCGCGGCGCTCGCGCAGGATCACCTCGGCGCCGGCGACCGGCTTTGCGGCCGCGTTGGACACGACGCCCGTGAGCACGAAGCCAGGACCCATGCGGATGTCCTCGATCGTGATCTCCTTCTCGTCCTCGACCACGATGGTGGGCGTGCGCGTGTCGGTGTGCTTGGTCGCGCGCGCGGTGATGCTCCACCCGCCTGCGTTGAGGTGCGGGATCTTGAAGAACCCGTTGTTGTCCGACTTGTACTGGGGCTCGGCGTTGCCGCTGCGGCCACCGCGGCCGCCGTTTGCCATCATGGCGAAGAAGGCCTGCGCGTCGCGACCTTCGCCGCTGAGGCGCAGCTCGGCCCCGGGCACCGCGGTGCCGGCCAGGTCGGTCACGCGGCCGACGATCGTGCCGCCGGCGAGGACCTTGAGGTCGCCCACGTCCATCTCGGCCAAGGCCTCGCCGAGATCCTTGTCGTGCCGCGCCGGCGCGTAGTCGGGGTGCTGCACGGCGAGGGAGACCCGCAGGCTGCGGAACATCTGGCCCTTGAAGGCAAAGCGCCCCTCGGCATCGGTCTTCACCGGCTCGGGGATGCGCCGCTGGCGGTCGCCGCCCGGACGGCCGCCGCGCTGCCCGCCGCGGCTGAAGTCGAGCTGGACCTGTGCATCGGCCACGGGACCGCCGGTGCGGTTCACCACGCGTCCGCGCAGCAGCACCTCGGTGCGGGGCTCGCTGGCATCGCCTGCGTTCTCCATCGCGACGGCCTCGCGGTCGAGGCCCATGGCGCCCGGGTTCTCGGTCTGTGCCGACTCGGCATCACCGGCCTCGGTCACCGCGACCTCGACCTCCTCGCCGGGCTTCCACTCGCCCAGGCTCTCGTCGCCTGAGGAACTGGGCAGGAACAGCACGGTGGCCGCTGCGGTGAGCAACAGTCCGCCGAGGATGGCAAGGGTCTTCTGGGCCATGATGGGTCTCTCGATGCACGGTTGGCACGGTTGCTCCCAGAGGGGACCAACTGCTTCCACCGCAGCGCAGGGAGTGTACGCGAGTGCGCCGAGGACCCCACCTCATGGGGGGTAACCTAGTTGCACCACGGGCCGCGGGCCGTCCCGCAGGCCCGGGCGCGGCGCCGTTCAGCGGGCGAGACGCACGGGCAGGGCGGGAGTCGTTCCCATGGCCAGGTCACTGGTTCGCACCACCACGGTCTGCGAGATGCAGTCGGGCAGCGGGAGGAGGGCAGGCAGGGCCACCTGCACCGATCCTGTCCCGTCGGCCGCGAGCGGGGCCAGCTGCCACAGGGCCCCCTGGGCGAGGGCCGGGTCCAGCATCAGCACCGAGTCGGAGAAGGGCTGGCGCACGGGGAGCTCTTCGGCGGGGGCCGTGCCGGGCGCGAGGCCCACGAGGGCGAAGCCGTTGGCAGGGCCTTGGTCCACGGCGATGCGCAGGGTGCCGCCGGAGAGCGTGGCGTTGGAACGGGCTCGCCGCGGCACCACCATGGTGACGTCGCTCGCGGCCACGAAGTCGGTGGCGAACACCAGCAGGCTGCCGCCCGAGCGCGGGGCGAACGGGTCGAAGGCCGGGCCGTTGGTGCGGCTCTCGCCGCCGTCGAACTGCAGGCCGCTGAAGTACGCGAACCCTTCGGGCCCGTTGGGCTGGAGCGACACGAAGGTCTCGGGTGCCGTGACGCGCGTGCCGATCTCGGGGATCACCCTCACTTCGTTGAGGCCGTAGTCGACGAAGTAGAAATCGCCGTCCGTGTCCATGGCGATGTCACCGGCGGAGTCGAGGCCGGAGTAGACGAACACGGCATTGTTCGGGCCGAGCTGCGAGCCTGGCGTGCCGAACACTGCGGCACCGACTGCAGCAGCAGGCCAACTCGCGACGTTCACGGCGCCGGGAGGCGGCGGGAACGTCAGTGGTGCGGTGGCGTAGACGAGGTTGCCCGAGCCGTCGCGCGTGAGCGGGCCCGAGGCGCCGGGCATCTGGCCGATCACCGAGGTCGCGCCGGTGGCGAGGTTGAGCGCGACGAGTTCGTTGTCGGGCGTGGCGAAGCCGCCGGTCTTGGCGGATACGAGCAGCGTCACGTTGTCCCAGAGCAGTGCGTCGAAGTTGAACGGGATGGTGGCGAGCACGTAGGGCTGGCTGCGGCCGCGCACGGGCACCCACCACACGTTGCCGTTGGTGCTCTCACCGAACACGACTGCGCTGGGGCCTGCCTGCACGAGGAACGAGGGGAACACGGGGCCCGAGGTGGTGTCGAGCGTGAGCAGCACGTCCTGGCGCGTGCCGGCCACGCGCACCAGCTGGCCACCGCGGAACACGACGATCGAGTCGTCCTCGAGCTTGATCACCAGCGAACTGGAGTCCGGCAGCGGGTTGGAGGCGCCGGTGTAGCCGGGGGCGATTTGGTAGGGGGTCTCGAAGCCACCGCGCTGGGCGGTGAGCGAACCGGTGAGCAGGGCCGCGGCAACGGCGGCGAGGTGGAGCAGTTTCATGGTGTCGGACCTTGGTTGCGGAGGTGTTGCGCGCTCAGGGGAGCAGCTGGAGGGAGACGAGGGAACTGGAGGTGATGCCTGCTGCCGGCAGCAGCAGGGCGCCTTGGACCGTGAGCTGGAGGGCGAAGCCGCCAGGGTGGCTGAACGCGAGTTGCGCCACCCCGGATGCGTCGGCAGTGAGTGCCCTGGCCACGACCGGTGCAGCCGGGTCGAGGCCGAGCCAGAACGGCAGGCCGTCGACCACGGCAACGAGTTGTTCGCTGCGGGGCGGTGCGAGCGAGAAGGCGAGGAAGGCGGGCGCGCCCGGCGGCGCGGCACCGATGCGCAACGTGCCCGTGCCCGCACCCAGCGTGGTGCCTGGCAGCGCGTCGAGGCGCGGGCGCTGCGGGTGGATGCGTTCGACGCGGTACTCGGAGCTGAAGTCGCTGCTCGCGACGAAGAGTGCGCCTGCGTGTTCCTCGTGCAGCCACGGGGCGAACGGCAGTGCTGCACCGGGCGCGAACTGGACCTGCAGGCCCGGTCGGCCGAGGGTGCACAGCGGCACCGGGTCGCGCACCGTGCTGCCAGGCAGCGTGCGCGACACGACGTTGGAGTTGGGGTCGGTCACGTGGATGCGGCCGCTGTCGTCCACCGCGAGGTCGTACGCGCCGTTCCAGCCGGTGGACACGGCATCGGCCTGCGCGGGGGTGACCGTGGTCCCGCTTGCCGCCGCCGCCTGCCACGTGGCCGCGGGGAAGCGCAGGATGCGCACGCTGCCGGGCAGCGGCGGCACCGCGGTGCCGATCTCTGCCACCAGCAGGTTGCCGCTGGCGTCGAGGCACAGCGGGCCCGAGGGGCCCTGCAGCTGCAGCAGCAACCGCGGCGCGGAGCCGGTGCCCAGGACCCACACGCCTGAGTTCGCCCCCGGCGCGGGCCAGGTGGGGTTGGCCGAGGCGAGCACCGTGCCGTTGGGTGCCGGGGCGAGGTCGAAGACGTTGGGCACGCCCTGGATCGTCACCATCGCACCCGAGGCGGTGTCGATCTGCTTGACGATGCCGCCCAACAGCGTGGCCACGAGGATCGACGACTGCGTGTCGGAGCGTGCCACTGCTGCGAGCACGTCACCTGCGGGCGCGGTCCACGCCGTGTTCCACGTGGCTGCGTTGGGGCGGTGGAACAGCGTGTTGCCGACCGCGAGGTAGTGGTGGCCCGTGGCCGGGTCGTGGGCGAAGCCGACCACGGACGGGGCCTGGCCCAGCTCCGTGAGCGCGGCCTGGGCGCCGAACCCGGGGGCGCAGGTGGCTGCACCCTGGGCACGGGCCTCGGGGGCCGCTGCCGCAAGGGCGAGCATGCAGACGGGCACGAGGCCTCGTCGGCGGGCACGGAGCAGGGACGCGAACATCGAGTTCCTTCGGTGTCTCTCGCACCGGTGGGAGAAGCGAGCAGGCGCGCCGCGCGGCGGTGCGCCTCCTCCGTGCAGATGTTCTGACTCCCGGATCGTCCTACTCTCCGCACCTTCCCGCGGCCGTCGACGAGACGGTCACAGTGGTTCGAGCGGATTTCGTCCTCGGTCACAGCTGCGGGACAGCGCCGGATTCGCACCGGCTTCCCTGCACGGACATGCGCACCCTAGCCCGACCGGGTGGGTCGCGCAAGCCGCGACGCGCGCATGCAGCTTCGGTCCGCCGCGGTTGCGAGGGTGCGCGCCATCACCTATCACCGCCCCCCGATGCCGACCCCTGCCACCACACGCGCCGTGTTCGCAGCGTGCCTGCTTGCCGCAGGCGCCTGTGCGCAAGCCGTGCACGCGACGGCAGTGGTGGCCTTCGACACGCGCAGCAACGCAGGCGGCGGCGTGTTCCAGCCGCTCAACGCGCTCGGCGCACCATTGGGCGGCGGCACGTTCATGGGCTCGCTTGCCGTGCACTCGCTCGGCATCGGCGGCTCGCTCACGCTGTCCTTCGCACAGCCGCTGCGCAACGGGCCCGGCGTCGACTTCCTCGTCGCCGAGAACCCGTTCGAGTCGACCACCTTCGGCGCCACCTTTGCCGAGTCCTGCTTCGTCGAGGTGTCGTCCAACGGCACCGACTTCGCGCGCATGCCCGCGCGCTGGTTCGGACCCGACGTGGAGCCCGGGCCGTTTGCCGTGGTCCCGATGGGCTCGTCCGAGAACCTTGCCGGCCAGGTGCCCGTGCTCGCAGGCAGCGCGCAGGCCCCGGGTGCCGACCCGCAGGACGTGTGCGAGGCAGGCGGTGACGCCTTCGACCTGCAGGACCTGGTTGGCCACCCCGAGGTGGCCGCAGGCCGCGTCAACCTCGGTGCGATCGCGCAACTGCGCCTGGTCGACGCACGCAGCGGCATCGACCGCGACGCGGCAGGGCGCTTCGTCCGCGACACCGGGTCGGGCAGTGCGGACATCGATGCGGTGACCGCCGTCCACCATGCCGGCAACGCGACGGCTGCCGGCCCAGTGGTGTCGCTGGCCATCGCACCCGACGGCACGTTCACGCTGTCGGTCGACGACCCGGACGGCTGGACCGACCTCGCGCCCGCCTCGCTGCGCGCCTCGTTGCAGGGTCGCCTCGTCGACGCCGGTGCGCTGCTGTCGTCGTGCGTGCTCACGCGCGCGGACGCCAGCGGCTTCACGCTCGCCTTCCCCTACCCGCTGCCGCCGGAGCTGCGCTACCGCCTCGCCGTCTCGGTCAAGGACCTCGCCGGCCACCGCAGCGGCGCGGCCCGCAGCCGGCCGCTCTGACGCAGGGCGCTCAACCGCCTGCCGTCGTCACGGCCTCGAGGGTCTGCAGCACGCGCTGCACCGACTCGCGGATGTCTGCTGCCGTGGTGCGGTGGTTCACGACGCAGAAGCGGATGGCGAAGCGTCCGTGCAGCCGAGTCGACGACAGCATGGTGTGGCCATCCTGCTGCAGGCGCGCCACCAGCCGCCTGCCCACGGCCTCGCCTGCGCGCGGCGCGAAGCTGAACATGCTCATGCGCGGCGGCGTGACGACCTCGATGCGAGGGTCTGTGCGCAGCAGGTCGTGTGCGAGGTGGCAGTTCTCCACGTCGGCGCGCACCGCGCGCGCGATGGCATCGATGCCAGCCGAGCGCAGCAGCATCCAGAACTTCACCGCACGGCCGCCGCGCGTGAGCTCGGGCCCGCGGCGGTAGAAGTTGACCGCGTCGTGGGGGACGTCCTGCATGTAGGCGCCGTCGGCGTCGAATGCGGACTCGAGGCGCTTCACGTGGCGCGTGAGCAGGCAACCGCACTCGAAGGGTGCGTAGAACCACTTGTGCGGGTCCATGGTCACCGAGTCCGCGCGCTCCCAGCCGCGCAGCAACTCGCGGCCCTCGGGCAGCAGTGCCATTGCGGCGCCGTAGGCGCAGTCCACGTGCAGCCAGAGTCCCTCGGCCTCGCAGAAGTCCGCGATCTCGGGGATCGGGTCGACGGAGCCGCTGCTGGTGGTGCCGCCGGTGGCGAGCACGGCAACGGCCTCGAGCCCGGCGGCGCGGTCGGCTGCGACTGCGGCGCGCAGTGCCTGCACGTCCATGCGCAGTTGGTCGTCGGACGGGACCAGCCGCACGTGGCCGGGCGTGAGCCCGAGGATTGCCGCTGCCTTGGTGAGCGAGTGGTGGCCCTCGACGCTCACGTACACCGTCGAGCGCGCGCGGCAGTGGCCGTGCACGGCGGCGCCGAGGCCGCAGAGGTTGGCCATCGACCCGCCCGTGGTCACGATGCCCTCGAAGGAGTCCGGCAGGCCGACGGCATCGCGCAGCCAGTGGAGGGTCTGGGTCTCGATCTGCGCGTGGACCGCGCCGCCGATGAAGGTGCCGGTGAACGGGTTGGTGGCCGCAGCCACCCACTCGCCGAGCGCGCCGAGGAAGCTGCCGGGACCGGGCACGTAGGCGAAGAACCGCGGGTGGTTGACGAGGGTCGCGTGGGGGAGGAGGTCGCGGAAGAACCGGTCGAGGGTGTCGGCGGCGCCGTGCCCGGTGCGCGGCAACGGCTCGTCCACGAGGGCGTGCAGGCGGGCCGCGTCCGGCGGCGTGAAGACGCGCTTGTCGCGCAGCGTGGCGAGGTGCTCGACCGCCAGGTCGACGGCCCGGTGGCCGAGGGCACGCATCGTCTCCAGGTCCGGGTCCAGCGTCATGGTCCCGTTATCCGCACCGTGGCACCGGCTGGCAACCAGTCGATGTACGGAGGTTCTGCTGCACGCAAACTGCTGGCAGGGAGAGGGTTGTGGGCGAGTTCGCGGTGAAATTCGCCCCTGCTGCCCGGTGTCTGTCTTTTGGGTGGGTCGTGCGCCCGATGGCGTCAATCACCTTTGACCCCCTCCCCCCAGCGTCCTATCGTGCGCGGCCTTTTCCTCCGCCCTGCCAAGCTCTCTCCCGGTGCGCAAAACGGTTTCCATCGCTGACGGTGTCGCCTTCGGAGGCGACGGCTTCGTCATCGTCGCCGGCCCTTGCGCGGTGGAGAGTCGGGAGCAGGTGATGGCCACCGCCCGGGCCGTGGCCGAGGCAGGCGCCGTGATGCTGCGCGGTGGCGCGTTCAAGCCGCGCACGTCGCCCAAGTCCTTCCAGGGCATGGGGCATGCAGGCCTCGAACTGCTGGCCGAGGCGGGTGCCGCAACGGGCCTCCCTGTCGTGACCGAGGTGATGGACCCGCGCGAGGTGGATGCCGTGGCAGGGGCCGTTGCCATGCTGCAGATCGG
Organism: Planctomycetota bacterium; assembly: GCA_041178545.1. Classification (GTDB taxonomy): domain Bacteria; phylum Planctomycetota; class UBA1135; order UBA1135; family UBA2386; genus JBEATZ01. The sequence continues at coordinate 21,321 of JBEGVB010000114.1, forward strand.
CTCGCGCAACATGCAGAACTTCCCGCTGCTGCGGGAGGTGGGGCGCACCCGCAAGCCCATCCTGCTGAAGCGCGGTGCGTCGGCCACGATCGACGAACTGCTGCACGCAGCGGACTACATCCTGCAGGGCGGCAACGACCAGATCGTGCTCTGCGAGCGCGGCGTGCGCAGCTTCGACACCGCGACGCGCTACCTGCTCGACCTCGCGGCAGTGGCCGTGCTGCGCGAGCGAACCGACTTCCCCGTGGTGGTGGATCCGAGCCATGGCACCGGCAAGGCGGCGTACGTCCCCGCGATGGCGCGCGCTGCCGCTGCAGCGGGTGCCGACGGCCTCGTGATCGAGGTGCACCCGCAGCCCGAGCTGGCACTCAGCGACGGGCCGCAGGCGCTGCGCCCGCACGAGTTCGCCCAGCTCGTGTCCGATCTGCGTCGTATCGTTCCTCTCGTTGGCAGGCGGCTGTTGCGCTCGTCAGGAGCGCAACCCGCACCGAACCCGAACCATGCCACTGAGGTGACCGCTCCATGAGCCATCCGACCCGCAAGCCATACATCGCAGGCAACTGGAAGATGAACCTGGACCGCGCCAAGGGTCTGGACCTCATCAAGACCATCAAGGGTCGGCTCGGCGACGGCAACGACAAGGAAGTCGCAGTGTTCGTTCCTGCCATCTACCTGGCGGACGTGACCGCGGTGGCACAGGGCTCGCCCCTCGGCGTCGGCGGCCAGAACCTGTGGTACGACGACAACGGCGCCTTCACGGGCGAACTCGCCCCGCGCATGTTCCGCGAGGTGGGCGCCGACCGCACCCTGGTCGGGCACAGCGAGCGACGCCACATCTACAAGGAGCCGGACGAGTGGATGGGGCGCAAGATGCGCGCCGCCCTCGACCACGACCTCCTGCCGATCTACTGCGTCGGCGAGACGCTCGAGGAGCGCAAGGGCAACCGCACCGACCGCGTGCTCAAGCGCCAGCTCGAGACGGGCTTTGAGAAGGTCCGCCCCGAGGAGTCGCACCGCATCACGGTGGCCTACGAGCCCGTCTGGGCCATCGGCACCGGCGAGGTGGCGTCTGCCGAGCAGATCGCCGCCGCCCACAAGACCATCCGCCGCTGGCTCGAGCAGCGCCTCGGCGAACAACCTGCCTCGCTGCTGCGCATCCTCTACGGCGGCAGTGTGAAGCCCGACAACGCCCGCGAACTCATGGCCATCGAAGGAGTCGACGGCCTGCTCGTGGGTGGGGCCAGTCTTCAGGCCGACACCTTCCTCCCCATCATCGAATACAACCTGCGATGATCGTCCTCCACTACGTGTCCTGGGTCCTCTTCTTCGCGTCAGCCATCCTGCTGACCATCGTCGTGCTCCTCCAGGAGAGCAAGGGCGGTGGTCTGGCGGAGGCCTTTGGCGGCGTGGGTGCTGAGACCTTCGGCGTGAAGACCGGGAACATCAACCGCTTCACGTTCCTGCTCGCCGGGATCTTCATGGTGTCGGCGGTCGCGCTGCACCTGACCTGGGACTGACCCGGCCACGGGGCCATCGTGGCCCCGACACGAGGTGCCGACCGTGCCTGCCCAGTCCCAGCCGCCCGCGAGCATGACCGGCTCCGGCACCGCTGCCGGGCCGACCGAACTGGGCCAGCTGCGCGTCGAGGCGCGCGCCGTCAACGGCCGCGGGCTCTCCGTCAAGGTGCGCACCGGCAACGGGTGCGCCGGGCTGGAGGCAGCGCTCGAGGAGCGCGTGCGCAAGGCGGTGGTGCGCGGCACCGTGACGCTGTCGATCGAGCGCACGGACGTCGCAGCCGGGCTCGGGGACCGCGCCCAGCTGCAGAAGCTCGCCAACGAGCTGCGCGAGATGGCCAGGGAACTCGGCCTCAGTGCTGACCTCACCCTGCGCGACGTGCTGGACGCGAGCGGCCGCATGCGCGTCGACTCGGTGACCAGCCGCGAACTTCCGCCTGCTGCCGCAGCGCTGGTGGACCGCGCGCTGCAGGAACTGGTCGCGCGGCGTCGCGAGGAGGGCGCGCGCACGGCAACTGCCATGCAGGCGTTGCTTGGGGAGATGGAGCAACTGATGGCTCAGGCTGCAGGCCGCGCGCCCGCGGTGCTGGAGGAGTACCGGAGCCGCCTGCTGGCGCGCGTGATGGAGTTCCGCGCCGCACACGGCTTTGCCGCGGAGGCCGGCGACCTCGTGCGCGAGGTGGCGCTGCACGGCGACCGCATCGACGTGAGCGAGGAGCTGCAGCGGCTCGGTTCGCACGTGGGCGAGGTGCGCGCACTGCTCGCAGGCGGGGGCGAGGTCGGCAGGCGCATGGAGTTCCTGCTGCAGGAACTGCTGCGCGAGGCGAACACCCTCGGATCCAAGTCGCCGGACGTCGCCCTCAGCCACGTTGCAGTGGCGCTCAAGTCGTGCATCGAGAAACTCAAGGAACAGGCGGCAAACCTCGAATGAGCGCGAAACCGGGCAGGCTGGTCGTGATCTCAGGGCCCTCCGGCGCCGGCAAGACCTCGGTCTGCAAGGCGCTGCGCCAGCGCCCGGGCGTCGAGTTCTCGGTGAGCGCGACCACGCGCAGGATGCGCGACGGCGAGCGTGACGGCATCGACTACCACTTCCTCTCGCAGCAGGAGTTCCGCCGCCGCATCGACGCAGGCGAGTTCCTCGAGTGGGCGGAGTACAACGGCAACTTCTACGGCACGCTTGCCGCGCCCATGCACAAGGCACTGGCGGAGGGCCGCGTGTTCGTGCTGGAGATCGAGGTGCAGGGGACGCGGCAGCTGCGCGCTGCCAGCGTGCCCGGCCTGTACGTCTTCATCGTGCCTCCAAGCATGGAGGCGCTGCACGCGCGGCTCGTGTCGCGCGGTGCCAACTCGGCCACCGAGATCGAGTCGCGCATGGCCATCGCGCGCCGCGAGCTCGAGGCCAAGGACCTCTACGACCACGTGATCGTCAACGAGAAGCTCGACGTGGCGATCCGCACGGTGGAAGGGCTGGTGGGACTGTGAAGGGCAAGCGCATCGTCCTCGGTGTGACCGGCGGCATCGCCGCCTACAAGGCCGCGATCCTCGCGAGCCGCCTGGTGCAGAAGGGTGCCACGGTGCGCGTCGCCATGACCCAGTGGGCGACGCAGTTCGTCGGCCCGCTCACCTTCGAGGGCCTGACCGGGACCAAGGTCGTGCTCGCGCCCACGCAGGTGGACGAGGACGGCAGTGTCCCGCACATCGACGCGGCCAAGGGTGCCGACGCGTACGTGGTCGCACCGTGCAGTGCCGACATGCTGTCGAAGCTGGCCACGGGTGCCGCGGACGACCCGGTGTCGCTGCTCGCGCTCACGATGAAGTGCCCGGTGCTGGTGTGCCCGGCCATGAACGATGCCATGTGGACCAATGCTGCGGTGCAGCACAACGTGTCGGTGGTGACCTCGCGCGGCATCCGCATGGTGGGGCCGGTGGTCGGTCACCTTGCCGAGGGCTACGACGCGATCGGCCGCATGGTGGAGCCAGAGGCGGTCGTCGCAGCGCTGGAGTCGCTGTTCGGCGGCACGCGGTGAGCGCCGCGTTGCGCTGCTACCGGCTGCGCGGTGGCGCGGTCGAGCAGGCACTCGACCTGCTGCACGTGCACGCGGACGTGGCGGGGGTGCTGGAGGGCGAGGGCGAGGCGACCGTGTGGCTGCACGATGCCATGCCCGATCTCGGGGTCGCAGGGCTGGCCGTCGAGGAGCTGCACGACGAGCGCATGCACGCGGCTGCCAGCGGACTCGAGCAGGACCGGGTGATCGTTGTGGCCCCCGACCTCGTGGTGCGTCCGCCCTGGGTGGCCCCGCTCGAGGGCTTCCGCGGGGTCGAGCTGGTGGTCCCGCGCGCGGACGCGTTCGGGAGCGGCGAGCACGGCTCGACGCGCGCGGCGCTGCTCAACCTGCACGCGTTGTGGGACTCCCGCGCGCGCAGCCTTGCCGACATCGGCACCGGCTCTGGCATCCTCGCGGCCTACGGTGCCGCCCGCGGCTGCCCGGTGGTCCGCGGTTGCGACATCGACCCCGTCGCGGTGCAGCGTGCGCGAGAACTGCTGCCGGACGCGCACATGGTGGTGGGCGGTGCCGACGCGTTGCCGGGGAGTGCCGACAGCGTGGTGGCCAACATGACGGGCACCGAGCTCACCGGCTCGCTCGACGCCATCCTCGCCGGCTGGAACGGCAGCGGCATCCTGGTGCTCAGCGGCATGCGCGCCCACGAGGTGGGACCGATCGTCGCCCGACTGCCTGCGTTGCCGGTGCGCACGGTCGAGGTCGACGGCTACCACTCAGTGGCACTAGGCCCGCTCAGCGCGTGCCAGGCCTGAGGTAGACGTCGAATCGCACCGAGCCCGCGTCGATCGCATGGCTCGGACCGGGCAGCAGCGGTTCCAGGTCGCGGTGCCGTTTGACCACCACCCGGTCGCGCGCCACCTCGCGCGCTGCTGCCAGCAGCCCTGCCGACGGCACCGTGTCGTCGCCCAGCAGCCGCAGCACCTGTGCCTCCTTCTTCACCTGTGCCCTGCCCTCCTCCTCGAACATCGGGTCCAGGTAGACGACCTCGGGCTGCTCGGGAGCCGGAGCAGCGCGGAGGGCCCGGAGCGTGTCGAGGGCGTCGCCGTGCACCACGCGCATCCGGTCCGCGACCCCGCACGCGAGCGCAGCATCGGCCGCGAGTGCAGCCAGTGCGCCCACCCGCTCGACCGCCGTCACCGTGCAGCCGAGCCGCGCGAGCACCAGGGCGTCCCGCCCCAGCCCGGCCATCGCGTCGAGCACGGTGCGCGGCCCGCGCGCCATGCCGACAGCGCGTGCGACCGGGTCGTCGCGGCGGCAGCTGGTGATGCGGTGCGCGAACGAGCCGGTGCGCACGTCGAGGACGATGCGCAGGGAACCCTCCGAAGCAGGGCTCGTCAGCACGAGGCGGCTTAGCTCGCGGCGCACGACCCAGTCCTCGGGAGCCGCTGCCTCCACGTGGGCAATGCCGAACGCAGCCAGCCACGCACGGTCCGCCTCGAGGCGGATTCCACAGCACACCACCCTTGGCTCAGGCGGCATGCCCGACCTCGTTGGCGCGCGCTGCGCCTTGCGGTGCCACGGGTTGCGTCGCGCCCTCCATCCGGTGCCATGGGCCGAAACCAATCGTGTCCCGATCGTGGAACCTCATGCCCCTCACCGAACGTCCCATTGCTGCGGGCAGTGCTACTCTCCTCATGTCGTGCGCTCCCGCGACGCGGGACCGAACACGGCGCCACCTGCACCTGACGTTCCAACCCTGAGTCGACACCCATGCGGCGTTTGCATCTCAAACTGTTCTATCTCCGGACCCGTGTGAAGCGCGAGGCACAAGGCGTGACCGCGCGCACGCTCGGCGTCCGTCCTGCCACCATGTCCCACCTGGAACAGGGCCGATCCGTGCCCACGATCCAGATGCTTCATGCCCTCTGCCAGCACTACGACGTGACGCCCTCGTTCCTGATGGACGACGACCGTCCGATCGAGCCGCAGGCCCGCGACCGCTGGTCGGAGCGTGGCAACCTCATTGCCAAGGGTTCTTGGCTGGAGGTGCAGGAAGGCGCGCTGCTGACGACCAACGACGGCGTCCGCCTCGCCCCGATCATGCACGGCGCCCGCCACTACGACGCGATGGCCCAGGCCCAGCGCATGGGTTGTGGCTCGCAGCAGTCGGCCCGCGAGCTGGATGCCCAGCTGGCCCATGCCGGCAAGCAGAAGGACGGGGAGCTGGAGGAGATGCTCCGTCGCGAGCTGATGGCGCAGCGCAAGCCGCGCGCCACCGGCAAGCGGCCGCTCCTCAAGCCGGCGCCCTCCGCGTCCGTCGGCGGCCGCCCCTCCGCACGCGAGGCCTGACCGCTCGCGTCCCCTCGACCGCATCCGTTCGTTCTCCGAGGCCCGGGCTCGTTGCCCGGGCCTCTCCGTTTGTGCCCCCAGTCCCCTACGCACAGCGGACACTTGCTTTCTGCAACTGCACAACCGATAAGTTGTGCAGTTATGAAGAAGCCCGAACGATCCTGGCGTGCTGCAAGCGTGCCGTCCTGGCTCCGCGCCGCCTTCCTCTCGTCCCTCTTCGCCGCGTTCCCCCTCGTCGCACAGGATGCGGAGAAGGCGACCCACGCCGAGGACTCGTCCAAGCCGATGGTGTCGTGGGAGGTGCGGGGTGAGGGCTGGCTGGTCCGCCAGTACCAGCTCGGGTGCCTGTCCCTGCTGAGCTACCTGCTGGTCTCCAACGGCGAGGCCCTGGTGATCGACCCCCAGCGCGACGTGGGTCAGTACGTCGCCGATGCCGCGGCCGAGAAGGCCACCATCCGTTCGGTCCTGCTCACGCACTCCCACGCGGACTTCGTGGCCGGTCACACCGAGCTGCGCCACCGCA
>JBEGVB010000115.1:0-42539 GCA_041178545.1 Planctomycetota bacterium
CTTCGGCAACCAGCAGGACTCGCACGGGACAAGCTGTACCAGACCCGGTTGCCCGGCGGAACAGCACATGGGGCCACCTCTGCAAGGACGGCGTTGGCCGCGTGCAGGGCAAGGACCTATAACGCAGCCATGCGTCCAGCACTTGCACTCTTCCTGCCCCTCTCCCTCGGTCTGCTCCTCAGCGCGTGCAACTCGGTCAACGCCACGCGTGTCGAGTCCGCCAAGCCGGACGCGGTGCCTGCCGCAGCGGCATCCAATGCCGACGAGTCGAAGGCGCTGGCCAAGGAGCTGCGCGGCAAGGAGCGTGAGCTCGCGTACCTCGAGACCGACCAGCGCACTGCGGCAATCGACCGCGAGATGCGGATGCTCGGTGCCGAACATGCCGTGCAGGCCGCCCAGGTGGAGCTGGACAAGGCACGGCACGACCGCGAGCTGTTCCTGACCCACGACAAGCCCACCGAGCTCGAGGAGCGTCGCATCGCCTTTGCCAGCCAGACCCACTACAGCGAGGAGGCCAAGGACGAACTGGCCGAGCTCGAGTCGATGTACCAGGCCGACGAGTTCGCCAAGTCGACGAAGGAGCTCGTGCTGAAGCGCGGTCGCCGCAAGGTCGAGCTGGCCGAACGCAACCTTGCCATCGCAGCTCGCAACCTCGAGGTGCTGGAGAAGCAGACGCTGCCCCGCCGCGAGGAGGAGATGAATCGCAAGGTGGCGGATGCCGAGCGTGCGCTGGCGCGTGCGACCAAGGACCGCGAGAAGACGACGATGGAGCTGGAGCTCGCGCAGCGTCGCAGCGAGCACAAGCGCAGCGACCTGGTCGAGGAGGTCGCCGAGCTCAAGGCGAAGCTGGCCAAGGCATCGTCGTGAGCCGGGTCCCGAGCGCTGTCGCGCTTGCTCTCGTCGGTGCGCTCGGCGCCAGCGCCCAGGAGGCAACGGCGCCCCCCGACCTGACCACCGTCGAGGCGGCCCGCGAGGGCGCGAGGCGGGCCGTGGACTGGCTGGTCCGCACCCAGCGTCCGGACGGCACGTGGGCCACCTCGAGCTGCGACAGCCTGTTCGACGACAACTTCGCCGTCGAGACGTACTACACCTACCAGATGGGGGCGCACGGGGTCGCGGTGCTCGCGCTGCTCGCGGCGCCAGAGACCCCGGAGGTGCGCGCCGCGCTCGACAAGTCGGTGCGGTGGATCTGCACCACCCGCATGCCCCAGCGTGGCAACGGCTGGGACAACGACGCGGTGTGGGGCGCCCTCTACGGCACCATCGCGACCGCGGCTGCCGCGCGCGACCCGCGGTTCGAGAACGACGAGTGGCGCGGCATCGTGCACCAGCGCGGGCGCGAGTACGTGCGGTTCCTCGAGGCCAACCAGGTCCCGGACGGCGGCTTCGGCTACTACGACGACCCGGTCTACACGCGGCGCCCGAAGTGGGCGACCAGCTTCTCCACCTCGTGCGTGCTGCCTGCGCTCGGCGTCGCCATGGAACTGGGCTGGTCCCGCGACCCCCAGTTGGTGGAGCGGGCCGCCGACTACGTGCGCAGGTGCCGCCTGCCCACGGGTGCCTTTGCCTACGACTGGGAACCCGTGCCACGCGGATTGGTGGGCGAGTCGGTCAACGCGGTCAAGGGCAGCCTCGGTCGCATCCAGGTGAGCCACTGGGCCCTGCGACTCGCGGGCGACGACTACGTGACGGACGAGCGGTTGCGGTGGGGGCTCGACCAGTTCTTCGAGCACCACAAGTTCCTCCGCGTCGCGCGCATGCGCCCGATCCCGCACGAGGCCTACTACGCCAACGCGAGCTACTTCTACTTCTTCGGCCACTACTACGCCGCGCTGTGCATCGAGATGCTGCCTGCCGCGGAGCGCGAGCCGCTGCGCCAGCGGTTCCGTCCGCTCGTGCTGCAGTTCCAGCGCAAGGGCGGCTCGTTCAGCGACTCGCTGGAGACCGGCTACATGGAGGTGTCCAGCACCGCCTACGCAGCACTCTCCCTGCTGGCAGGGGCTGGTGGACCGTGAGCACCCTCGACCCGCAGCCCGTAGCGCCGCGCCCGTCTGCAGGGGACCTGCAGTCCGTCGTGCGCAAGCTCGGCATCCCCGTGGCGCAGCGCCACATCTTCCTCTGCGCAGATGCCACCAACCCCAAGTGCTGTGACCGCGAGCGTTCCCTCGCGGCATGGGACTTCCTCAAGGCCCGCCTCAAGGAACTCGGCCTGAGCGAGGCAGGTGGCATCCAGCGCACCAAGGCAAACTGTCTGCGCCTGTGTGCCGACGGGCCGATCGCGGTGGTCTACCCCGAGGGGGCGTGGTACCGCGGCTGTGACCCGCACGTGCTCGAGCAGGTCGTCCAGCAGCACCTCGTCGGCGGCAAGGTCGTCGAGGAGCACCTCGTGGTGCAACACCCGCTGGGAGCCGACCCGCTGGACATGAAGGGCGACTGGAACCGTCGGGCGAAGGAGAACGCCAGCTGGTACATCGCCACCTCGGAGGCCTCGGGCGAGGACTCCTTCCGCGCCTCCGGCATGCGCGACGTGCGCGCGTTCTTCGACGGGCTGGAGCACCTGCTGCACCCCAACCAGCTGGTCGCAGACATCGGTTGCGGCACGGGCCGCATGGACGAGTTCGTCGCCCCGCATGTCCAACGCCTCTTCGGCATCGACGTGTCGGGCGAGATGCTGGCGAAGGCTGCCGTCCGGCTCGGCCACCTCGACAACGTCGAGCTCCGCGAGGGCGACGGCTGGACGCTGCCGCTCCCCGCAGGGGCCGTCACCCTCGTGTTCAGCCACATCGTGCTGCAGCACACCCCGAGGCGGGTGACGCGCAGCTACTTCCGCGACGCGCTGCGCGCGCTCCGACCCGGCGGGCACTTCGTGTTCCAGCTGCCCGAGGCAGTGCCGGGTGCGCCGGAGGACCCGCCCGAGGACGACACCTTCGAGATGCGTTTCTGGCGCGAACAGGACCTGCGCTCGGACCTCGAGTCCCTCGGCTGGGAATGGCTGGAGTGTCGCAGGTTCCCGGTGCAGTCGCCGCTGCTCGACTTCAACCAGCTGCGCATCCACGCCCGCAAGCCGGGCAACTGACCGCACCGGTTCGCCTGCGCACGTGGGCCCGGGCCCGCTTCCCACTGTGGGCACCTTCGCCCGCCCCTGCGAACCCCCTCACGTCGATGTGTCGACGGCGCAGTGCCGACCGACGCGTTCCCCAGGAGGTTGCCGTGAACACCCCCCGGTTGCTCTTCGTCCCGTTGCTGGCGGCCATGGCCATCGCGCAGGTGCCCCAGCCGGGTGTGTTCGAGCTGCGGAGGACCGACGGCCAGTTCGTGGCCGTCGTCCAGCGTGCCGACATGACCGGTGCGCTGTTCCTCGCCAATGCAGGCGGGGCGACCCAGGTCCTCGTCCCGATGCCATGGACCGTGCTGCGTGACCCGGTCACGCTCGGCATGGTTTACGGGACGGGTGAGACCGAGGTTGCGTTCCCGCTGGGGGCGGCAGCCGACATGCTGGTGCACCTGGACGTCTGGGTGCAGGCCCTGACCCTCGACGCGGGGGGTCGGGTCGAGGTCCACGATCCGCTGCGGATCCGCGACTGGGTGGCAGCGCAGGGCACCTGCGGCGGCGGGATTCCGCCGCGCGACGCCCTGCCTGTCGCCCTGCGTGACGTCGAACTGGAGACCCAGTGGCTGGACACCAACCCGCCACGGCTCCAGTTCGTCGCGCGCTTCACGGGCCGCACGGACGGGTACGACCTCCGCATCGTCAAGGTGCGGCGCCTCGCCGGGCTCGAACCGGTTGCCGAGGTGCGCATCTACCTGAAGACGCCTCACTGGCCGGACGAAGGCATGCTCGATGTCGAGCAGCAGTTCGCCGTCGCCGTGGACCTGGGTCCCATGCCGCCGCTGACGACGCGAGTCGTCGGCGCGACAGCGGACACCTGGGGCCTGCCGGAGATGCCGAACTGGTTCCTGATGGCGGAACTGCCGACGCGGAAGCCCTGAGCTCCTGCGCTGCGCCGCGGCCGACCGAGCCGCTGCAGGCACCTTGCCTGCAGCGGCTCCGACTGCATTCTGTACCCCATGGTCGCCGTCCGCCGCATCGCCTCCCTCGTGCCGAGCATGACGGAATCCGTCTGCGTGCTCGGGGCGCGCGATCGCCTGGTTGCCGTCACCCGCTACTGCGTGGAGCCCGAGGCGGAGCTGCGCGACGTGCCGCGCGTGGGCGGCACCAAGAACCCGAAGCTGGAGAAGATCGCAGCGCTCGACCCAGACCTCGTGGTGGTCAACACCGAGGAGAACCGCCTCGAGGACATCGCGTGGTTGCGCGAACGCTTTTGCGTGCTGGAGCACGTGCCGCGCACGGTCGGGGAGGCTGCCGAGGCGCTGCGGGAGCTCGCTGCGGCACTCGACCTCGTCGAGGCCGCGCTGCCCCACTTGCTTGCCGTCGAGGCGCAGCTCGCGGCAGGCCAGGTGGACGACCTGGTGCTGGAGCCCGTGTCCGTCTTCTACCCCATCTGGCGCAAGCCCTGGATGGGCGTGGGGCGGGACACCTACGTGCGCGACGTGCTGCGGTGTGCCGGGGCGCGCAACGTGTGCGACGCGCTCGAAGGGCGCTACCCCGAGGTGTCCGTGGAGTGGCTCCGCTCCCAGCAGGTCGACGTGGTGGTCCTGCCCGACGAGCCCTGGGAGTTCACGCCGGCCGACCGTGACGCGCTGGCAGCAGGCGGCGAGTTCCCGGCGGGTGCCCGGGTCCTCTGTGCCAGCGGCAAGGACTTCTGCTGGCACGGCGTTCGCACGGCTCCGGGCCTTGGTGCGGTGCGATCGCTCCTCCGGCCCCTCCGTCGGCGGCGCACTGCCCACTAGGGCCCAGCCCGACTCCGCACTCCGCCCGTTTCGATGCGGCTGCTGCAGTCCCTCATGAGGTCATGGCGAGCCATCGAGCTCCCAAGGAGTGTTGGTCATGAACCTCAATCGCAAGACTACTCTCGCAGCGGTGCTGGGCCTCGGCCTGGCAGGCGTTGCTCCCACCCAGGTCGTCGTCGACCCCGTGTACACCAACGTGCTCGGCATCGAGGTGCAGGACCGCGACGCGCTCTTCGCCGTTGCGTTCCTCGGCATCAACGACATCACGCAGCCGCTGCCCGACCCGATCGGCGGTCGCCTGCTGATCACCCCGGTGGTCGCCAACCTGTACCCGGACCCGATGGGGGCCTTCAACCGCTACATGCTGCTGCCCACGGGCGATGCCCTCGAACTGGACATCTACGTCCAGATCGGCGCACTGCTCGACGGCGGCAGGATCGGCGTGACCGAGCTGTACAAGGTCGACGGCAAGACCCGCGAGGTCACCGTCCACAACCCGTTCCCGGTGCTCCCGGGCGAGATCAAGCCCATCGAGACCGAGGTCGCGAACTGGAAGGCCGAGGCACTCGAGATCCGGCTCTTCCGCACCGACGACACCGGCCCGGTGCACGCACACTTCGCCGACATGGATGCCGACGGCCAGAACGACCGCGTCTACGCGGAGTTCGAACCGGGCAACTACATGTACGACTTCCGGGTCTACGACGTCCGTACCACCAAGGAGGGTGAGGTCCAGGTGTTCTTCTACCGGCAGTTCCTGGGCATCATCTACACCGGCGAGATCCTGGAGGTGCCGGTCAACGAGGTGTGGCTGAAGGTCGACTTCGTCCCGGACGGCATGGCAGGTGTGAGGGTGTTCCTCGGTGAGGGCCCCGACGCGATGCCGGACCCCGACACGGTGCCTTGGGAAGAGCTGGCCTGGCTGCAGCTCGGCTGAGCCCGGACAACCGATGGCGGCACGCGACGCCGCGCAGGACCGACAGGGCCTGCGCGGCGTCTGCACGTCCGGAAGGTTCGCGGCATGCGCATCGTTCCGGTGAGGGAGGGACGCCGCTACGCTCCCTGCCCCTATGCGCCTGAGCCAGCTCCTCATCGCCACCCTGCGCGAAGACCCCGCGGACGCGGAGATCCCCAGCCACCGCCTGCTCGCACGCGGTGGCTTCATCGTGAAGATCGCCGCCGGCGTCTACACCTACTCGCCGCTCATGTGGCGCGTGATCCGCAAGTTCTCGCAGATCGTGCGCGAGGAGCTGGACCGCGCCGGCGCACAGGAGGTCATGCTGCCCATCGTCCAGCCGAAGGAGCTGTGGGTGAGCAGTGGCCGCTGGGACCGCTACGTGCGCGACGGGATCATGTTCACCCTGAAGGACCGCAAGGGCAGCGAGATGTGTCTCGGCCCCACGCACGAGGAGGTCATGACCGCCTTCGTGAACTCGCAGGTGAACAGCTACAAGCAGCTGCCGGTCAACTGCTACCAGATCCAGGACAAGTTCCGCGACGAGATCCGGCCGCGCTTCGGGCTCATGCGCGGGCGCGAGTTCCTGATGATGGATGCCTACAGCTTCGATGCCGACCAGGCCGGGCTCGACGTGTCCTACCAGCGGATGCGGGACGCCTACTGCCGCATCTTCGAGCGCTGCGGCCTCCGCTACACGGTGGTGCAGGCCGACTCGGGAGCGATCGGTGGTGCGGGCAGCGAGGAGTTCATGGTCATCGCGGACTCCGGCGAGGACTCGATCCTCTACTGCGAGCAGAGCGGATACGCGGCCAACGTCGAGAAGGCCACGAGCAAGCTGCCGCCTGCGCCCGTGGGCGGCCCCGTGCAGGCGATGCAGCGGCACGGCACCCCGGACGTGAAGACCGTGGCGCAGCTGGAGACCTTCTTCCCCGGCTGGGTCGCAGGCCGCATGGCCAAGACCGTCCTGTACCGCGCCACGTGGAAGGACCGCGAGGAGACCGTGGCAGTGATGATGCGCGGCGACCTCGAGATCAACGAGGTCAAGCTCGTGAACGCACTCGACGCGCTGTCCGTGCGGCTCGCGAGCGACGAGGAGATCAAGGCGGCCACCGGTGCCGAGACGGGGTTCGCAGGCCCGGTCAACCTCCCGGAGAAGGTCCGCCTGCTGGCGGACGAGTCGCTCCGCGGTGCCACCAACCTGCTCACCGGTTGCAACGAGACCGGCTTCCACTGCCTCGACGTCAACCTTGGCCGCGACTGCCGCATGCCCGACTTCCGCGACCTGCGGCTCGCGCGGGCTGGCGAGGGCTGTCCGGTCTCGGGCCACCCGCTGCAGCAGGCGCGCGGCATCGAGGTGGGGCACATCTTCAAGCTCGGCACCAAGTACTCGGCCGCGATGACCGCCACCTTCATGGACCAGGGCGGCAAGCCGCAGCCGTTCGTGATGGGGTGCTACGGCATCGGCGTGAGCCGTACCCCGGCCTCGGCCGTGGAGCAGAACCACGACGAGAAGGGAATCGTCTGGCCTGCGCCGATCGCGCCCTTCGAGGCGGTGGTCGGCATCCTCGACCCCAAGAAGCCGGAACAGGTTGCCCTGGCGGAGCAGATCCATGCGCGGCTCGTGGCCGCCGGCATCGATGCCTGCATCGACGACCGTCCCCTCAGCCCTGGCGCCAAGTTCAAGGACCTCGAGCTGCTCGGCCTGCCCGTGCAGGTCTTCGTCGGGCGCAAGGCAGCCGAGGGGCAGGTGGAGTTCCTCGTCCGCCGCGGCATGCAGAAGTCCGAACTTGGCGTCGAGGACGCGGTGGCCACCACGCTGAAGGTCCTGCGCCCGTCCTGAGCGGGTCCCGCGCCATGGCATCGGGGTTTCCCCTCGGTTTGCAGGGTCCCGGCCCCTCCCGCGAGGGCGCCGAGGGCCTGCGTCCCCGCCCGGCCGGGTCGCGACAACCTTCGTCCGTGGAAGCCCACGACTTCTTCGAGATCCTGGTCCGTGAGCACATGGGGGGCGTGCGCGCCTTCGTCCTGTGCTCGCTGCGGGACCCAGTGACTGCCGAGGACCTGGTCCAGGAGGCGTTCCTGGTCGCGTGGAAGAACCTGCACCGTTACGACCGTCAGCTCCCCTTCGGTCCGTGGGTGCGCGGCATCGCCGCCAAGCTGATCCTGAACCACCGCCGCAAGCAGGCGCGCAGCAAGGTGCTCTACTGCGACGAGGAGACCCTGCACCTGCTCGACCGCAACTTCGAGGTTTTCGACGCCCTGCAGGGCCAGACCTTCGACGAGAAGATGAACGTGCTGCGCGACTGCCTCACCCGGCTGTCCGGCAGCCAGCGCGAGGCCATCCGCCTTCACTACGAGCACGGGCTGCACTGCAAGGAGATCGCCATGCGGCTCGGCATCGGGTTCGAGGCAGTCAAGAAGCACCTGCAGCGCGGACGTGCCGCTCTGCACCGTTGTCTGGGCCGCAAGGCACCCACCCTGGTCGAGGACTTCGCATGAGCGAGCCACGCAACTCCCCGCGCCCAGAGCAGGACCCTTCCGAGCACTGGAGCGAACTCGACGACACGCTGCGCGACGAGGCCACCAGCGAGGTCCCCGACGCAGCGCGCGGCTGGGTCGCCGAGCAGCGCTTCGTCCACGGCCTGCTGCGTTCGCTGCACGGCATGGACGCTGCCTCCAACGAGGCCCGTGTGCGTGCGGTGATGGACCGCGTCGGGGCCACGAGTGCCACACGCGCACCTGCCTTCCACCGGTTGCTGGCCGCGGCAGCAGCCGTCCTGCTTGCCGTCGGCGGGTGGTGGCTGCTGCAGGGCGACCGCATGCCCAGCGCCGAGGCTGCCGTCCAGCGTGCAGCCAGCGTGCTGGGCCAGGAGGTCGACCGTCGCTTTCTGTTGCGCATCGAGCGCAAGCCGAGGGCCGCGGAACAGGTTCAGTCCGATGCAAAGGGTCAGCCCAACCCGCCAGGCTTGCGCGGCAGTGCGTTCTGGTTGCCTTCCGCGTTCGAGATGACCACGCGTCCCGGCATGCGCTTCCTCGCCAAGGCAGAAGCCGTGTTCGGTCCCATCACCTGCGGCTGCGACGGCACCACGGTGTGGCTGCGCTCGGAGAACGGGTTCGTGCCGCCGCGCGAGGTCGCGCTCGCCGAGGCGGATGCCCTGCTGGCGCGACTCGGTGGCCCGCTCGAACTCGGTTACCTCGACATCCTCGGCATCGTCCAGCGGCTCCCCGAGGGCTTCGAGCTGGCAAGCACCGGCCGCTTGCGCGGCGTCGACGGCTCCTCACTCGTGTGCGTCGAGGCAACCCGGATGCCCGAGTCGGTGCAGAACAGCATCCAGGGCATGGTGCTCCACTGTGACGAGGGCACGGGCATGGTCACGTGGATCGAGGTGCAGTGCACTGGCCGCCAGGGCGAGCAGGTCCGCATCACCATGGAGTACCAGGGCACGGTCGAGTTGCCCGTGGACGCCTACGCGGTCCCGAACTGAACGCCACCGTGGACGGCACGGCATGTCGGCACCCATGCTTGCAGCATGAGCGTGCGTGACCTGTCCACGACCGACCGGCGCCTGCTGTTGTGGTTGCTGGTGCTGGCCATGTGCTGGCGCCACCTGCTTGCGGTGCTGACGGTGGTCCCGTCCCAGGACGGGGCGACGTACCTGTGGATGGCGTCCCGGTTCGCGCAGGGCGACCTGCTGACCCCGGTGACCGAGGTCTTCTCGCCGTTGCTGCCGCTGCTGGTCGCGCCGTTGGTGGTGTGCGGCCTCGATCCCCTCGAAGGCGCCCAGCTGGTCTGCTGCCTGCTCGGGGCGCTGGCGGTCGTCCCCGCATTTGCCGCTGCCGAGTGCCTGGCACCAGATGCAGGTCGGTGGGCCGCGCTGCTCATGGCGGTGGCGCCGTTGCCCGCGCGGCTGTGCGGTGAGGTCTACGCCGAGCCCGGTTTCCTGTTCGCAGCCTGCGCAGCCGTCGCGCACGGGCTCCGCGGCGAGTCGTGGCGACTCGGCCTCTGGACCGCAGTGGCCTTCGGGTTCCGGCCCGACGCCCTCGTCCTCGCGCTGCCGTTCCTCGTGCTGCAGCCTGCACGCATCGTGGCATCGCTCCTGCCCCTTGCCGTGGCGGCACTCGGCTACGCATGGTGGCGGCATGCCGCAGGCGAGGCCTTCGACCCGTTGCCCAGGCTCGCCTTCCACGCCTCGCGCGACGACCTGCCCGGCCGCGGCGACGTGCTCGCGAACCTGGTGCAACTGCCCCTCGCGCTGCTGGAGGGGGTAGGTCCCGTGTTCCTGCTCGCGTTGTGGGGTGCGAGGACGTCGGCAGGTGCCGCAGGCAGGCGTGTCGTTGGCGGGTTCCTGCTCGCCCTCACGGGCCCGCTCACGTTCGTCGTGCGCCAGCGGTTCACGGTCAACCTGTTGCCATGGCTGCTGCCGTTCGCCGGCAGGGCCCTGCAGTCGATGGGTCCGCGGTGGCGCATGGTCGTGGTGCTGCTCGTGGTCGTCCATGCAGGCACAGAGGGGGTGCGCGGGCGCATCGACCCGAGCCGTCTCGTGGACCGCGAGGTGGGGGAGTTCGTCGGCTCGCAGCTTGCCCCGGCCGAGACCCTGCTGACCGAGCACGCGCGTATCAGCTGGTACGCCGGCGTCCGGCCGGGCACCCCGCGCAAGTGGGACGGCGACCGTCTCGTCGCGTTCGCCCAGGACCCTTCCGTTGCATGGGTGGTCCTCGACCTCGACCGCGAGGACGCGGCCACCGTGGTTGCACGCCTCGCGCCCCAGTTCGTCCGTGCCGAGCTGCCCCAGGAGGTTGCCGACGCCGCACAGCGCCGTCGGCTCGCACTGCTGCGCCGCGTCAGTCGCGACGGGCCGAGATGAGGATCCCCGCGACGATGCACAGGCTGCCGATCCCGTGCTGCCAGAACATCTGGTCGCCCATCAGCAGCCAGCCGCCGAGGGCGGCGAATCCCGGCTGGGTCGCGAACAACAGTGCCAGGTGGCTGGGCCTCACCAACGGCTGGTAGCGGGACTGCACCGCGATGCCGATGGCAGTCGCCACGAGTCCCAGGTAGCCGATCTCGTACCACGTCGTGGCATCCATGCCCTTCGTGCCCATGGTGCTCTCGCCCGAGACGAACAGGATCAGGGATGCGCCCACCGAGACGGTCACGAGCTGCCACATGCAGTAGGTGATGTCGGGACGCACGACCTTGCCGTCCACCAGCCCTGCGAGGTCGGGCAGCGGGCTCAGGCGCGAGATCATCAGGATGTGGGCGGCAAAGCAGCAGGACGAGCCGATCTGCAGCAGGATGCCGCGCAAGGTGTCCACCTGGCCGCCTTCGGAGGGGTCGGCGCCGCTGCTGCAGAGCAGCACGAGTCCCGCGATCCCGAAGGCGATGCCGACGACGCTCCTGGACGTGAGCGGCTCGCGGAACATCAGCCATGCCCCGAGGCCGACGAGCAGCACGATGAGGCCGGCGAGGAATCCTCCCATGGACGCCGAGGTCTCGGTCATCCCGAAGGCCTGCAGCACGTAGCCGGAGAGCAGTGCGAGCCCGGTGAGTGCGCCGGGCACCATCGTCGCGCGCAGGTCCTTCCTGCTGGTGCGCAGCAAGGGCAGGAGGCAGAGCACGGCCACCCAGAACCGGGTCATCACGAGGCCCAGCGGAGTGAAGTGCTCCAGCCCGAGCTTGATGCCGGAGTAGCTGAGTCCCCACACGGCGTTCATCAGCAGCATGAGCACGTAGGGCAACAGTGCGGCGCTGCGCTGCGAGGAGTTCATGGATTGCGAGTGTCCCGGTCCGCGAGCATCACGTTGTGGCGCCACGCGACCGAGATCGCAAGGCAGACCATCGCGATGTCCCACAAGGTGAGGAGGTACCAGCTCTGCAGCGTGTTCTTCAGTGACTTGCCGGTGAACTCTTCCCCGACCACGGCCGTGGGCAGGTAGAGCAGCAGGGCGACGAGCGCGGCACGCGAGCGCGCGGCGGCGCCCTCCACCACCAGCAGCCAGAACAGCGGCAGGAGGGCGACGTGGTGGGCCTTCCACGTCAGCGGCGAGAAGAGGAGGCTGCAGGCGAGCAAGGCACCGAAGGTCCAGTGCAGCGCGACCGGGTCGTTGCGTCGCAGGCGGGCCACCGCGAGCAGGGCGCAGAGCATCGCGACCGTGCATAAAGTGTTCAGGGTGGAGGGCACGGCAGGGTCGAGGCCCAGCCCGGGCACCCAGCCGACCTCCACCTGCCCGGCGAACACATCGGGCGTCTCCCCGAGCCAGCGTGCGAACATGCACCGCATCGACTGGTTCATCCACGTGAACTCCGGGAAGCCCAGTGCCGCGGGTGCGAAGACGTCCTGCCGGGTGGAGTGGATCCAGGTCCCCTCTGCCCACCGCAACCAAGGGCCGACGTCCCCGCGCAGCATGGCGACGCTGAGCCCTGCAGCGGCGAGTGCGGTCCAGACGGCATGCACGGAGGTGCGCCAGTTGCCGGTTGCCACGAAGAAGGGCAGCAGCCAGAGCAGTGCCGGCTTGGTGGCGAGCGAGATGCCGAGCCAGACGCCGCCGCGCAGTTCCCTGCCGTTCCTCGCGTCGTGGAAGGCAAGCATCGCGAGGGCGAGGTTCACCAGGTTGCCGCCGCCACCGTGGGTGTCCCGCAGCAAGAAACGGCTCGCGAGCAGCAGCGTCGCGAGCAGCAGGAACTGGGCCCGGTTGCCCTGTGGCAGCCCGTGGCGGGACTCGGTCCGCACCAGCAGCCTCGCCACCACGGCGATCGCGAGCACCTGCATCAGGGCCCAGCCGATGCGCGCGAGGTTCGAGGTCCGCAGGTCGGGCGCGCCGTCTGCTCCCGGTGCGGCGTCGAGCCGGGCCAGCACGGCGAACGGTGCCGTGAGCAGGCCGAACGAGGGTGGGTACGGCGGGTGGAGTGGGTGGGGCTGCTCGTCCGGGTCCGCGGCGAAGTCGGCGTAGGGGTTGGTGCCCGAGAGGAGGCGGTTGCCGAACTCGACGTGGTCGAGGATCACGCCACGCTCGCGCACGCCCGTGCGCACCACGAGCAGCGCGGCGAGGACGACCCACAGAGCCATCCAGAGCCGGCGTGACTTGGGCATGGCTGCAGTTGTAGCGTGGGGGAACCATGAACAAACCGTTCCTTGGCGTGGTCCACCTGCGCGCGTTGCCGAGCGCTTCACGGCACGAGTCGATGGTTGGCGTGCTGGAGTCCGCCATGGCCGACGCCCGCGCGCTGCGCGACGGCGGCGTGGACGGGATCGTGGTCGAGAACTTCGGCGACGTTCCCTTCCACAAGGGCGATGCAGCCGACCCGGTTACGCCCGACGTGCCTGCTGCCCTTGCCCTGGTCGGGTGGCGCATCCGCACCGAGCTCGGGATGCCGGTGGCGGTCAACTGCCTGCGCAACGACGCGCGTGCCGCGCTCGGTGCAGCGGCCGTGTGCGGGGCCTCGTGGGTCCGCGTCAACGTCTGGAGTGGCGCGTACTGCACCGACCAGGGCGTGATCGAGGGCGAGGCTGCTGCAGCCCTCGCCTACCGCAAGCAACTGGGGAGCACGGTCCGCGTCTGGGCCGACCTGCTGGTCAAGCACGCGAAGCCACTCGTCGAGCTGGACCCCGCGGAGGCGGCCCTCGACCTGGCGGAGCGCAGCGGTGCCGACGGCATCGTGGTCACCGGCACCCGCACTGGCGCCCCGGTGGACGCAGCCCTGTTGGGGCTGGTGAAGGCGGCCGTGGGGGACTTCCCCGTGCTCCTCGGCTCTGGCCTCAACCCGTCCACCGCCCCGTTGCTGTGGCCCCGTTGCGACGGAGCGATCGTCGGCACCTGGCTCAAGCGCGACGGCCTGCTGCACCATCCGGTGGACGCGGACCGCGTCCGACACCTGCGCCGCGAGCTGGACCGGTTGCGCTGAACCGGCGGCGGCATTGACCCCTCGGGCCCGGACTGCCGAAAAAGGACCGTGAAGGTCCTGCTCCTCACGCCTGCCCCCACCGACGTGTTCCTCGGGAACTCGGTCACGGTGCAACGCTTCCGGAACGGCCTGCAGGGCTGCGGGCACCTGTGCGAGCTCTTCGGCGGCGCTGCGGAGGGCGGGCTCAAGCAGTCGCTGGAGGGCACGATCGAGCGTTTCAGGCCCGACGTCGTGCACGCGCACGATGCCATGCGGACGGGGACGCAGCTGCTGGGCCTGCGGCTGCCGTGGGTCGTGTCGACGAGCGGCGAGGACCTGCACCACGACATGTTCGACCCGCAGCGCGGACCGATCGTCTGCGAGGTGCTGCGGCGCGCGCACCGTGTGATCGTGCCGAGTGCCGAGGCTGCTGCCGCCGTGGAGGCGCGCGTGCGCGACTGTGCCGGCAAGATCGACGTGGTGCCGCGTGCAGCCGTGCGGCTGCCCACGGAGGGGACTGCGCTGCGCAGGTCGCTGGGGATCCCGCCCTCGCGTTTCCTCATCCTGTTGCCCGGAGGGTTGCGGCCCGTGAAGGGCCAGCACCGGGCGCTCTCGCTGGTGCGTGTGCTGCGGGCCAGCGGTGCCGACGTGGAGATGATCCTCGTCGGGCCGGACCAGGACCCCGAGTACGCGGCAATGCTCCGGGAGGTGGCTGCCGCGGAGCCCGGCGTTCGCATCCTGCCCACGCTCTCCCGCGACCGGATGGGTGCCGCCTACCTCGATGCCGACGTCGTCCTCAACACCTCGCTGCAGGAGGGCGCTGCGCCGACGATCCTCGAGGCAGGGATCCTCGGCAGGCCGGTGGTCGCCTCCGACGTCGCCGGCAACCGGGAACTGATCCGGCACAACGAGACCGGCCTGCTGTTCGCCGACGAGGAGGCGATGGCGCGACAGGTGCTGGCGCTGTGTCGCAACCGATCTGCTGCGGGGGCCCTCGGTGTACGGGTCCGTGAGGACTTCATGCGCCGGTTCAAGCCCGAGGAGGAGATCCGACGGCTCCTCTCCGCGTACGCGGCGGCCTGAGGCGCGGCACCGGGTCGTTCCCACTGTCCGTGGTTGCGGGCCGCACGCCCACGGGTAGGTTGACGCCATGAACTCCGCGAAGTGGGTCGTTCCCGCGCTGGCGCTCTCGTGCCCGATGCTGATGGGCCAGACCTACGACGAGCTCTCGATCTTCCGCAACCGTCCCCTGCCGTGGGCCGACGCGCTGCAGGTGAAGGGCGGCATGATCGGCTCGATCGCCTCCGAGGAGAACGAGCTCAACGGCAACGTCGACGAGATCGCCTGGGACGGACACGTCTACTACCACCAGTCCAAGCGCGGGTCCGACACCGCCCTCGATGCGTACGCGGGCAGGGACGGCGCCATCGCCTCCTACCGCAACGCGGACTGGCTCGGCAACCAGAACATCCTGCGTCTCGAGGGCGGGATGCGTTACTTCCCCTTCTGGCGCGAGGGCTACTACGACGGCGACGACACCTTCAACCGCACGGGCAGCTACGAGGGCTCGGACTACGACGGCTACGTTGGCTTCGGCCGCAGGCTGGACCAGGACTTCCTGATCGAGTTCGGCCCCTACGTCCACGGCTACGACTTCGAGTCCACCGGCAAGACCCCGGACTTCGTTCCGCCCGACGCCTTCCAGGCCTACGGCGCCCGCATCTTCTTCGAGCACAACACTGCGGAGTTCGCGCGCACGGCCATCCTGCCCACGAAGGGTTTCGTCGCCACGGTGTTGGTCGAGCGCGAGTGGAACAACAGCGAGACCGAGTTCGGCTCCATCTCCTACCAGTCGGTGCTGCCCAGTGCCGTCTGGCGCGCCCGCGGCAAGATGCACTGGTACGTGCCGGCTGGCTCGTCCTCGATCTGGGAGTTCCTGCTGGACGGTTCCTTTGCCGACGAGACCGACCGCGTGGTCACGTACGACGCGCAGAAGCCGCTGCTCGGTCACACGTGGGGCGACGGGCAGATGCGGCTGCGGTTCGACGCGGGCAGCTCGTTCAGCTTCGCGCCCTTCGTGCAGCTGCAGTACACGCAGGTGCTGCAGGAGGACGGCCAGGGCAGCGACAAGCTGTTCTTCTTCGGTGGCGGTGCGGAGGCCTGGCTGAACTTCAGTGACGCCCTGTCGCTCAACGCCTGGTACTCCTACCTCAACAACGAGAGCCGTCCGCCGGTCAGCACCACGGACGACGTCTACGGCGAGCACATGTTCTTCGTCGGGATGGTGCTGCGCTTCACCGGCGTGCGCCGCTGATCACCAGAGCGGCTGCCACTGCACGGTGTCGGTGCGGCTGACGATCGCCCCGTCGTCGATGTCGGTCACGCAGTGGAACGGCACGCGGATGCCGCCGCACTGCCGCCAGTCCGACCACTCCTCGCGCAGGAACATGGGGTTCCCGTTGGGGTCGGACTCCCAACTCTCCACGACGAGCGGGAGGCCCGAGGATGCGTCCACGTGCAGGCGCAGGCGGTCGAAGGCCGTCCCGCTGGCCTCGAACACCACGATGCGCCTGCCGTCGTCGTTGCGGGTCGCTGCGGTGCGCAGCTCGAGCATGCCCGATGCGGCGGCTGCGAGCAGTGCCACCGGGTGCCGCGCCGCATGCCTGCGGCAGGCCACTGCCTCGACGGCGGGAAGTTCGGTTGCGTTCTCGCCCGCGCGTTCGACGGCCTTGTCTCCTGTCAGCTCGGTGACGACCTCGGTGCCCATGGCAGTGCGCTTGCGCACCACGGTGCCGTCCTTGCGCCACAGCAGCGTCTCGCGCACGTCCGGCGCGTTGACGGCGCTGCGGAGCGCGCGCGACTCGTAGCCGACCATGCGCTTGAGGCGGTCGGCACCGCCGACCTGCGCGATGGCCTTCTCCAGCAGCCCGTCCGCCTCCGGCGAACGCGGCTGGCCCTGGGCCGCCGCGGCATCTGCCCCGCCGGCAGCAGGGGCCGCGAGCGGCGGCAGCAGGTCGAAGGGCACGTGTGCGGTGGCGGCGGGCGGAGTGCCACCCACGACGACGGCACACAGCGGCTGTGCGATGAAGTTGGCGATGCTCGCGGACCACTCGCGGCCCGCGGCCGTGGTCATCGTTGCAGCCCGTTCCGACAGGCTGTCCAGCGAGGTGTTGCCGAGCCCGCGTACCACCTGCGCGCGCAGCCTGCGCAGGCCACCCCTGTCGTGTGCCCGCAGCGACAACTGGGCGCGGCTGGCGGCAAGGGCCAGCTCGGACGTGTTGGGTGGCAGCAGCTGCAGCGACTCGCGTGCACGGCGCGCGAGCGTCGTGAGGGCCACTGCCTGGTCCGGGGTGACGAGTGCGGAGAGGACGAGGGCAGAGCTCTCGGCTCCGTGCACCCGACGAGCTTCCCAGGCGATGGCACCGAGGCCGGCTTCGATCTGGAGTCGCTCGAGGCGGCCGCCGATGCCGTCGAGGGTCACGCATGCCTGCAGCACGTGCTGCGCGACATCCTCCTCGTTGAGCGGTTCCGGCAGCGGGAACATGAGCACCAGGCGGGACACGTCACCTCCCGGTGCCCAGAACATCCCGTCCGGCAGCTTGCGTGGGTGTGGCCCGAACTCGGGGTCCGGCGTGGTGTTCGACCCGCGCCAGGTGCCGTAGGCCTCCAAGGCCGCCTTGCCCGCGCTGGCGAGGTCTGTTGCAGCACGGATCGAGATCACCGTGCGGTCGGGGCGGTAGTGCCGCGCCTGGAACAGGATCGCGTCACTGACGTCGCGCTCCAACAGGTCCACCACGTGCCCGGCCATGCCGAGGTCGCCGAGGAGGAAACGGGAGGCGAGTGCGCCCACGGGGTCGCGGGCGAGTGCCTCGGCCTCCCGCTGCACGAGCCCGAAGCGCAACCGCTCGAGCTGGGTGCGGGATGCCGTGCTCTCCTGCAGGCTGGCAGCCATCGCGTCGAGACCTGCCTGCCACTCCGCGGCGGGCACGCGGACGCCGATCCAGGTGGTGAGCGGTCCCACGTCGACCTGCACCGTGCCGCCAACGGACTCGGCCCACTGCCTGAGGCTCGCCCTGCCGGTCAGCGGGTTGCCGGCGCTCACGAGCAGTTCTGCGGCAAGGTCGGCAATGCCGGGACGGCCGTTGCGCGCGCCAGCGAACAGGCCCATCTGCACCTCGGCGAGTCCTGCCGTGGTCATCTCCGGGTTCGCGAGGACCGCGAGGACGCCGTTCGGCAGGGATGCGCGGACCAGGCCCTCGCGCGCGAGCGCGCTGGCCATTGCCGCCGTGTCCTGGGCGCTGGGCGTCGCCCCAGCGGGCGTTGCCGGAGCGGTCGGGGCTACAGGCTGTGTGGGTTGGGGTGCCGGGGTCTGGGGCGCAGGCGGGGCCGGTTCGGGTGCGGGCTCGGTGGGCACTGGCTCCCACGGTGGGCGGGTCTCTCGGGTGGGAGTCGCCTCCGGCTGGCTGCCGCAGGAGGCAAGCAAGCCGAGCACGAGCAGCAGTGGCGTGTGACGCATCATGGCTTCCTCCCTTCGACGACCACGGGTTGTCCGTAGGCCAGGATCCTGCCGAGCATCGCGGGCAGTTCCGACAGCCTCGACTTGGGCGGGGTCGTCGAGATCGCCTGCGTGGGACGCATGAGTGTCTCCACGGCCAGCCACTCGCCGAGCGTGCGCGCGTCGGCAGCGCGCCGCTGCCAGTCGGCCATGCGCACGATCTCCAGCAGCGTGGCGTCGTCGGCGCGCGGTGCCTGGGTCGCCGCGGCGGCCACTGCGCGCAGGCACTGGTCCGCAAGGTCCGTGATCTTCCCGGTGGGATCCACGGCCTCGACGAGCAGCAGCCCACCGGCGATGCCTGCCGGACTGGGTGCCACGCAGCGCAGCACGGGGGCCGGCAGGTTCTGTGCGCGGATCGCGCGACCGATGCAGCTCTCGGGCCCGCTCGCCAGCCAGAGTGCGAGCTGCGCGAGGGCCTCTGCATCCTCGTCGCCCCGCAGTCGCCAGCCGATCACACAAGTCGGCAGGCTCATGCCGGGCATCGCGCTGCGGCGCTCTGCCGCGAGCGGGGCCGGCATTGCAATGGGCGTCCACGGCTCGGTCGTCAGCGCCGAGATCGCGAAGGTGCGGTTCAGCACTGCCTGCACGGCCTTGGGGTCGAAGGACCCGGTGAGCACGTGCACGGTGCGGTCCGGGCGCTGTGTGTTGAGCCAGACCTCGGTGGCCTTCTCCCGGTCGATGACCGCGACAACACGGTCGCCGACCCGGCCCAGCGGGTGGCCGGGGAACGCGAGGGCCCAGGCCTCGGCGCGCAGCGGGGTGAGCGGGTCACCTGCGCCGCGCGAGGCGAGCGCAGCCACGCGGCCTTGCCATGCGAACTGGAGGGTGCGCAGGGCGTTCTGCTCCCTGCGCTCGACGAGCATTGCTGCCACTCGTTCGAGGCCGGCACCGCTGGTCGTGAGGGTCAGGAGGCCACAGCCGTTGCGTTCGCCCTGGACCACGTCGATGGCCGGGGCCGACGCGAGCACGCGCAGGAACGCACGCGCGTCGCTGAGCTGGGCGGCTGCGGCCATCGCCACCGCCTGGGCACTGGGCGTGCCGCCCGAGGACATCACGCGGTCGAGTGCCGCGAGCGCGCGCTGTTCCGCAGCCGGTTCCTTGCTGCCCGTGCGCCAGGTGCCCGCCATCGAGGCCTCGAGCGTCGCCAGGGCGAGTCCCTCGAACCCGACCGGGTCCTCTGCAGGGCCCGCTGGCGAGGCAATGGACCAGTGCACCAGGTCGGTGCCGCCGGTGGGGAGGAGCAGGAACCTGCTGCCGTCCGGTGTCCGGATCTCGACGGGCGCCTGGGGGGACTGTGCCGTCAACGAACCAGCCAGCAACGAGGCCAGCAGCCAGGAACTAGGTTTCCGCATCCGTTTCGTTCTCCCCGTCTCCAGCAGGAACGCTCCTGCCGTTTCTCGGCATGCAGACGCCTCGCTCCGAACTCGCGACGAAATCGCAGATCTGGCGGACCAAGGTCACCGTGCCAAGGGGAGTTGCGAGCAGGGACGCAATGCGTTCGTTCATCGTTCCCTCGCCCCAGAACAGCTGGCGGAACGCGCGCTTCACCGCGGCCACTTCCGCGGCGGGCACCTGGTTGCGCTGCAGGCCGATGAGGTTGACCCCCACGAGCTTGGCACGGTCGCCCTGGACCGTCGCGCAAGGCGGGACGTCGTTCGACACCATTGCCCCCGCTCCGAGCATCGCCATGGTGCCCACGCGCGCGAACTGGTGGATGCCCACCATGGCACCCACGATCGCGGCATCGCCGATCAGGGTGTGTCCTGCGGCCATCGAGCCGTTGGTGAACACGGTGCGGTTGCCGACCGTGGCGTCGTGCCCGATGTGGGACCCCACCAGCATCATGTTGTCGTCGCCGATGCGCGTGATGCCGCCGCCGAAGCTCGTGCCGCCGTGGATGGTCACGTGTTCGCGGAAACGGTTGCGGGAGCCGATGCGGAGCTGGCCGCCGGGCTCGCCTCCCTTCAGCTTCTTGTCCTGGGGGTAGGCGCCGAGGACTGCGAACGGGAACACCTCGCAGTCGGCCCCGAGCCACGTGTCACCCTGGACCACGACATGGGCGTGCAGGCGCGTCCGGTCGCCGAGGCGCACCTGGCTGCCCACCACACACCATGGGCCGATCTCGACGCCAGCACCGAGCTGTGCGCCTGACTCGACGATCGCGGTCGGGTGGATGGCCATCGTTTGCAGCCTGCTGGCGAGCAGGGGGCGCACAGGTGTAGCCGGAACCGCGCAACCGCGCCACAACAGGCGACTTGGGTGTTGTCCGCCCCAAGCGCGGATGCCATCCTGAGCCCCGAGCATGTGCGTCCCATCCTCTTCCGGGTCCCAGTCGCCGCGAATGCAGGCAGGTGTCGGATGATCGTCCACCGTGGGGAGTCCGTGGCACCCGGGATCGCCGTCGGGCCGGTCCACCTGCGCGGTTGGAACGAGGAGGCCCTGCTGGGGCAGCGGATCGCAGCCGACCAGGTCGAGGACGAGCTCAACCGGCTGCGCGAGGCACTGCAGAAGAGCCGCGCCCAGGTCGAGGACATCCGCCAGCAGCAGAAGGACAGCCTCGGCGAGATGGAGCTGCGGATCTTCGATGCGCACCTCGCCTACCTCTCGGACCCGATGTTCGTGGACGAGATCGAGAAGCAGGTGATGGCAGAGCGGTTCACCGTCCGCGAGGCCATCAAGCTGGTGCTGGAGAAGTACGACCGCATCCACCAGCTGGTGGAGAGTGACATCCTGCGGCGCCGGGCCAGCGACCTGCGCGACGTGGCGACCAGGCTGCTGCGCAACCTTGCCGACGGCGGGCCTCGCGGCAGCGAGTTGCAGGCCCCGCAGGGGCCTTACGTGCTCGTGGCACGCAAGCTGACCACGGCAGACATGTTCAACCTCGAGAACGGGCGCGTCGAGGGCATCGTGGCAGAGGAGGGCGGCATGAGCTCCCATGCAGCCATCCTCGCGCGCTCGATGGGCATCCCCACGATCACGGGGATCCGCGACCTGCCGCGCCTGCTCCGCGAGGGCGACGTCGTGGCACTCGACGCAGGTGCCAACGAGCTGCGCACCGGGCTCGACGAGCGTCAGCTCGCCGAGTCCATGGCGGCGGCACAGCGCTGGCGCAACACGCGCGAGCAGGCCCCGGACGCCACCCAGCGCCACGTGACGCGCGACGGCACCGTGGTGCACATGCTCTCTGCCTGCGGCAGCCTCGGGGAGGCCGACCTCGGCAGGACCTTCGGCCTCGGCGGCATCGGGCTCTACCGCACCGAGTTGTTGTTCCTGGTCGACCAGGCGCGCACCGACCGGCAGCGCCCCACCGAGGACGAACTCACCAGGCACTACGTCGAGGTGCTGGAGCATGCGCGTGGCACCGCGGTGAACTTCCGCCTGCTGGACCTCGCGGCCGACACCCTCTCACCGGGTGCGCGGTCGCCGGAGCGCAACCCTGCCATGGGCCTGCGCGGCATCCGCGGCCTGTTCGCCAACCAGGACGTCATGCGCCGCCAGCTGCGCGCCTTGCTGCGCGCTGCAGCAGGACACGAGGGCACCGGTCTGCTGGTCCCGCTCGTGACCGGCGTCGCAGACCTGCAGCGACTCAAGTCGGCGGTGCTGGAGGAGCGTCACTCGTTGCGCAAGGCCGGTGTCGCGTGCGCCGCCTCGCTTCGCGTCGCGCCGATCGTCGAGGTGCCCGCGGCTGCAATGATCCTCGGGCAGTTGCTCGAGGAAGCCGACTTCGCCGTGGTCTCGATCGACGACCTGGTCGCCCACCTGCTGGGCGCCGACCGCGACAACGCTGCCGTGCGCGACTACCACCAGATGCCGCACCCTGCGGTGTTCGAGCTCGTGGCGCGCATGGCCCGCGATGCCGAGAAGCGTCACAAGGAACTCGTGTTGTTCGGCGAGCTCGCTGCCGACCCGCAACGTGCACCGTTCCACGTGGGCGCCGGCATCCGCCACTTCGCCATCGCGCCGGTTCGCCTGCGCGCCATGCTGCGCGTCCTCGCCCGCTACTCGGTGGAGGAGTGCAGGCGGATCGCGACCCGGGTGCTCGAGGCGCCCCGCACGCTCGACGTGCAGCGCGTCCTGGTGGGCATCGAGACCGACTGAGCGGCAACCGGCGTGGGTTCAGCCCTCGCCGTGCCACGCCGCGGTCAGCTCGCACCACATGGCGAGCCCGGCCCAGGGCCCGAACCCGCGGTAGCGGCGCGCAATGGCGCGGTCGGTGGGAGCTGCCTTGCGTCCGAGCAGGGCTGCAAGGCGCGCGCGGCACCATGAGTCGACGGCCAGGTGCTCGTAGTGGCCGAGCAGCCGCATGGCCTGGCCTGCTGCATAGGGACCGAAGCCGCGCAGTGCGAGCAACCGGTCCCACAGGGTCCCCGCAGGCAGCCCGGGCTGGTGGAAGTGGGCGTCGCCGAGCGCCCCAGTGGCAAAGGCAGCGGCGAGGGCGTGCAGTGCCTCGGCGCGGTACCCGGTGCGCACCGTGTCGCGGAAGAAGGCAGTGCCCCTGCTGCACTGGTCGGGCGTGGGGAAGCACCGTGCACCCGAGGGAGTTGGTTCGCCGGCTGCGTCCACGAGGCGCTGCACCATGGCGACGGTCTGGGACCACGTGCAGTTGGTGGTGAGCAGCAACTTGGACAGGTCCTCGAACACGGTGGGGGAACGCAGCAAGACGCCCGCGCATCGCCTCGAGACCCAGGCGAGCCGAGGTGTGTCGCGGCAGGCGGACCAGAACGGGCTGAGGTCCTCGTCCAGCCTCAGCATGTGACGGATCTGCTTCCGTACCGATTCGAGTCCGGTGCGAGGGAGTGCCCGGTCCGCGGCCACGCGCAGCACCAGTTCGCCGCCGCGCTGCCGGACCTCGACGTCGACGGGGGTTGCCGCGGCCCTCAGGGCCAAGTGCCAAGTGCCCGACGTCTCCTCCCAACGGTGCGGTGCCAGCTGGACCCAGCCGTGCCCGCGCAGGGCAAGTGCGAGGTCGAACCCAGGGCGGGTCTCGACGCGCGTCCTCTGGGATCGTGCCACGGTGCCAGCTTGCAGCGGGGCTCTGGCGGAGTCGAGCCCGAGGAGGCACGCTCCCCGACCCATGACCCTGCGGATCGGAACCCTCACCATCCCGATGCCGGCCGTGCAGGCCGCGCTCAGCGGGTACTCCGACCTGCCCATGCGCACGGTGGCACGCGAGCACGGTGCCGCATACGCGCTCCACGAGGTGGTCCTCGACGAACTCGTCCTGCGCAAGGGGAAGCTGAGGCGCAGGATCCTCGACGTCCCGCAGCACGACCACCCGGTGGGCGGCCAACTCATGGGCTCGAATCCCACGACGTTCGGTGCCGCTGCCCAGGAACTGGTCAAGGCCGGGTTCGACGTCGTCGACGTCAACTTCGGCTGCCCGGTCAACAAGGTGCTGGGCCGGTGCCGCGGCGGCTGGCTGCTGCGCGAGCCCGACAACGCGCTCGCGATCGTCGACTCGGTGGTGCAGGCGGTGGGCGGCAGGGTCCCGGTCACGGTCAAGATGCGCCGCGGGTACGACGACACCCCGGTGGCCGAGCGCGACTTCTTCACGATCCTCGAGGGCGCCTTCGAGCGCGGGGCCAGCGCGGTCACCGTGCACCCGCGGACCGTCGAGCAGAAGTACGTCGGCCCCAGTCGCTGGGAGTTCCTCGCCCGCGTGAAGCGCCACGTGGGCAACCGCACGGTGCTCGGCAGTGGCGACCTCTTCGGCGCGTTCGACGTGGTACGCATGCTCACGGAGACCGGCGTGGACGGTGTCACCGTCGCACGTGGGTGCATCGGCAACCCGTTCGTGTTCGGGCAGGTCGCGGACCTGCTTGCCGGCAGGGCCCCGATGGCCCCCACGCGTGCGATGCAGCGCAAGGCACTGCTGCGGCACTGGGAGCTGTCCGCCGAGCACCACGGGCCCGGGGAGGCGGTCACCTACGCCCGCATGCACGCGATCAAGTACGCGCAGTACCACCCCGAGCCCGTCTGGGCGCGCGACCAGCTGGTGGGGGCTCGGAACGGCGCCGAACTCACGGCTGCAGTGGACCGGGTGTTCCCCGATGTCGCCGACGAGCAGCCGCGGCCGCTGCGCCCCGAGGACGCCGTCGTCCCCGCCATCAGCGCATGCTCCTGACGGCTTGGGCCGCGACCCGGTCCACGCCATGATCCGCCCATGATCCGCCGCGCCCGCCCCGGAGACGCCCGCACGATCCTCGAGTTCATCCGTGCCCTCGCGGTCTACGAGAAGCTCGAGTCCCAGCTCGACCTCGACGAGGCGCGGCTCCACGAGCACCTGTTCGGCAGCAGCCCCGCATGCGCAGCCCTCGTTGCCGAGGTCGACGGCGTTCCCGCGGGCTTTGCCCTCTACCACCGGACCTACTCGACGTTCCGGACGCGTCCCTGCATGCACCTCGAGGACCTGTTCGTGGTGCCGGAGCACCGCGGCAGGGGACTCGGCCTGGGGCTCCTGCGCGCACTCGCTGCCGAGGCCGTTGCGCAGGGTTGTCCCCGTCTGGACTGGAACGTGCTCGACTGGAACGAGCCGGCCATCGGCTTCTACCGCCTGCAGGGCGCTGCCGTGCTGCCGGACTGGCGCACCTGCAGGCTGGAGGGCGAGGCGCTGCACGCACTCGCACGCACCGCTGCGAAGGGCGTTTGAGCGGCGGTCCCTCGCGCGCGTGCGCGAGCCGGGCTACCCTGCAGCACGATGAAGATCGCCGCGATGTTCGGGCGGGGTGCGCCCGTCGTGTCCTTCGAGTTCTTCCCGCCCAAGACGGAAGAGGGCGTGGAGAGCCTCTACCAGTCGGTCCGGCACCTCAAGGTGTGCAGGCCCGCGTTCGTGTCGGTGACCTACGGTGCCGGTGGCTCGACGCGCGACCGCACACTCGACCTGGTGGCCCGCATCAAGCGCGACCTCGGCATCGAGGCCATGGCGCACCTCACCTGCGTCGGCAGCACGCGGGACGAGATCCGCGAGATCCTGCGCAGGCTGCAGGGCGCCGGCGTCCAGAACGTCCTCGCCCTGCGCGGCGACCCGCCCAAGGGTGATGCGGAGTTCAAGCCGGTGCCCGGCGGCTTCCGCCATGCCAACGAGCTGGTGGCCTTCGTGCGCGAGCAGGCACCGGACCTCTGCATCGGTGCCGCGTGCTACCCCGAGGGACACGTCGAGACCCGCGACCTCGAGCAGGACCTCGCGCACCTCGTCAACAAGGTGAAGGCAGGCGTCGACTTCCTGCTCACCCAGCTCTTCTTCGACAACGAGGACTACCGTGCCTTCGTGCGCCGTGCACGGAGCGCAGGCGTCACGGTCCCGGTCGTGCCGGGCCTGATGCCGGTGACCAACGTGGCACAGACGCAGCGCTTCACCCAGATGTGCGGCGCCCGCATCCCGCAGGAACTCAACCGTCGGTTGCGCATCGTCGAGGAGGACCCCTCGGCAGTGGTGGCCACTGGCGTGCACTGGACGCTGGAGCAGGCGCGCGCACTGCTGCGCGATGGCGTGCCGGGCCTGCACTTCTACACGCTCAACAAGTCCTCGGCGACGCTTGCCGTGCACGCCGGCCTCGGGCTCTGAGTCGACCATGAGCCGCGACGACACCCGGGACATCGCACTCCACCGCCGCCGCCGCCAGCAGCTGCTCGACAAGCTGGGCGACGGCCTGTTGCTCCTGCCCACGGCCCCGGAGACGCGCCGCAACGGCGACGTGCACCACGAGTACCGGCCGGGCAGCGACTTCCACTTCCTCACCGGTTTCGGGGAGCCCGAGGCCGTGCTCGCGTGCTGGCGCACCGGCAAGGGTCGGCACCGCACCGTGTTGTTCGTCCGGCCGCGCGACCCGCAGCGGGAGATCTGGGACGGCAGGCGCCATGGCGTTGCAGGCGCGCGTTCGAGGTTCGGTGCGGACGAGGCACACCCCGTCGGCGAGCTGTGGAAGCAGTTGCCGAAGCTGCTGGAGGGTTGCGGCACCTTGTTCCACCGACTCGGTGCCGACGCCCAGTTCGACCACCGGTTGCTCGCCGTCCTCGCGCACCGGGCCATGGCGGCGAAGAAGTCCTTCCTGCCCGCGCACCCGGCCATCGTCGACCCGGTCCCAGCCATCGGTGCAATGCGACTGCGCAAGGACCCCGAGGACCTTGCTGCGATGCGGCAGGCTGCGGCCATCACCGCAGCCGGACACCTTGCGGCCATGGGTGCCGTGCGCGCAGGGATGCACGAGTACGAGGCACAGGCGGTGGTCGAGGCGAGCTTCCGCTCGATGGGCAGCCCTCGCAACGGCTACCCCTCCATCGTCGCGAGCGGTGCGAATGCGTGTGTCCTGCACTACCACGACAACGACCGACGCATGCGGGCCGGGGACCTGTTGCTCATCGACGCGGGGGCGGAGTTCGGCGGCCAGACCGGTGACATCACCCGCACCTTCCCCGTCTCGGGCACCTTCACCCCGCCGCAGGCCGCCGTGTACGGCGCCGTGCTGGACGCGCAGCTCGCAGGCATCGCCTCGGCGCGCTCCGGCGCGCCTGCCGACGTCATCCACCGCACCTGTGTGCGCAAGCTCACGGCAGGCCTTGTCGCGCTGGGGGTGCTGCGCGGCAGCGTCGACCGCCTCGTGGCCAAGCAGGCGTACAAGCCGTGGTACATGCACGGCACGAGCCACTGGCTCGGCCGCGACGTGCACGACGTGGGCTCCTACCAGGACGAGGACGGCACCCAGCACCCGCTGCGACCCGGCATGGTGCTCACCGTCGAGCCCGGCCTCTACTTCCAGCCCGACGACCGCAAGGTCCCGTCGGATCTGCGCGGCATCGGCATCCGCATCGAGGACGATGTCCTCGTGACTGGCCGCGGTCCTGTCGTGCTCACGAGTGCTGCACCCAAGTCGGTTGCCGACGTGGAGGCGGCCTGCCGCAGGCCTGCACGATGAGCGCCCCGGGCACGGCTGACCCACGCAGGACCCACGTCCTCACGATCGCCGTCGAGGAGCACTTCCATGACCGCCGGTTCGCACACGCGGTCGCAAGGCACCATGACGACCGTTTCGAGCCGCGCGTCGAGACGGCACTCGCGGCGTGGCGCGAGCTGCTCGCGAGGCACGGCGCCCTTGCCACCTTCCACGTGTCGGCGCGGGTTGCCGAACGCCATCCGGCGGCCGTCCGCGCCCTTGCGGCCGACGGCCACGAGGTTGCCTCGCTCGGCTGCGACCCGAGGACCTACCGTGCGGTCGACCACGAGTCCCTCGCAGCCGACGCCAGGAGGTCGCGCGAGCTGGTCGAGTTGGCAAGTGGGCTCGCAGTCGACGGGTTCTGTGCACCCTGGGGCATCGAGGTCGCGGATGCCGGGTTGTTGCAGCAGCTTGCTGCGCAGGGCTGGCGCCACGACAGCTCGCTGCGTGGGCGCGGTGCTGCGGCACTTCCCGTCGAGGGCCTGCGCGAGGTGGCCGTCACCGAGGGCTCCTTCCTCGGGATCCCGTTCCGACTCGACGGCGAGAGTGCAAGGTGGTTGCCGGAGTCGTGGCTGGAGGACCAGGTTGCGCAGTGGTCGAGGCGGAGTCCGGAGCCCGCCGTGCTCTCCTTCCGCTCGTGGGAACTCGATGCCGGCGCACCTCGCATCACCGGAGCCGGTCCGCTCGCCGGTTTCCTGCACCACGTCCACCTCGAGCGACTCCCGAGGCAGGTCGAGCGGGTCCTGCGCCGCTGGCGGTTCACCTCCATCGCAGGCCACCTCGGCATCCTGCCGCGTCACGCGGGGCCGCTGCCGCCGCACTACGAGGCCGAGGTGGACCCGCCGGAGCCCGTGGAGCCAGCGCAGCCTCCAGAGCCGGTGACTGTCGTCGTCCCCATCCACAACGAGGAGGGCGGCATCGACTACCTGCTGCGCGCCATGGACAAGGCCGCTGCCGTGCTGGCGCCCCGTTACGTGCTGCGGTTGCTGCTCGTGGACGATGGCTCGACCGACGGCACCTGGGCGGAGCTGCAGCAGGCTGCCCGCAACAGGCCGGACATCTCGTTGCTCCGTCACGAACGCAACCGCGGGGTCGGCGCTGCCGTCCTCAGTGGCATCCGTGCCGCCTCCACCGAACTCGTTGCCTCGGTCGACTGCGACTGCAGCTACGACCCTCGCGAACTGGCTGCCATGCTGCCCCTGATGGAGCATGCCGACCTCGTGACTGCCTCGCCGTACCACCCGCAGGGACACGTGACCAACGTGCCGGGCTGGCGCCTCGGGCTCTCGCGCACCCTTTCGAGCCTCTACCAGCGAGAGCTCGGCGTCGACATCCACACGTGGACCAGTTGTTTCCGCGTCCACCGTCGCAGTGCAATGCTCGGCATCGAGCTGGAACGCGGTGGGTTCCTCGGGGTTGCAGAACTCCTCGTTCGTGTGCTGCGTCGCGGCGGCCGCGTCGTGGAACACCCGGCCACCCTCGAGCGCAGGATGCTCGGCACGTCCAAGATGAAGTTGCTCCGCACCATCCGCGGACACCTCGGCATGCTGTGGCAGATACGGCGCGGACGACTCTGAGCGTCCCTGCCCCGTGTCACATGCCGGTGCCGCGCAGCACCGCCCGGAACGTGTGGAACAGCAGCTTGATGTCCATCCACAGCGACCAGTTGTCGATGTAGTAGAGGTCCATCTCGACCCAGCGCTTGAACGGCACGCGGTTGCGGCCCCAGACCTGCCAGACGCAGGTCAGGCCGGGCTTCACGCTGATGCGGCGCCGGTGCCACCAGGCGTAGTGTGCAACTTCAGCAGGAACCGGTGGCCGCGGTCCCACGAGGCTCATGTCGCCCGCCAGCACGTTGAAGAGCTGTGGCAGCTCGTCGAGGCTGAACTTGCGCATGAACCTGCCGAAGCGGGTCACGCGCGGGTCGTGCGGGATCTTGAACGCGGGACCGTCCTGGACGTTCAGGCCACGCAGCCGCTCCTTCTGGTCCTCTGCGTCCGCGACCATGGTGCGGAACTTGAGGCACTGGAACACGCGACCGTTCTGGCCGCAGCGGTTCTGGCGGAACAGGACGGGGCCACGGCTGCCCAGCTTGACCGTGACGGCACAGGCGAGCATCACCGGGGCCAGCAGCACGATGGCCACTGATGCGCCAACCAGGTCGAGCAGGCGTTTGGCTGCCAGCGCTGGGGTCTGCTGCGGCACCGAGGCCATCGTCAGCCCAGCCCGACCCGCCAGCCAACGCAGCGAGACGCGCAGGTTGCGGAGGTCGAGGAACTGCGGGAAGTAGTGGACACCGAGGCCCGCTGCATCGCACACGTCGATGACGCGGTGGATCTCACGCGTCACTGCATGTTCCGAGGGGCAGAGCAGGGCCACGTCGATCTCGTGCTTGGCGAGCACGCGCTCGAGGTCGTCGACGGTCCCGAGCTGCCTCAGGTGCAGCAGTGCGGAGGGGTCCTCTCCCGGGAAGGGGACGAATCCCACCACGCGCATGGTCGACTCCACGTCGGAGCTGGAGGACAGAGCACGCGAGGCACTGCAGCTGCCCACGAGCACTGCGCGCGGGATGACGCCGAACGCCGTGCGCGACGTCGTGCCCAGCACCACGCGCAACGTGGTCATCAGCACCGCACCTGCGAGGATCGAGTGCCAGACGCTGTTGCCGGAGTGTCCGAGGATGGCAACGTCGAGGAAGCCGGCAAATCCCCAGGTGACGGCCCATGCCTCCAGCCCGCGTGCAATCGAGTGTCGCACGGCGCGGTCCGCACGGACGCGGTAGGTCCCTAGGCGACTCGTCACCACCAGCCACACCACGGCGTAAAGCACCGCGCGGACTGCCTCGGCCGTCACGTGGTGCAGTTCGAGGCTGCTGTCGCTCCACGACCACACGCCTGCCCACGCGAGCGCGAGGACGATGCACGCGTAGTCTGCTGCCGCAATGAGCGGCAATGCGTTGGGCGAACGAGACATGGTGGGGAGGGCGCGGACAGCGCGGGAGGGGGGGTGAGCTGTCCTTCCGAGGGCGCGCAACATAGCGCGGGACCACGTCCGCGGAAGTGGCTCCTGTACGCATGGAGACGATCGACAACCCCATTCCTTAGCGGACCTTAAGGCCGTTGCGCGCACCTCTCCGACTTCCGATGGAAAGCGTGTGCCGTCGGTGGCATCGGCATGCCGCCTGTAGTCCCGCCGCACAGGCCAAAGGTCGAAGTCCTGCGATTACCATGCGCGCGTCCATGCTGCGCCGCACCACTCTCGCCTGTCTCCTACTGGTGCTCGCCGCCTGTGTGCTGCGGCTGCACGGCATGGACGGGCAGCTCGGCGACCACGACACGTGGCGCCAGATCGAGACCGCCTCGATCGCACGCAACTTCCTCGGCGACCCCTCGATCCTCTGGCCGCGGATCAACTGGGGCGAGCCGGGGCCCGGTTACGTGGAGGCCGAGTTCCAGCTGTACC
The DNA here is from genome assembly GCA_041178545.1 of Planctomycetota bacterium. Taxonomy (GTDB): domain Bacteria; phylum Planctomycetota; class UBA1135; order UBA1135; family UBA2386; genus JBEATZ01. Next base: position 30,636 of record JBEGVB010000115.1, read on the forward strand.
CGTTCGTCGTGCACCTGCTCTATCGGCTGCTCGGCGAGGATCCATGGCTCGGTCGCGCACTCAGCGTGGTGCTGTTCGCGCTCTCGTGCCTGCCGTTCCACCGGCTTGCCACGCGTTGGCTCGGCCCGAACGGCATCGTGTTCGCGACCGCGGTCTACAGCTTCTCGCCCGTGCTGTTCCGCTTCACGCGCACCTTCATGCCGGAGGCAACGGTGGTGCTCGCCGCGATGGTCGCGGTCGAGCGGTTCGTCGCGTGGGTTGACGAGGGCAGGCGCGGCCAGCTGCTCGTCTCTGCCCTCGCGATGGCCGTCGCGGTCCTCGTGAAGCCGACCTCGGTCCACCTCGGGCTCGTGCTGGTGGTGCTGGCCGCGTGGCGGCACGGCACCGGGTTCCTCCGTCGGGCTGACCTCTGGCTCTTTGCAGCCGTCGCACTCCTCCCCGCTGCCGCTTGGTACGCGCATGCAGCTGTCATCCACGCGACCCACGGGAACACCTTTGGCGTCGTCTCCGGCGGCGACTCGAAGTGGGGCAACTTCGCCTGGTGGACCAACCCGCAGTTCTACAAGGACCTGTTGACGATGGAGGTCGCGCGCGGGAGCGGCAGGCTTGGCGCGCTCTTCTGTCTCGCAGGCCTGCCCCTGCTCGCCACCACCGGTCCGCGCGCCGTGTTCCGGCCCCTCGTCTGGTCCTGGGTCGTGGCCACTGCCGTCTACTACCTCGCGGCTGCGCGTTACTGCGGGCACCCGGACCGCGGCCTGCACTACCACGTCTACGCCGTGCCCATGCTTGCGCTGCTGGCTGGTGCCGGTCTCGACCGGCTGTGCCGGGGACGGGTTGCAACCCTGCTGGCCTGCGTCGCCGCCACGGCTGCCGTCCTCGAGTTGGTCCGGGTGGACCTCCACGTGAAGTCGCTGCGGCACCCGACGGTGACACGCGAGTGCGGCGAGCGGCTGGCCGAGCTCTCGGCCCCGGCCGACCGCGTCCTCGTGCTGTCGCCCGACGATGCCGTCGACCGCTCGCTCGGTGCACCGGTGCCAAACAACTTCGAGCAGCCCGACGTCTTCTTCCACGCCCGGCGCAAGGGTCGGCTGCTCGCGCGCGACCGCCAGACCGTGGAGGACCTCGCGGCAGAAGTCGCCCGGTTCGGGCCGCGTTGGTACGTGCACCGTCCGAGTTGTGCCGCGGATGGTGCGGCAGGTGCATCGTTCCGCGCTGCCCTGGAGCAACAGCTCGTCCTGCGCGCCACGGGTACGGACTGGGAGCTCTGGGAATTCCGGCCTGCAGGCAGCGGGACCCCGCGCTGATCCGACTGCAGGGTGGCGACGGGAGCGGCTGCGCAGCACACTGGGTGCTCGCACCATGAAGATCACGTGCATCGGCGGCGGACCCGCAGGTCTCTACTTCTCGATCCTGGCCAAGAAGGCCGACCCCGGCCTCGAGATCGACGTGTACGAGCAGAACCGACCCGACGACACCTTCGGCTGGGGCGTGGTGTTCTCCGACGAGACTCTCGACAACTTCCGGGTGGCGGACCCCGAGAGCTACCAGCGCATCCGCGACAACTTCGCCTACTGGTCGGACATCGACACCTGGTACGGCGGGCAGTGGACGACGTCGACCGGCCACGGGTTCTGCGGCATGTCGCGCATGCGGTTGCTGCAGATCATGCACGAGAGGTGCCGCGAGCTCGGGGTGCGGCTGCACTTCCAGCAGCAGGTCGAACTCTCGGTGGCCGCGGGCAGCGACCTCGTGGTCGCCTGCGACGGCGTGAACAGCCGCATCCGCGAGCAGAATGCAGCGCACTTCCGTCCGAGCATCGAGCTGGGCAAGTGCAAGTTCGCGTGGTTCGGTACCGACCTGGAGATGAAGGCATTCACCTTCGTGTTCCTCGAGTCGGAGTGGGGCCTCTTCGTCGTGCACGCATACCCGTTCCAGCCCGGTCGCGGCACCTGGATCGTCGAGTGCCACGAGGACACGTGGCGCAAGGCGGGACTCGACAAGCTCGACGAGGAACAGTCTGCGCGCTTCTGCGAGCAGCTCTTTGCCGACCAGCTCAAGGGCAGCAAGCTGCTGGTCAACCGGTCGGTCTGGCGCACGTTCCCCACGGTCCGTTGCGAGCAGTGGCACCACGGCAACCTGGTGCTGGTGGGGGACGCCGTGCACACGGCGCACTTCTCGATCGGCTCCGGCACCAAGCTCGCGATGGAGGACGCGATCGCGCTGGCTGACGCGGTCAGGAAGCACGGCCGGGACGTGCCGAAGGCACTGCAGGCGTACCAGGACGCAAGACGCGTCGACGTGCTCAAGATCCAGCGTGCGGCACAGACGAGCCGGGAGTGGTTCGAGCAGTGCGCGCGGTACATGGGGCAGGCCCCGTACCAGCTCACCTTCAACCTGATGACCCGCAGTCGGCGCATCACGTGGGAGAACCTGCGGCTGCGCGACCCCAAGGTCGTGGCCGAGGCGGATGCGGAGTTCGCCGCCGCTGCTGGTGTGCAACCGAGGGACGGCAAGGTGCCGCCGCCTGCGTTCCTGCCGTTCCAGCTGCGTTCGCTGCGCCTGCCCAACCGCATCGTGGTGTCGCCCATGTGCCAGTACTCGGCAGTGGACGGCACGCCAGGCGACTGGCACCTCGTGCACCTCGGCAGCCGTGCCGTGGGTGGTGCCGGCCTGGTCATCACCGAGATGACCAACGTGTCACCCGAGGGGCGTATCACGCCCGGGTGCGCAGGGCTGTGGAACGAGGCACACGTGGCTGCGTGGAGGCGCATCACGGACTTCGTCCACCAGCACTCGCGGTCGGCCGTCGGCGTCCAGATCGCCCATGCCGGCCGCAAGGGCTCGGTGTCGCACCCGTGGAACGGCCGCGACCTCCCGCTCACGCAGGGAGCGTGGCAGACCCTGGGCCCGTCGGCGGTCCCGTTCGAGAAGGACTGGCCCGCGCCCAAGGCGATGGACCGCACCGACATGGACCGCGTGCGCGACCAGTTCGTGCACTCGACAGGGCTCGCACACCGTGCGGGCTTCGACCTCGTCGAACTGCACCTCGCGCACGGCTACCTGCTCTCGAGCTTCCTCTCGCCGCTCTCCAACGTGCGCACCGACGCGTACGGTGGCTCGCTGGAGAACCGTGCCCGCTTCCCGCTGGAGGTCGTGCGCGCCGTGCGTGCTGCATGGCCCGCGGACAAGCCGCTTGCCGTGCGCATCTCGGCCACGGACTGGCTTGGCAGCCGTGGGTTCACGCCCGAGGATGCGGTGCAGCTGAGCCACTGGCTGCGCGAAGCAGGGGTGGACCTGGTGGACGTGTCGACCGCAGGCAACGTGGTCGAGTCGAGGCCGGACTACGGCCGCATGTACCAGGTGCCGTTCGCGGAGCAGATCCGCTTTGCCACCGGCATGCCGGTGATGGCCGTCGGCGCCATCCTCTCGGTCGACCACGCGAACACCGTCGTGGGCGCAGGTCGCGCCGACCTCTGCGCGATCGCAAGGGCGCACCTCGCAGACCCTTACCTCACCCTGCACGCGGCCCAGCAGTACGGCGTGGAGGACGTGCACTGGCCGGGCCAGTACCTCGCCGCACGGCGCTAGGACGGGTCTCCGCACTCTGGCCCACCCGGTTGCGCTTGCCGGGCGGGGTTCCGTCCTGTCCTATGCTCGCCATCCAACGGAGACCTTCATGCGCGCACTGCTCCTCATCCTGACTGCATTCTTCCTGTCCGCCTTCGCGTCCGCCCAGGACGCCCCCAAGTACAAGGTGGTCCCCACCTACCCGATGACGACGTGCATCGTCACCGGTGAGGAGCTCGATGCCGAGCCGCTGTCGTTCGAGGCCGGTGGCCGCACCTTCAAGGTGTGCTGCGAGAAGTGCCAGGCCAAGGTCGAGAAGGACCCGGCCCCGTTCGCGGCAAAGCTCGATGCCGCCATCGTCGCCGCCCAGCTGCCGCACTACCCGCTCGACGTGTGCGCCGTGGCCGGCAAGAAGCTCGGCTCGATGGGCGACCCGGTGAAGCTCGTGCTGAACGACACGCTCGTCCAGCTCTGCTGCGGCGGCTGCACCAAGAAGGCCATGGCCAACCCGGCCGCGATGGCCGCCAAGGTGATGGACGCCTCGTACGCGATGCAGCTCAAGGCCTACCCGACGACCAAGTGCGTGGTCTCCGGTGAGGAGCTCGGCGACAAGGTCACCGAGACGATGGTCGGCACCTGCCTGTTCCGCACCTGCTGCGCCAAGTGCGCCGCCAAGGTTGCCGCCGACCCGAAGAAGTACATGGACAAGCTGTACCCGGCGCACGGCAAGGACGCCGCGGGTGCGAAGGAAGACAAGGGCTCGGCCCAGCCCGCAGCCGCCCCGGCTGCCAAGCCTGCCGAGAAGGGCAGCAAGGGCGGCGCGATGGCCGGCGACTGTGGCGACACCTGCATCGACGGTGCGACCGGCGCCTGCTGCGCAGCCGAAGGCAAGGCCGCTCCTGCCAAGGCGACCGGCGGCTCCTGCTGCGCCGACAAGGCCGCCCCTGCCAAGGCCGGTGCCAAGGCGACGGGTGGCTCCTGCTGCGCCGACAAGGCCGCTCCCGCCAAGGACGCCAAGGCCAGCGGCGAGTGCTGTGGCGACAAGGCCGCGCCTGCCGCCAAGCCGGCCCCCAAGGCCGAGCCCGTGAAGAGCTGATCCCACCAGCTCCCACGACGACGCGAGCCGCGCAGGGGTGACCTGCGCGGCTCGTTGTGTTTCCGGCCCTGCTGTCCATGGGCAGGCGCGGGCTGCTCGACGGTACGCTTTCGTCAGCCCCCGGTCCGGCATGCGGCCCTCGGGGCACAACCAGCGGAGCCCTTCATGCGAGCACTGCTCCTCGCCGTCGCAGCGATCCTCCTGTCCGCCCTCGCGCCTGCGCAGGACGCCCCAAGGTACAAGGTGGTCCACAGCCACCCGATGACCACGTGCATCGTCACGGGTGAGGCGCTTGGTGCCGATCCGCTGACCTTCGAGGCCGCGGGTCGCACGTTCCAGGTGTGCAGCGAGAAGTGCCGGGCCAAGGTCGAGAAGGACGTCGAGACGTTCTCCAAGAAGGTGCTGTACGCCAGGCGACTGGATGCTGCAGTGGTTGCGGCGCAGGAGTCCAGCTACCCGCTCGACGTCTGCACGGTGTCCGGCAAGAAGCTCGGCTCGGCGGGCAACGTGGTGAAGGTCGTGCTGGACGAGACGCTGGTGAAGCTCTGCTGCTCGAGGTGCGTGGTCGTGGCCATGGACAACCCCGAGGTGCATGCCCGCAAGGTGTTGGATGCCGCCTACGCGCTGCAGCTCAAGGCCTACCCCACGACCAAGTGCGTCGTGTCCGGTGAGGAACTGGGCGACCAGGCCGTGGACACGATGGTGGGTGCCCGGCTGGTCCGCACCTGCTGTGACAAGTGCGCTGCCAAGGTTGCCGCCGCCCCGAAGCAGTACGTGGACCGGCTGCAGCCAGCCCAAGGCAAGGAAGCACCGGGCGGTGGCCGGGACCAGGGCGCAGGCCCGCCCGCAGCGCCTGCCGCCAAGCCGGCCCCCAAGGCCGAGCCCGTGAAGGGCTGAGCACACCAGCTCCCGCGACGACGCGAGCCGCGCAAGGGTGGCCCGCGCGGCTCGCCATGTTGCCTGCCGGGGTTGTCCGGACCCCAGCCCGCTCAGGCCGGGTTCACGTGGCGGTAGGCGTCGATGAGCTTCCGTTCCCCTTCCTTGCCGCCGAACTTGTTGCCGTGCTCCATGCCGATGATGCCGGTGAAGCCCTTGTCGCGGATGTGGCGGAACACGTTGCGGTAGTGGATCTCGCCGGTCTCGGGCTCGCAGCGGCCGGGGTTGTCCCCCGACTGGAAGTACGCGATCTCGCTCCACGCACGGTCCATGTTGGGGATGAGGTTCCCCTCGGTGATCTGCTGGTGGTACAGGTCGTCGAGGATCTTGCAGTGGGGCGAGCCCACGGCGCGGCAGATCTGGTAGCCCTGCGGGACCTTGGTGAGGAAGAGCTCGGGGTGGTCGCGGAAGTTCAGCGGCTCCATCACCATGGTGAGCCCTGCCGGGCCGACGATGTCGCAGCAGCGCTTGAGGAGTTCCACGGCGTTGGCGGTCTGGTAGCCCATGTCCTGCCGGTGGTCGACGGTGCCGGGCACCACGGTGCACCACTTGGCGTTCACACGCTTGGCGATCTCCACGGCCTTCTTCATGTCGGCGAGCACGCGGTCCACGTGCTCCTGCTTGCCCGACGCAAAGGTCGGGGCGCCGAAGTCGCCGTGCGCGACGAACACGCCCATCTCGATGCCGAGCTGGGACATCTTCTTCGCGAGCCGCTCCTGGTCCTCGACGGACCGGCCGCCCATGCCGTTGTCCTCCCACGCGCGGAAGCCCTCGTCGTGGGCGAACTGCAGCTGGTCCACGTCGTCCTTTGCGTGGTGGCGGAACATCCCGAAGTGGGGGGCGAACTTGAGGGCGAACGGTTCGGCGCCGCGGGCGGGCGCGGGACGGCCGGCTGCGGCGGCAGCAGGGACCATGGATGCGGTGATGCCGGCGGCGCCGGCGACGAGGAACTCGCGACGAAGCATGGGAGCCTCCTTTTCGTCGCACGATAGGCGTCTGCAGCGTGCGGCGCACCCATCTGCTTCCTGTGACAGGTACTGGTCAAGCGCACGAGTCCACCTACACTGCGACGCCGCATGCATGCTCGCTCGTCGATGCTGGTCCTGCTGGCGCTCACTTCGTGCTCGGGAGGTGAGGAAAAGGGACCTCAGGCACCGGTGCAGCAGCCAGCGCAGCCGACACAGTCGGCGCAGCCAGCGGTGAATCCGTCCGCAGGCGGTGTTGCCACGGACGAGTTCGTCCCCGTGAAGCTGCCGGCTGCCGAGGCGGCGGCCAAGCCCGCTGCGCCCGCGATGGAGCCCTACGACCAGGAGCTTCCCGGCGGCAGGGCGGCCATCGCCATGGTGCCCGTGCCCGGCGGCAGGTTCCGCATGGGCAGCCCGGCAGGCGAGTCAGGACGCGCCGACAACGAGGGGCCGCAGGTGGAGGTCGAGGTCGGTCCGTTCTGGATGGGCCGCGTCGAGATCACCTGGGAGCAGTACGACGCCTGGAACACGGACGAAGAACTGCCGCAGGCCAAGAAGCCCGATGGCATGAGCCGCCCCACACCGCCCTACACCGACATGACCTTCGGCATGGGGCGCGACGGGTACCCGGCCATCTGCATGACGCAGGAAGCCGCGCGCGAGTACTGCGCCTGGCTGTCGCGCAAGACCGGCCGCTTCCACCGCCTGCCCACGGAGGCCGAGTGGGAATACGCATGCCGTGCCGGGTCCACGACCGCTTGGTCCTTCGGCGACGACCCTGCTGCGCTCGGTGACCACGCCGTCTACGCGGCCAACAACGGCAATACCTACCAGAAGGGCGGACAGAAGAAGCCCAATGCCTTCGGGCTGTTCGACATGCACGGCAACGTGGCCGAGTGGTGCGTCGACGAGCTGGTTGCCGACTGGTACGGCGCCACGGGCGGCACTTCCCCGCGCACCGACCCGGTGGCGCACCCGCGCCGTACCGACGGCAAGCCGCTGCGCTACCCGCACGTGGTCCGCGGCGGCTCGTGGCAGGACGAGCCTGCAATGCTGCGCTCCGCCGCCCGCCGCGGCAGCGAGCCCGCGTGGAAGCAGCGCGACCCGCAGATCCCCAAGAGCTGGTGGTACTTCACGGATGCACCCTTCGTGGGCTTCCGCGTGGTGCGCCCGCTGCAGGAGCCGAGCGCCGAGGAGCGCGCCCGGTTCGAGAACCCCTGAGACCACATTCCCCGCCAACCAAGAGGTGCAGAGCATGAAGCCCGTCTCCCGTCGCAGTTTCCTGAAGGCCAGCTCGGTGGCCGCCGGCGCGTCCGTGTTGCCCTCGGCACCGTTCGTGCACGTCGGCGGACCCGAGGAGATCAAGGTGGGCGTGATCGGTGCAGGCGGTCGCGGCACCGGTGCCGTGTCCCAGGCGCTGAGCACCAAGGGACCGGTCAAGCTGTGGGCCGCCGGCGACATGTTCGGCGACCGCCTCGAGGGTGCGATCGGCGGCCTCGCCGAGAACGAGGGTCTCAAGTCCAAGATCGACCTCGCGGACTCGCGCAAGTTCACCGGCGTCGACGCCTGGAAGGGCGTGCTCGACTCGGGCGTGGACGTGGTCGTGCTGGCGACCCCGCCGCACTTCCGTCCCCACCACTTCGAGCAGGCCATCGAGGCCGGCAAGCACGTGTTCTGCGAGAAGCCGATTGCCGTGGACTCGCCGGGCGTACGCCAGTTCCTCGCAGCGGCACGGAAGGCCGACGAGAAGAAGCTGAGCGTGGTGAGCGGACTGCAGCGCCACCACCAGAACGGTTACCTCGCCACGATGGAGAAGGTGCACGACGGCGCACTGGGCAGGATCCTGTTCGCCCGCTGCGCGTGGAACATGGGCGGGTTGTGGATGCACCGTCGCAAGCCCGAGTGGAGCGACATGGAGTGGCAGTTGCGCAACTGGCTGTACTTCACCTGGCTCTCCGGTGACCACATCGTCGAGCAGCACGTCCACAACCTCGACGTGATCAACTGGGCGATGCAGGCGCACCCGATCCGCGCCCGCGGCATGGGCGGTCGCCAGGTGCGCACCGATCCCGCCTACGGCCACATCTTCGACCACCATGCCGTGCAGTACGAGTACGAGAACGGGGCCTGGCTGTTCAGCGAGTGCCGCCAGATCGACGGCTGCGCCAACGACGTGAGCGAGCACCTGTACGGCACCGACGGCGAGGCGCACTTCGGCGACTACACGATCACCGGCAAGAACGCGTGGAAGTACGACGGCCCGAACAACGACCCGTACCAGTCGGAGCACGATGCGATGTTCGCATCGATCCGCTCGGGCACGCCGATCAACGCCGGCTACTACGTGGCCGAGAGCACGCTCACCGCGATCATGGGCCGCATGGCCACCTACGGCGGCAAGGTCGTCACCTGGGACGAGGCCATGAACAGCGACGAGCGCTGGGGCCCGACCAGCTACGAGTTCGGCCCGCTGCCCGTGGATCCGGTGCCGATGCCGGGCAAGCCGCGCGCGAAGAAGGTCTGAGCCGCGCCGCGGCTCAGCGGAACTTCTCGAACTCGTCGCCAGGCGTCCAACGGGGCGCCTGGTCGCGGTTGGCGGTGGCGACGAGGCACGCGAGGATCAGCCTCGTGTCGGCGGCCGCGCTCGCGAAGTTCCACCACGGCGCCAGTTCGTCGCTCGGCTGGTGGTAGTGGATCGTGGTGAAGGACGCCTTCATGCGCTTGCGGTCCTCGGGCCGGTCGAGGAACGAGCTGCCTGCCTTGAAGTAGGCGGCAGGCACGCCGATGCGCGCGAACGGGAAGTGGTCCGAGCGGTAGAAGACGCCCGCGTCCGGGCTGGAGTCCGGGGTGAGGCGTCGACCGAAGTCGCTCGCCACGCCCTCGGCCACGGCGGTGAGGTCGCTCTTGCCGTGGCCCACGAACTCGATGTCCTCGGTGGCGCCCCACACGTTGAGGCCGTCGACGTTGAAGTTGGCCACGATCTGCTGCTGCGGAACCGTCGGGTGGCGCGTGTACCAGCTGGAGCCCAGCAGGCCCGACTCCTCCGCAGTGACCGCGGCAAACAGCAGCGAGCGGCGCGGCCTGGGCATGTCCTTGAGGGCGCGCGCCATGGCGAGCATGCCAGCGATGCCCGAGGCGTTGTCGACCGCGCCGTTGTGGATGCGGTCGCCGTTGCGGCCCGTGCCGATGCCCAGGTGGTCGAAGTGGGAGGTGATGACCACCACTTCCTTCGCCAGTGCAGGATCGCTGCCGGGCAGCATGCCCAGCACGTTGGCGGACTGCAGTTCGCGCACGGTGTTGCGCGTCCGCAGCGAGACCTTCACGCCCAGCGGCACCGGCTTGAAGTCGCGGCTCTCGGCGCTTGTGCGCAACGCTGCGAGGTCGTGGCCACCCAGCTTGCACAGCCGCGAGCCGGCTTCCTCGGTGACCCACGAACGGATTGCCAGCGTCGGGGCATCGGGCGCGAACGGCAGCCAGAAGTTCTCGCGGCCGTGGTTCGACTGCACCACCTGCCATGGGTACGCAGCCGACTCGTTGGTGTGCAGGATGATCGCACCCACGGCGCCGCGGCGCGCGGCCTCCTCGTACTTGTAGGTCCAGCGGCCGTAGTAGAGGCGTGCCTTGCCGCCGAACAGGTTGGGGTCGGAGGCAGGGTCGCTGTTCATCACCAGCAGGACCTTGCCCTTGAGGTCCATGCCCTTGAAGTCGTCCCACTGCTGCTCGGGTGCGTCGATGCCGTAGCCGACGAACACCACCTCGGCCTCGTCGAACGAGGTCTCGGCTGCGGGCCGCGCGGCCACGGCCGTGAAGTCCGTGACCGGCTCGAACGCGAGCGTCTCGGTGCCGTTGGTTGCGCGCAGCGGTTCGGTCACCTCGGCCGTGAGCCCGAGGATCGGCACTGGTTGTTCCCAGCTGCCCTCGGGCCCACCGGGCTGCAGGCCCGCGGCCTCGAGTTGCGTGCGGATGTAGAGGCGCGCCAGCGCGTCGCCACGGGTTGCCACGCCACGGCCCTCCAGCAGGTCGTCGGCGAGGAAACGCACGTGCGACTCGATCCACGCCGGCGGGATCTCGGGCGTGTCGTGGTCCGCGGCGTGGTGCCGGTGGTGGTGGTCGTGGTGCGCCGAGGAGGCGGCGCAGGATGCGAGCAGCAGCAGGGGCAGGACGCGCATGACGGACAGTGGACGCCGCGCAGCCCCAGCCTGCAAGGCGATCAGCCCAGCAGGAACGAGAGGTCGTCGCCCGCCACGTGTTCCACAGCGCCCTGTTGCCTCCGGAACAGGCGTGCCCCGGTGGTGCCGCGCAGCGTGCAACGCGCGCCCTCGACCTCGAGCCATGCGCCCTCGCGCAGGCCGAGCACGGGCGTGGCGTCCTCCTCGTGGAACTGGCGGATGCGTTCCTCGCGCGTCTCGCCCATGTGGGTCGAGGCCGGGTCCGGGTCGAGGTAGTGCGGGTTGACCTGGAACGGCACCAAGCCGAGCGCCGTAAGCGTTGGCGGCATGACGATGGGCATGTCGTTGGTGGTGCGGATCGAGCGCGTGGCCACGTTGGTGCCCGCCGAGCTGCCCACGTAGGGCATGCCGTCCAGCGCCCGCGCGGCAATGGCGGCTGCTGTGCCGCTTCGGTGCAGCCGGTCCAGCAGGCGGAACGTGTTGCCGCCGCCCACGAACACCGCCTGCGCGCTGCCAACGGCGGCAAGCAGGTTGGGCGCCGTGTGCAGCGACTCCAGCCGGATGCCGAGCGCGGCGAACGCGGGCGCTGCCTTGGCGGCATAGGCATCGTGGTCCGCGAGCGCCCACGGCACGAAGAGGATGCGCTGCACGCCGGCAAGGTGCGCGCGCAGGGCATCCATCACGTGCTCCAGGTAGGAGCGGCCGTGCATGGTGGAGTTGGAGACGAGCAGGAGGCGGCGCGACATGGGTGGGGAGGTTAGCGAGGTGAGGGAGCGGAGGGAGAGGGCGCGCGGGCGTGGCGCGGGGGAGGGAAGAGAGGCAGGGGAGCGGGAGCGGTAGTTGAGGCGGATGGCGTGCTGGGTGAGGAGCGGGAGCGGAGGGAGAAACTGTGACGGGGGAGAGGGCACGCGGACGCGGCGCGGGCGGTGGGGGAGGTGGCGGCCTGGTGGTGGAGCGTGCGCGGAGACGGAGGCTGGAAGAGAGGCCGGGGCACGGGAGCGGTGGTTGAGGCGGATGGCGTGGTGGGTGAGGAGCGGGGATGGAGGGAGAAACTGTGAGGGGGAGAGGGCGCGCGGGCGTGGCGCGGCGGATGGGGAGGTGGCGGCGTGGTGTTGGAGCGCGCGCGGGGACGGAGGCTGGAAGAGAGGGCCGGGGAGCGGGAGCGGTGGTT